>JAFSZN010000123.1 GCA_017455665.1 Lentisphaeria bacterium
GTGTCGCCGGGATGCGCCGTGCGCGGAACGGATTCCCCGGTCAGGGCGCGCGTGTCCAGCATGGAATCGCCCTCCAGCACGACGCCGTCCAGCGGGATCTTTCCGCCGGGCTTCACGACGATGGTCTCCCCGACGGAAACGGTTTCAGGGGAGACTTCGATGCGTTCGCCGTTCCGCAGGACGGTCGCGGAATCCGGCCGCAGGTCCATCAGCCTGGAAATGGAGCGCGCGGACCGCCTGACCGCCAGCGTCTCGAAAAGCTCCCCGACCTGGTAGAACAGCATCACGGCGACCGCTTCCGGGTACTCCCCGATGACGAACGCGCCGATCGTGGACACGCTCATCAGGAAATGTTCATCGAAGACACGCCCCTTCGAAATGTTGACGACCGCCCGACACACGACGTCGCCGCCCAGAATGAGGTAGGCTGCGACGAGGAACGCGAGCTCGACGTACAGCGGCGCATGCAGGAAAACTGTGCACACAATTCCGACGCCGCAGACGACCGCCCCGATGACCAGACGGACGGTCAGGAGCCGCGCCTCGTCGCCGGATCCCGTTTCGCCGGCGGAGGCGTGCTCATCCGGGTTCAGTTCGGAGACTTCCACATCCGGCTCGTGATTATGGACGATCTCCGTTATGTTCTTCAGCAGAAATTCCGCCGGATCATCGGATTCGACCGTGAGCGTCTGCTTCATCAGGTTGACGGACGAAGCATGCACCCCGTTCAATTCGCCCGCGTCTTTTTCGATCATCGCCGAGCAGTTCGGGCACGCCAGCCCCTTTAACAGATACACGCGTTTCATGACAGTCTTTGTACGCCTCCCTTTCGACTGGACTGTTTTGTTGCCGCACCGGGCAGAATCATGATAAAATACTATAGCATTTCCCGGCGGAAAAGTCAAGACGACCTGTCCGGTAATGTTTTGTTTTCGCTGTGCAGGACTATTTTTCATCCTCCGGGTTGTTTTTCAGGAAAAGAATGCTATATTTTTCCGTGAAAAGGGATGTCGCAAACATCGGTTCAAAAAAAAGGAGTGAACATGAGACCGGATTACAAAAACTGGGTGCCGCTCGGGATGCTGCAGGGGATGTTCGGAGGCGTCGCCGTGCTCCTCCTGCTGTCGGGACTGGCTTTCTATGCGCGTCCGTCCGGGGCGAGCTCCGCACTGGCGGGGATCCTGCTCGGCATAACGGTCCTTCTTTTCCTTTTTTCGTGCTGGATGCTGTTCCTCTACCGGGCGTTTTCCTACACGGGGAGGATGCAGATTTCGCGGCGGATCATCAACGGCGTCGCGGACTGCGTCCATATCCCGGACGGAGGCGCCGGGCTGGACGTCGGCTGCGGAAGCGGCGCGCTGACGATCGCCTGCGCCAAACGGAACCCGCGCGCGACCATGACCGGAGTCGATTACTGGGGAAAGACCTATGCGTCGTTCAGCAAGATGCTCTGCGAGAGCAACGCATTCCTGGAAAACACCCCGAACGTCGTTTTTCAGCAGGGCGACGCCCGGCATCTGAGCTTCCCCGACGAGACGTTCGACCTCGTGACCAGCAACTATGTCTACCACGACATCTACGGGTCGGACCGGCAGGACCTTGTGCTGGAGACCCTGCGGACGCTGAAGAAGGGCGGCACGTTCGTCATCCACGATTTCATGCCGCGCTGGATCTACGGCGACCTCGAAGACTTCGCGCAGAGACTGCGTGACATGGGCTACCGGGAGGTGCGGATCGTCGACACGGCAAACGGCAAGTTCATCACGAGGCGGGAGGCGATCCTTCTCTTCCTCACGCATTCGACGCTTCTGACCGGGACGAAATAGGACGTGGAAGATGAAGACGGCGACGGACAGGCACGACGCGATTCGGGCGACATACAGGCAGCTGGGCAGATCCGGCAATCTGTACGACGGGATCATCACGCGGTCCACGCTGACCGGGAAGCTGGTCGACAGTCTGGTTTGGGGCCTGAACAGGGAGCTCGCCGCGAAATGGAGCGACGACGCTCTGTCGCCGGTCCCGGACGGATTCGCCGGCAGGCTGCTTGAGGTCCCCGTCGGGACCGGCATCCTCACGATGCCGCTCTACCGCGCCATGCCGGACGCCGAAATCACCTGTCTGGACTATTCCGCGGACATGATGCGGCTCGCCGAACGGCGGGCGGAGGAGATGAAGCTCGCCAACGTGACGTTCATGCAGGGCGACGTGGGCAGACTGCCCTTCGGGGATGAAGAGTTCGACATCGTCCTTTCCCTGAACGGATTTCACGCGTTCCCGGACAAGGACGCCGCGTTCCGGGAGACCTGCCGCGTGCTGAAACGGGGCGGGATCTTCTGTGGCTGCTTCTACGTCGCGGGCGAGTTCCCGCGCACGGATTTCTTCGTCCGGCGCTTCTATGTGCGGAAGGGGTTCTTCACGCCGCCGTTCGAGACGAAAACAAGCCTGGAATCGCGCCTGCGCGGCCTGTACGGCGAGGTCAGCGTCCGCACGGTCAACGCCGAGGGCATCTTCCGATGCCGAAAATGAGGAGCGCTCCGGCATGAAGGTCCACGAATTCGGAACCGGACACGCAGAAACGTTCGCCATGTTCCCCTGCACGGCGGAACCGTGGCGGGCGTTCCGGAAATCCGCCGAAGCCGTCGCGGAACAATACCACGTTTTCCTGTTCATGCCGAACGGACACGACGAACTGGGCACGGACTTCGTCTCCATCGAAAAGACCGTGGAGGACGCCGCCCGCTGGCTGAGGGGACACGGCGTCCGGCGTCTGGATGCCGCGTACGGCGTTTCCATGGGCGGCGCGTGCGTGCTCCGGTTGCTTGCCGCGCAGGACATCCCGGTCGGAAAAGCCGTCATCGACGCGGGCATCACGCCGTATCCGTACCCGGGCTGGATCTGCCGCCTGATCGCGCTCCGGGATTTCCTGTTCATGTTTCCGGCGGTCAAATGTCTTTGGCTGATGAAAAAACTGGCGCCGCCGGAACGCTGGACACCCGTGGGCGAGGACCCGGAAGCGCATTACAGGAAGATCTTCGAGTTCGAAAAGAAGCATTATTCCGCGAAGACCATCTACAACGTCTTCTGGTCCGCGAACAACTATGACATGCCGGATCCTGCGCCGCGCATTGACACGCGGATCGAATACTGGTACGGCGGGGAGGAGAGGAAAGCCCGGAAGAACGATCTGGCATACGTCCGCGGAGCGTTCCCTCAGACCGTGCCGAGGGAGTTCAAGGGGCTTGCCCATGCTGAACTTGTTCTGATGTTCCCGGAACGCTTCCGCCGGGAGATCATGCGCTTCCTGAGGGGCGGCGAACGGGAAAACGAGTTTTTTGAGGAAAAGCCATGACGAAAAAAATATGGGACATTTATGCGCCTGTGTATGAGCTTGCCATGCGCCCGGAACGCAGGACCTATCAATACCTGTACGAACGCATCCGCACGGCCGTCCGCGGCAAGGAAGTGCTGGAGATCGCGACGGGGCCCGGACTGCTGGCGCGGCATGTGGCGTCGGCGGCGGCGCGGATGATCGCGACGGACTACTCCGAAAAGATGATCGTCGAGGCGAAAAAACGGGAATGTCCGGGCAATCTGCGCTACGAGGTCGCGGACGCGACGACGCTGCCGTACGGAGACGATTCATTCGACGCGGTCCTGATCGCCAACGCCCTGCATGTGATGCCGGACCCGGAAAAGGCGCTGCGGGAGATCGGCCGCGTCCTGCGTCCGGGCGGCATCCTGATCGCGCCGAATTTCGTGAACCACGGGACCGGATTCGGGGGGGGCGGTTCTGGTCGGGCGTGCTGAAACTGGCGGGGATCCGGTTCGAGCATCAGTGGACGGGGAAAGAATATCTTGACTGGCTGGATGCCCACGGCTGGCGCGTCGTCTTCTCGAAGGAACTCTCCGCCCGGATCACGATGATGTACGCGGAGTGCGAACGGAAGGGCACCTCTACCAATTAGATTCCGGCGGCTTTTCGCATCCAGGCATATTCCGATTAGGAAAAATCTCGCTGGTTACCTTCAGGTAGCCATGCTCGATTTTTCCGGCATCGTCCTGTTTGCCTGTCTGCTGAAAATCCATCCGTTCGAATTATTAGAGGTACCCGAAAACGGAAGGATGACGGTTCTCTTCAAAAAAGTTTGCGCGAAAGGATTGTTTTTTCGAAAAAATATGCTATATTGTTTGCAGAAAAAGGAGAACAAACATCCGGTTTCGCCGGGCATGATGTGCTTCCGGGGACAGAAACGGCAGAAAAACAGAGATTGAGGGAAAAGGGATCGACCGGCGGGAGGCCGGCCAACGCATTTTCGCCCCAGCTTCAGCCGTGAGGGTAATTCTGTTCCGGCGGGGCGCGTCCGCCTGTCGTGCCGCGAAACAAACAAAAGGGTCGAGAATGAAATCTCTGAACTGCCCGCGCGGGAACTCCGCGCTGAAGGAGCTGCTGTCCGCGTACCGCGAACAGTTGAGCATCCCGTCATTTTCCGGCGTCCTGGAGCTGGTGCACGCCATGCCCGGCCGCATCCGCCTGCGCATTCCGAGCCTGCGCCACAGGGTGGCGGAGGCCGAACTCTTCCGCCGCCGTCTCGCCGGGCTCGAGGGGATCGAACAGGTCTCCGTCAACGTTTTCCTCGGCACGGTCCTGATCCTCTATAATCCGGCGGTCCTGACGCCGATGGTGATCGTGTCCGCCGCGACGCATTGCTTCGAGTTCGAACAGCTGCGCCGCGCGCATCAGTCCGTGCTCGGCACCGGCGTGAAGAATATCCGGTTCGCGCTGGACCAGGCTCTGCTCCGCAACACGCACGGATTCGTCGACCTGCGCTCCGCGATGACGCTGCTCCTGCTCGTCGTCCTGATCCGGGGACTGCTCGGACGCGGTTCCTCCGCGTTCAATCCGCTGAGCGTCGTCTGGTGGCTGTTCCAGGCGATCGACCGCTGAACGGGAAACGGAGTTCCGCCTATGTTGAACGATCCGCTGTTTCGCCTGTGGCTCTCCTGCGTGAAAAAGATCAGGCCCGTGCACAGCCTGCCGGGCAGGCTCCGCGTGCAGATCTACGGCGTCCGGCAGTATCCCGAACTGGCGAAGGAGTACATGCGGCCGCTGCAGGACGAGATCCTGCGCCTGCCGGGCGTGCAGTCCGCTTCGCTGAACGTCCTGACCGGGAACCTGCTGCTGACCTATGACGTCCGGGCGACCTCGGAACAGGTCATCCTGGACCGTCTGAACGAAGCATGGGCGTCCCTTATGGAGTATTTCCGCAAAGCCGACCGCCCGGAAATGGTCGCGCCGGGAGCCATCGCAGACATTCTCGAACGCGTCTGGCGCGACTACCTCGAATAACCGGAACAAAGAGCATATTTCGAGGGAATTTTCCCTCGTTTCGAAAAAGGAGAGATCATGGTTTTCACAAACAATCGGAAACGCCCGCTCCTGAAATGCGGCTTCGCGCACAGGATGCGCGGACGTGTACGGATCACCTGCCGCGCCGTGCGGTATCTCAGGCAGGAACAGGACGACCTGGAGGCGCATTTCTCCGAACTGCGCGGCGTGCAGTCCCTGCGCATGAACTGCGCCGCATCGTCCGTCATCCTCTACTACGACCCGGAGCGCACGAATGACGAGGCGCTGCTGGAGTCCGTGGAGCACATCATCGGGATGCACTCGCTGAACGCGCTTCAGCAGGAGCGCGAGGAACGCAACCTGCTGACGGTGCAGGAACGCGACCTGCACGAGGAAGGGCTTCAGACCATGCTCATGCGGAGCATCAGCGCGGGCGGCCTGCTTCTGACCTCGTGGATTTCCCGCGCGGCGGTCCCCGCCACGATCACGGGGCGCATCTTCGGCATGACCGGATTCGGCGCGCTGCTCCTGGCGTTCCCCCTGTTCAAAAGCGGCCTCCGCGCACTGCGGAAGACGTTCCTGCCGAACGCCGACACTTTGAGCGCGATGGCGGTGCTTTCGAGCGTCCTGGCGGGCAAGAGCGCCTCGGCGCTGACCGTGCTGCTTCTGCACGACGCCGCCGAGGCGATGACCGTCTACACGATGGACCGCACGCGAAACGCGATCCGGGACATGCTCTCCGTGGACAACCACGAGGAGGTGTGGCGGCTGAAGTCGGACGAGCCGGACTCGCCGCTGGAACGCATCCACGTCTCCGAGCTCAGGAAGAACGACCTGATCGTGATCCACACGGGCGAGAAGATCTGCGCGGACGGCGTCATCCTGTCCGGCCGCGCGACGATCAACCAGGCGCCGATCACCGGCGAGTTCGAGTCCGTCCTGCGCGAAAAAGGCGGCAAGATCTTCGCCGGGACCGTGGTCGTGGAAGGCACGGTCACGGCGCGCGTGGAGTCCGTGGGCGACCAGACCGCCGTTTCGCGGATCATCCACATGGTCGAGGACGCCGCCGGGAAGAAGGCCGCCATTCAGACCTACGCCGACAAATTCTCCTCGGCGCTGGTGCCCGTCAACATCCTGCTCGCGGGCGTCGTCTACATGGCGACCCGCGACATCGGACGCGCGCTGAACATGCTCATCATCGACTATTCCTGCGGCATCCGACTGTCCACGGCGGCGGCGCTGTCCGCCGCGATCAGCACTGCCGCGCGCGAAGGCGTCCTCATCAAGGGCGGCGGCTCCATCGAGGCGCTGACCGAGGCCGACACGCTGATCCTGGACAAGACCGGGACGCTCACCGAGGGCAAGCCGCGCGTGGAAAGCGTCATGACCGTCTCGGAACGCTATTCGCGCATCGACGTCATCCGGTACGCCGCGGCCGCCGAAGAGACGTCCAAGCACCCGATGGCGGCCGCCATCCTCTCGCACCTCCAGATCTCCGGCGGCTCCATCCCGCTCCACACGGAAATACAGACCGTCGTCGGACGCGGCGTCTACACGGACGTGGACGGCCACTGCATCCGCGTGGGCAGCAAGCGCTTCCTCAACGAATGCGGCATCCATACGCACCCGATGCGGGACCAGGCGTCGAAGCTCTTCGCCAACGGCGAAAGCGTCATCTTCGTGGCGCGCGACGACGAGATCATCGGGCTGATCGGGATCCGCGATCCGCTCCGCGAAAACATGAAAAAGGCGCTGAACAGGCTCCGTTACGCGGGCGTCGACGACATCGTCCTGCTGACCGGCGACCTGGAACAGCAGGCGGACGTGGTGGCGCACAGGCTCGGGCTCGACAGCTTCGAATCCGAACTGCTCCCCGAGGACAAGGCGCGGGCCGTGCTCCGGCTCCAGTCGCGCGGCAGCAAGGTCGTGATGGTCGGCGACGGCATCAACGACGCGCCGGGACTCGCCTACGCCGACGTCGGCGTCGCGCTCGGCAAGACACGCACGGACGTCGCCATGGAGGCCGCCGACATTACCATCGCGGGCGACAACGCCCTCATGCTGTCCGGCGTCTACGGCCTGGCGCACCACACCATGAACATCATCAAGCAGAACTTCATCGTGTCGATCGGCATCAACACCGCCGGACTGCTCTTCGGCGGGCTCGGCGTCCTCCCCGTCATCGCCGGCGCCGTCATGCACAACGCCAGCACCATCCTCGTCGTCGGGAACTCCCTGCGAATCTTCTTCTACGACATGCACGAACCGATGAAGCACACATGACCTGAAAAAAACGCAACGCGGAACGGTCTCCTCGGGAAACTGTTCCGCAACAATAAAACCAATCCCCTCAAACCAAATCCCAAGAAGGAGCTACAAAATGGCTATCACATCGGAACATCTGGTCGGCGCGGCAGTCGGCGTCGGCGTGGCGGCAGTCGGGTTCTATCTCTACCAGAAGAACCAGGACAAGATCAACGAATTCCTGCGTTCGCACGGGCTCGACATCCCCGTCAGCGACAAGCAGCCGATCGAATCCATGAACATCGAGGACCTCGCGACGCTCAAGGAACGCATCGAGGACCTGATCGCCGAACGCGAACTGGCGGCGAAGCAGGCCGCCGCGGAAGCGACTTCGGCTCCGGCCGAGCCCGCGCAGGCATGACGTAAAAAAAGCAAAATACATTTTCGCTCCGCCGTCTCTTTCCGGGGGCGGCGGGGCATGACTTCAAGCAATCAAAAAAAGGGAAAAGACGATGAGTGCGAAGCAGCAGTTGACGGAAAGCCTGGAAGACTACCTCGAAGCGATCGCGGAGCTGATCGAGGTCGAGGGACACGCCCACGCCAAGGAGATCGCGGCGAAGCTGAATGTGAAGATGCCGTCCGTATCCGGCGCCCTCCGCCAGCTCGAAAAAATGGGGTGCATCGTGTACAACACGCATTATCCCGTGCAGCTCACGGCGAAGGGACGCCTGATCGCCCGCGACGTGATCCGCCGGCACGGCATCCTGAAACGGTTCTTTTCCGAAATCCTCGGCCTGCCGCAGGACAAGGCGTCGGAAACGGCGTGCCGTCTGGAGCACATCGTGGACGCGGACACCATTCGCAGGTTCGTGCTGTTCTCCGAAGCCATCGGCAAGCGCACCGACGCACGCGCGTTGCAGGTCTACCTGACCGAGGCGCTGGCACGGCCCGAGCTCAAGGTCCTGTCCGAGTGCGTCCCCGGCGAAAAGGCCGTTGCGGAGAAATTCGGGCGCAATATCGGACAGAACGCGGAAATCCCGCTCAAATCGGGCGATGAGATGACCGTGGAGGGATTCTCGCTCGACCGGTCCGCCGTCCGCGTGACCGTATCGGGCGGCACGTTCGATGTGCCGACCTCGCTTGCCGAAAACATCTGGGTCCGGTCCCGCAAAAAGCCGAAAACGCTGTCATAATGCAGGATGATCCGGCGGATTCAAGCCGTATTTGAATTTGAAAAGAAAAAACGGGAGAATGATACGATGGGAAACGAACGCGGAAAATCCCTGCTGACAAAACTGTTCACGAACTGCGCGCATCCGCGCGGCGCGACGGGACGCCTGATGCTCGCGATGATGAACTTCGGGCACGCGCCGCTGACGAACTGGGGACTGGGGTGCGTTCCGTTCCGGGACGGATGGACGGTCCTCGACGTGGGCTGCGGAGGCGGACGCACGCTTCAGCGCCTGCTCAAACGGAGCAAAGGCGCCGTCGTGCACGGCATCGACATCTCCGACGAAAGCGTGGCGAAAGCGAAGAAAGTGAACGCCGCGCTGCTCAATTCTCGTGTATTCGTGAGACAGGGCACTGCCGCGGAGCTTCCCTATGCCGACGGGACATTCGACCTGGTGACGGCGGTGGAGACGGTCTATTTCTGGCCCGCCCTGCCCCGATGCCTCGGGGAGATGAAACGCGTTTTGAAGCCGGGCGGGCTGTTCGCGATCCTCATCGAGGTCACGTCCGCCGATTCCGTCTGGACGCGCGTCGTCGAGGGCATGACGCCGTACTCTCCGGAGCAGCTGAAAGAGTTTCTGGAGCAAGCTGGCTTCCGCGACGTGTCGATCCACCGGAAGAAGCCGTCGTACGCCGCGATCATCGCCCGGCGTCCGTAAGGACGCATTGTGAACGGGAAAAACCGGATTCAGGCTCTCTGAGGCCGCCGTGAGCGAAACGCCATAACGGCGATATAATTCATTCGGTCGATTCTCTTCGGCAGTAAAAAAACGATCGCAGAATAAAAATCTACCATTTTTGTTGTCTTTTTGTTTGAAATCCATGCCTGTTGAAGTATATTATTCTCCGCAATTCACGCGGAATTTCCGTATTTCAAACAACTGCAGGAGCATCAAATATGACGTTGGAAGAAGAGATCACAGGGCTGAAACGGCAGCGGAACGCCGTCATCCTGGCGCACAACTACACGCGGCCGGAGATCCAGGACATCGCGGATTTCGTCGGGGATTCGCTGGAGCTGTCGCGGAAGGCGGCGGAGTGCCGCGCCCCGGTGATCGTCTTCTGCGGCGTGCGCTTCATGGCGGAGACGGCGAAGATCCTCTCGCCGGAGTCCGTCGTATTGCATCCGAATCCGCATTCCGGGTGCCCGATGGCGGATATGGCGGAGCCGCGCGAGGTCGAGGAATACAGGGAAAAACACCCCGGCACGCTGGTCGTGGCGTACGTGAACACGACCGCCGCGACGAAGACCGCGGTCGATCTCTGCTGCACCAGCGGCAACGCGGAGAAGCTGATCGCCTCGCTTCCGCCCGAACAGAAGATACTGTTCCTGCCGGACGCCAACCTCGGGTCCAACCTCAATACCAAGCTGAACCGGCACATGGATTTGTGGCCGGGGTACTGTCCCACGCACAACCGGATCATGCCGGAACACATCCTCGCGGCGAAGGAGAAGCATCCGGGCGCGCTTGTGCTCGTCCACCCCGAATGCCTCCCCGCCGTGGTCAGACTCGCGGATCAGGCGCTCTCCACGGGCGGAATGCTGAAATTCGTGCGCGAATCCGCGCACCGCGCGTTCATCATCGGGACGGAGTGCGGCATCCTGCACCGGATGCAAAAGGAAAACCCGGACAAGACGTTCTATCCGCTGGAGCCCGGCGTGGTCTGCCCGAACATGAAGAAGATCACGCTCGAAGACGTGCTGTTCTGCCTGCGCGACATGACGCCTGAAATCGAACTGCCGGAAGACGTCCGACGCGCCGCGAAAGCTCCGATCGACCGGATGCTGGAGGCGCTGCCGTGATCGTCGCGGTCGGACTCTCGGGCGGCGTGGATTCCTCGGTCGCGGCCGCCATGCTCAGCGAACAGGGCCACACGGTGATCGGCGTCACGATGAAGCTCTGGCGCGAGGGGCGCTACCGCGGCGGCGAACGCGACGCGTGTTTCGGTCCGGGCGAAGCGGAGGACATCGCCGCCTCGGAGGCGCTGTGCCGCAAGCTCAGGATCGAGTATCATGTGTTCGACTGCGCGGACGAATACGAGGCGGTCGTGCTGGAGTATTTCCGTTCGGAGTACCTCGCCGGGCGCACGCCCAATCCGTGCGTGCGATGCAACGCCCTGATGAAGTTCGGCGTCCTGCCCCAAATGGCGCGGAAGTCCGGAATCGCGTTCGACCGGTTCGCCACGGGGCATTACGCCCGGATCTGCGCGGAAAATGGCGTGTTTCATCTGCTGCGCGGCGCGGACGAAAAGAAGGACCAGTCGTATTTCCTGTACCGCCTGAAACAAGCTCAGCTGAAGCAGATGATGTTCCCGCTGGGGGATTACCGCAAGACGCAGGTGCGCGAGCTCGCCGAGGCATACGGCCTGAGCGTGAAGGACAAGCCGGACAGCCAGGATTTCTACAGCGGCGACCACGTGGAGCTGCTGAACGCGTCGCCTCGTCCGGGCAATATCGTGGACACAGCCGGAAACGTCCTCGGCACGCACGATGGATTCTGGAACTACACGGTCGGGCAGAGAAAGGGACTCGGGATCGCGGCGAAGCATCCGCTGTATGTGCTCGAGGTGAACGCCTGCCGGAACGAAGTCGTGGTCGGCTGCCAGTCGGACACGGTTCAGCACGAACTGAAGCTCGCCGACTGCTCGTGGATCACGTCGGAACCCGACGGCGAAGTCCAGGCGAAAGTGAGGTCGGCGTCGAACCTTGTTCCGGCGGTTTATCATGCCGGCTCGCTGGAGTTCCCGGACGGCGTGTTCGCGGCGGCGAAAGGCCAGTCCGCGGTCCTGTACCGGGACGACGAGGTCCTGGGCGGCGGGATCATCACGGAGGCGAAGTGAGCATGGACGCGCGAATCGAAAAAGCGCTGCGGACGCCGTACAGCCTGTCGCACGGGGAGATCTTGTCGCTGCTCTCCCTTGAGGACACGGATGAACTCTTTTCCGCCGCCTATCAGCTCAAATGCCGTTATGTCGGCAAAAAAGTCGCCATGCGCGGTATTATTGAAATGGGAAACGTCTGCGCGAAGGACTGCTATTACTGCGGCATCCGCCGGAGCAACCCGAACGTGAAACGCTATCAGCTGAGCGAGGACGACGTGGTCCGCATGGCGCGCTGGTGTTTCGAGCAGGACTACGGTTCGCTGGTGCTCCAGTCCGGCGAGCTCGAATCCGACCGGCACACGGAGTACATCGAACGCATCCTGAAACGCATCCGCGAGTTCGGCGGCGACAAATTCGGGATCACGCTCAGTCTGGGCGAGCAGACGGAGGAGGTCTACCGCCGCTGGCGGGACGCCGGAGCGCACCGTTATCTCCTGCGGATCGAAAGCTCCGTGCCGGAGCTGTACGCCCGGCTGCATCCCGCGGACCACTCGTTCGAACGGCGCGCGGAGTGCCTGCGCGTGCTGAAACGCCTCGGCTACCAGACCGGAAGCGGCGTGATGACCGGCTTGCCGGGACAGACGCTGGACGACCTCGCGCACGATATCGAGTTTTACCACGCCATGGACCTGGACATGATCGGCATGGGGCCGTATCTGCCGCACGCGGACACCCCGATGGGACGCGGCATCGAACTCACGGACGCATACGCGGCGGCGCAGCTCAAGCTCGGGCTGAAAATGATCGCCGTCACGCGGCTGTATCTGCACGACGTGAACATCGCGGCGACGACCGCGCTTCAGGCGCTGGACGACCGGGGGCGCGAACAGGGACTCCTCGCGGGCGCGAACGTGCTCATGCCGAACGTCACGGACACGGAATACCGCCGCAGTTACCAGCTCTACGAGAACAAGCCGTGTCTGGACGAGAATTCGGCGAAATGCCGGAACTGCCTGAACTGGCGCGTCCTCGCGATCGGCGAAACAATCGACTGGGGACATCGCGGCGATCCGCCTCATTTCGCCGGGAAACCGTGACCAGTCGTCATCCTGCTTGATCCGGCTGAATTCCCGGTACGTTTTATCCTGTTTTGAGGTGAGGAAGAAACTTTTTTATAAAAATCTACTATTTTTGTTGTGATTTTACTTGACAAACCTCGTTTTTGGGTGTATATTAATCTCGTCGTGAACGGAATTCGATTCCGTTTTTTGTTTGAAAGATACATTACTATATCGGTAGTGTATAAACAAGGACAACCCGGTTTAAGGAGAACCCATCAAAGAAGCAAGAACCACCCCCGTCTCCCCCGAAAGAACCCGTCCCTCCGTGTTCCAGGAATCCATGGTCTTCCGAATGCGATGTTGTACGTGTTTTGCCGCGGAATAACGCACCATTTACCCTACATTATTTCAATCCGACATCACAAAGGAAAATAACCATGAACAACAGAAAACATATTCTCGCCGCCCTCCTGACGGCAGGCATCGCAAGTGCGCCGTTCCTGCACGGCCAGGCGCCGGAAGACCAGGAAATCCGGACCATCCGTCTCCTGCAGGACGACGGCCAGGTCAACATCGTCAGCAAGGTGTACGAACTCAAGCACCTGAAGGCGACCGACATCCGCCCGTTCATCGAGGCGGCGGTCAAGCGCTACAGCGCAGCGTCCAAAGTCGACCGGGTGAACTACTCGAAGGAAAAGAGGCAGATGATCCTCGTTTCGACCGGCGAGGACTTCATCCCGTACGTGGACGAACTGGTCGCCGGGCTTGACCAGCCGGGCAAGGAGGAAAACGGCTCCATCATCAAGGGCACCGGCGTCACGAAGATCACGTACACGCCGAACTACCGCGCCGCGGACGACATCGTGCGCCTCGTCAACGAAGGCACGATCAAGACGCTGGAAGGCCGCGCCTACCTGAACAAGGACACGAACACGATCTACTGGAAGGACGACGAGCAGGCCGCGAAAGCGATCCTCGCGTGGGTCAAGTACCTCGACCGTCCCGTGCCGCAGGTCAATCTGCGCCTCAACTACTACGAGATCCGCGAAAGCGACCTGCGCGACGTCGGGCTGGACTACCTCGCCTGGAAAAACGGCCCCGGCCTGGACCTCTTCTCCGCCGGATACAACGCCGGAAAGGTGTTCTCCAGCGAGTCCGTGCTGAAGCTGATCAGCGGCGCGGCGAAATTCGCCGACCTGACCAAGCACTTCTCCACCTCGTGGGGCTACGGGGCGTTCTTCACCGCTCCGCAGTTCGACCTCAGCTTCGTCCGCGTGCTCCAGCAGTCCGGCAACGCGAAACTCGCGGCACATGCCGACCTCACGTTCGTGAACACGCCGGTCTACGATACCGCCGCGCTGAACTCGCATCTGCCGAAAGTCTACACCGCCACGCTCACGCCCGGCTATGAGAACATCAAGAAGGATTCCGACGACCGCACGCACATCGTGAAGGGCGCGGACAGCAGACTGACGCTCTCGGTCATCAATCCGGTGATCTGCTTCGGCGCGTCGCAGGAGGACGTCGCCGCGAACGGACAGATCCCGTCGACCGAGGAGTTCTACGCGGCGGACAACGGCGGCGTGGTCTTCGCCTACAATCTGCTTTCCGAGACCGTGACCGAGCGCAGCAACCGCGGCGACGAGCTCGGCAACACCAGCAGCGTTTCCGGCGAACTCACGCTCGGATTCAAGACCGAAAAACTGCTCGCCACCTACGTCCGCGAACAGGACGTCGAGCAGACCGTCGGCATCCCGTTCCTCGTGCGGATCCCCGTGCTGAAATACCTCTTCGGCACCACGACCACCATCAAGGAAAAGACTTACATCATCGTGACCGGCGAAGCGAACCTGGTGCATCCGAACGGAGAAACGCCCGTCCCGGTCAGCCGCGAAGTGGCGTCCAACCTCTAAGCCATGAAAGGAACATGAGCCATGAACAACTTCAAGACCCTTATTGCGATACTCGCGGCGGCGGCCGTCCCCGCGTTCGCTGAAGATATCGACCTCATCCCGCATCCGATCCCCGGCAGCGTCAAGGCCGACGCGAACATCCCGAGCGCCGGGTACGGCAGCACCACGGTCCAGACGCAGCTGCGCGTGGACGTGAAGGAATCCGAACAGGCGATCCGGTTCGTCCGGTCCAACACCGACCCGTTCGTCATCACGAAGCTCTACACGCTGAAGCACGCCGAGCCGTACGCGCTCCGCGGCTATCTGCTGAGCGTGGTGCAGGGCACGAAAGTCGGCGGCAACCCGGTCCAGGTCGACGCGGTGGAGTTCAACGACGGGCGCGGCGTCCTGCTGGTGTCCGCCGAGGACTACCGTTTCGAGAAGACCGGCAACGGCGAAAGCATCGACGAGATCATCGAACGCCTGGACCAGCCTGGCATCGGGTATTCCAGCGGCCGCCCGAAGTTCATCTACTTCCCGAAAGTGAACGCCGCGGCGAACCTGAAGGAAATGGTGCTGAACGTCGGCGCCGCCGCACGCGGCGATACGGTGTCGTTCACCGGCGGCACGGACGCGCTTACGGTGGACGGCGGCCTGAACGCGCTGTTCATCGCCGCTCCGAACTGGAGTCTCGCCAGCATCCGGGAACAGCTGGAGCAGTATGACCGTCCGATGCCCGAAATCCGCCTCGAATACCAGCTGATCGAACTCAGCACGGAAAACGACGACAGGCTCGGCGTGGACTTCCAGAGCTGGAAGAACAATGACGGCGTGGACTTCTTCTCCGCCGGCGGGCGCTACCGTAACAACTGGGCAAGCACGTTCGCGGGCGGCATCGACGGCTCCCACTCCAGCCGCACCGACTTCTTCAACTTCAATCCGAAGTGGAACTCGGAATACTTCGATTTCCTGACCTCCACCGGACGCGCAAAGGTCGTGACGCAGGGCGTGATCGTGGCGAAGAACCGCCGCCAGTCGACCGTCTCGGTCGGGACCGGGCTCTTCTACGAGAAGCAGACGCCCATCAAGGACACCACGCTCAACGACAAGATCCCCGGCGCGCACGAGAAACTGCCCGGCGAGGCGAATCTCGCCGTTCACCACGGCAACACCCAGACCACGGAGGCCGCCAACGGTTTCCGGTTCGATCTGGACGTGACCCCCGTCGTCACCGGGAAAGCCTCCATCCTGCCGATCAAAGTCTCCGGCACGAGCCTGCTCGGCTGGAACAGCGACGGCACCCCGCGCCTGAACAAGTCGGCGTTCGAGACCGAAATCCAGGTCGGAAACGAGGGAAAGGATTTCGTGATCGGCGGCATCAAGCGCACCAACGTGATCCGCAGCGTCTCCGGCATCCCGTTCCTGAAGGACATCCCGGTCCTCGGCTGGGCGTTCTCCTCCGAAACGGAGACGACGCGCACCTCCGAGCTCGTTCTGATCGCCCGCGCCGAGCTTTCCGGACCGTTCGACGCCGCGCCGGAAGCCGTCCGCAACGACATCTCCCAGGTCGTCGACAAGGTTTCGGCGGCCGCGGAAAGTCCGATCACCAACCTCGGATTCCAGCAGCTGCTTCTTGACAGCGACGACGAGTTCGAAGGCGACAAGGTCGACAAGGCGGAAAATGCCGAAAACACCGGAAACGATTGATTTTCCACGCTCAAAACAGCAAAGAAAGGAACCCGAATTATGACCGTCAAACACCTTCTCTTTTCCATACTCGCCGCCGGATGCGCCATTGCGTCCGGCGCGGATAAAGTCCGCGTGGGCTACCTCGCCGAACCCGCGCACGGCCTGCACTTCATCGCGAAGGAAAAAGGCTTCTTCGCCGAGGAAGGCATCGACGCGAGCATGTTCCAGTTCGCCACGACCGCCGAGGGCTGCTCCGCCGTGAAGGCGAAGAAACTCGACGTCGGCACGTTCGGCACCGCCGCTCCGCTGCTCTTCATCGCGCAGGGGACCGACTTCACGATTTTCGGCGGCATGATGATCGGCGGACAGGCGATCATCGTCAAGCCGGAGAACGCCGACAAGTTCAAGGACCTTTCCAATTTCAAGGGAAAGAAGGTCGGACTCGGCAAGCTCTCCACCGGCGACGTCATCTTCCGCGGCGCCCTGAAGAAAGCGGGCATCGACCCGTACAAGGACCTGCAGATCGTCGAGTTCGGCGGGCAGAGCGCCGTGGTGGAAGCCGTCCGCAAGGGCGCGGTCGACGCCGGCATCGTCTTCAGTCCGCATTTCTCCCTCGCAAACCAGAAATACGGCCTGGTCGTCTCCAACTACATCGCGGACTTCCAGCCGGGCTACACCTGCTGCCGCCTGATCGCCAACACGCCCGACGTGAAGCAGAAACGCGACGTCTACCGCCGTTACCTCATCGCCGAGATCCGCGCGTACAAGTTCTATCGTGAAAACCCGGAGGAGACCGTGAAGATCTTCGCGAAGGCGCTGAAGCTGGACGAGGACCTGATCAAGGCGGACACCTACACGAACAAGACCTTCGAGTCCAACCCCGACCCGCTGAAGAAGGGCACGCTCGATTTCTGGAACACGATGAAGGAGATCGACTACCTCCCGAAGACGGACGAGGACATCAACAAGCATATCGACACGACCATCTACCGCGAAGCGCTCGACGAAGTTCTGAAACGCTATCCGGACGACCCCATCTTCAAAGAAATGGACGCCTTCTTCAAGGCGAACAACTGAGGGACGAACTTTCAGCATCAACACGCTTCCCCGTTCGAATTCCGCAGGCGGAACCTTGAAAACATTGCTCGCAATCACGATCCTGCTCCTCGAAGCCGCGGCTCTGTACCGGCATGACTGGTACGCCGCCGCGGCCGGGGCGCTGATCCCCGCCGCCGGGCTCGTCCGGCTCCTGTTCGTCTGGAGCAAGGAACGGCGCACCGCCATCCTGGACGTGACGGCCGTTCTGACGGTCTTCCTGCTCGTCTGGCAGGCGGCGGCATCCAACTTCCGTCTCCTCGACCCGGTGCTCTTCCCGACGCCGAACGAGGTCATTCGGCTCTTCTTCAGCGAGCTGAAGGAGATGGTGAGCGGCATGTTTTCCTCGCTCTACCTGCTCGGCACGGCGTATGCGCTGGCGCTCGCAACCGCCATCCCCGGCGGACTGCTGGTCGGCGGCTCCGAACGCCTCCGCAACGCGTTCGAGCCGTTCAGCAAGGTGCTGAGCGCGATCCCCCCGATCGTCTACATCCCGTACGCGATCGCCCTGCTCCCGAGCTTCAGCGCGGCGTCCGTCTTCATCATCTGGTCCGGCGCGTTCTGGCCGGTCTTCGTCAGCACGATCTCCGGCGTGGTGAACATCCCGGAGACGATGCTGGATTCCGCCCGGATGCTCCACCTGAAACGCCGCACGTTCGTGTTCCGCGTGCTTCTGCCGGGAGCAATGCCGTCGATCCTGACCGGGGCGTCGCTGGGGCTGATCTTCAGCTTCCTGCTCCTGACCGCCGCCGAGCTCATCGGCGCGACCGAAGGGCTCGGCTGGTACGTCAAGAACTTCTCGGATTTCGCCGACTACGGCAAGGTGATCGTCGGGATCATCTTCATCGGGCTCGTCATCACCGCGATCACGGCGGTCTTCAAGCGGATCGAACGCTATCTGCTGCGCTACAAGGAGGCCGGACAATGATCGAATGCAGAAATCTGACCGTAGCGTTTCAGAACAGGACCATCCTGGACCGGATCAGCCTCAATGTGTCCGACGGCGCGTTCCTCTGCCTGCTCGGACAGTCCGGCTGCGGCAAGTCCACGCTCCTGCGGTCGTTCGCCGGGCTGCTGAAGCCGACCTCCGGGGAAGTCCTCGTGAACGGCAGGGCGGTCGACGGACCGGAAGCGGCGTGCTCCGTGGTGTTTCAGGACTACTCGCTTTTCCCGTGGATGACCACGGGGAAGAACCTGATGCTCGCGCTCTCGACGGCGTACCAGGAGAAAAGCAGGGCGGAGATCCGCAACCTCGCGGAATCCTACCTGGAAATGGTCGGGCTGGGCGGCGTGTTCAACCAGTATCCGGCGGCCCTCTCCGGCGGCATGCGCCAGCGCGCCGCCATCGCACGCGCCATCGCCACGCCGAGCAAGGTCCTGCTCATGGACGAACCGTTCGGCGCGCTCGACCCCGTGAACCGGGCGATGCTTCAGGACCTGGTCCGCGAGCTTCACCGGGATTCGCGCGGCGCGAGGACCGTGGTGTTCGTCACGCATGACGTCGACGAGGCGCTTTACCTCGGCACGGAGATCGCCGTGCTCGGCAGCTCGCCCGGACGCGTGATCGCGCTGGAGCAGAACCCCGTTTCCCGGCAGATCCCCAGGGAAAAACTCTTCGAAAACGAATCCGTCATCTCGCTTCAGCGGAGGATCATGGAGATCTACCGCTCCGACATGAACGAAAAACTGAACTTGAGACAAACGTTCCACTCCGGGAACGGCATTTGACGAAAAGGAGAACCACCATGAACAAGATCATTCAATTCACCGCGGGCACTGCCCTGGGCATTCTTTCCGTATTCCTGCTGAACGGCTGCGGCAAGGAGAACGGCGACGGCTACGCGCTGCGCGTCGGCTATCAGCAGGGCGGCAGCTCGACGCTCCCGATGATCGCGCTGGAGGAAAAGTTTTACGACAAGACCGGCGTCAAAACCGATTTCGTGCTGTTCACAAACTCCAGCGACGGCCTGAACGCACTGAACGCGGGCAAACTGGACGTCGGCGTCTCCTTCGGCACCGGCGGCCCGCTCACGTTCATCTCCAAGGGCTCCAAATTCGTCGTGATCGGCGGCAATCTCTCCGGCGGGCATCCGATCCTCGTGAAGCCGGAGATCGCGGACCAGATCAAGTCCATTGAGGACTTCAGAGGCAAGACGGTCGCCACGCCGCGCGTGTTCACCTCCGACGTGGTCTTCCGCGGCGCGCTTTCCAAGGCCGGGATCGACCCTCAGAAGGACCTCGAGATCATCGAGTTCAAACGCCCCGTCGACGTGCTGGAAGCCGTCAAGAGCGGAAAGGCGGACATCGGCGTCGGCGCGACGAACATCATCGGGCAGACCCGCCAGGCGGGGCTCGCGATCCCGCTGTGGAGCAACGACCTGTGGCCGAACCATCCGTGCTGCCGGATCGTCGCGACCGAGGATGCCGTGAAGAACCACCGTCCCGAGCTGGTCAGATTCCTGAAGGCGGAACTGCTGGCGGAAAAGAAGTTCGCCGAGGACCCGGAATCGGGCGTCCGCGCGGACATCAACCAGCAGAAATTCAGCGAGAAGCTCGCCCGCGACCTGGTGCTGGAGCCGCATATCCAGCTCTCGGTCGACCCGAACCGCAAGGGCGTGGAGGAGATGTGGAAGCACATGACGGACATCAACTACGCCGAGGGCGAAATCGATTTCGACAAGGTGATCGACACCTCGCTCTACCTCGAAGCGCTTCGGGAACTGAGCAAAGAATCGCCCGATCCCTTCTGGGATAAACTCGAAGAACGTTTCAAGGAACAGAACCAGTGAACGACACGCCTCTGATCCAGCTGCACAATCTGGGGTTCTCCTACGCCGGGGAGCAGACCCTTCACGGCATCGACCTGACGGTCAATGAAAGCGAGTTCGTCGCGGTCATCGGACCGTCCGGCTGCGGAAAAAGCACGCTGCTGCGCCTCGCGAGCGGACTGCTCATGCCGAGCACGGGCGAGGTGCTGGTCGGCGGCAAGCCGGTGACCGGCCCCGGCCTCGACCGCGCCATGGTGTTTCAGGACTACAGCCTGTTCCCGTGGAGCAACGTCACCGACAACATCGTGCTGGCGCTGGAGCAGACCCACCCCGCGCTCTCCAAGGCGGAACGCCGCCAGATCGCGGAAGAATACCTCGCCATGGTCGGCCTCGCCGGAAGCGAAAAGAAGCTCCCCGGCGAACTCTCCGGCGGCATGCGGCAGCGCGCCGCTATCGCACGCGCCCTCGCCATGAACTCGCCGATCCTGCTCATGGACGAACCGTTCGGCGCGCTCGACGCCATCACCCGGGCGCGCCAGCAGGACATGCTGCTGGATATCTGGCAGAGCGGAGGTTCCCTCAAAAAGACGGTGCTCTTCGTGACGCACGACGTCGACGAGGCGCTGATCCTCGCCGGACGCGTGATCGTCCTCGGCGTCCGCCCCGGGCACATCGCGGCGGACATCGCCGTGGACCTGCCGAGGCCGCGTTCGAGGGAGAAATCCGTGAATAGCGACCGGTTCCGCGCGCTGCGGAACCGTCTGCTGCATGAACTCGACCTGGCGGTGACCCGCCAGCTGGAAGCCGCATCGGAAGTCCGGGAAGGAAGCGGAATATGACTCAGGAGACCATCAAAACGAAACAGGACAAACGGGACCGCAGGATCGCGGCGATCGGCACGGCGGCGGTGTTCGTCGGGCTCGTCGCAATGTACGCGCTGCTGACCGACGTGACGAAAGCGCTCGATCCGGTGCTGTTCCCCGGCTGGGGCGTGATCCTGCCCGAGCTCGGAAGATCGTCCGGCGAGCTGTTCAAGGGGCTGTACTACTCCATGCGCCTTCTGCTGCCGTCGCTCGCCGCCGCGATCCTCGCGGGCATCTCTGTCGGGCTTCTCGTCGGGATGCACCCGAAAGCCAAGCTCGTCCTGATGCCGCTTTTCCGCGCGCTGAACCCATTCCCGCCAACCATGCTGATCCCGTACGCGATCGCGGTCCTGCCGTCCTTCTGGCTGTCCTCCGCGGCGATCATCTTCATCGGCGTCTTCTGGCCGGTCCTGATGAGCACGCTCCACGGGATCGCGATGCTGGAGCCGCGCTGGATCGACAACGCCCGCTGCCTGCAGCTGACCGGACGCAAGCTGATCTTCCGGGTGATCCTGCCGGGCGCGATGCCGCAGATCTTCTCCGGGATCGGGTCCGGGCTGATCTTCAGCTTCATCCTGCTGACCGTCGCGGAGATGTTCGGCGCGAAGGCCGGACTCGGCTTTTTCGTCCAGTATTACGCCGACTTCGCGGAATACGGCAGGGTGCTGGGCGGCATTCTCTTCATGTCCACGGTCGTCGTGCTGATCATGACCGTGTTCGACCGGATCCAACGGCGCGTCCTGCACTGGACGCAGAAACGATGAGGTAAGCTATGGAAGGACAATACGATCTTGAACTGACGGAGCGCGTGAAACAATACGGCAGGGAGATCGGCGCGGCGCTGGTCGGCATCGCGGACGCGCGGATCCTGAACGAGGCGCTCGAACAGGATTTCCGTCCGGAAGACTGCCTGCCGGGCTGCCGGTCCGTGGTCGTGCTCTCGCTGCACATCCCGGACGGCGCGCTGGAGATCATGCGGCGCGGGAAGATGAATTACAGTTACAACATGTTCGGGTACGCCTACCTGAACCGCGAGCTGGACTACCTGATCTACCGCATGACCATCTTCCTCGAAAACGAGGGCTACGCCGCCATGCCGATCCCCGCCCGCGGAACGCAGTACGGCGCGCGCAAGCCGTATTTCGGCCCCCTCTCCTACCGCCACTGCGCGGTCGCGGCAGGGCTGGCGACGTTCGGACTGAACGGACTCGCGCTGACGCCGCAGTTCGGTTCGCGGCAGAGATTCGTCGGGATCCCGACCACCGCGCCGCTCAAGCCGGCGGAAAAGCTCATGGACCAATCGATCTGCGACCGCTGCATGGAGTGCATCCGCAACTGCCCGGCGCACGCGCTTTCGCTCAATCCGCCTCACATCTGCAAGCTCGGCGGCATGACCTACCGTTACGCCCGGTGTGATCAGGCGGCGTGCACGCACATGGCGCGCGGACTCAGCACAAAAGTCTGGGAAGGCGCGCTCTTCAACCCGAACGTGGACGTCCCGGTCGAGGAGAACCAGAGCAAGGCGGGGCATTACGACGACCTGTGGAACAAACGCGACGCGCGCATCCGGATCAGCGAGCACGCCGAGGCGACGTACGGGGCGACCCTGTGCGGACGCTGCATGGCGTTCTGCACCGCCGGGCACGACGCGATGAACCGCAGGATGCGCCCGGACCAGACCGCGTACCAGAACGACGAGGTCCTGCACAAGGACGGGACCATCCGTGTAGCGGACCGCGTCGCAGCCCTGCGGAAACGCGCCGCTCAAAATGAACAGGAATAACCCTTTTTCACATAGGAGACTTTGACCATGGCAAAGAAACAACCCTGCGACCTCAGCTGCTCGGAATGCTCCGTGCGGAACTGCTACCGCAAAGACAAAAAGTACCCGTCGTTCTGCCTCACGGAACAGTACAAAGGCGCCGTCGATCAGACAAAGAAACTCTACAGCTCGAATTCCCTCGACGGACGCATCGCGCGCGCCGCCGCCGAGATCGAGGGCGAATACTACGGACGCCTCACGCGCCTCGAGGAAACGATCCGCTTCGCGAAGAAGCTCGGCGTGAAGAAGCTCGGCATCGCCAGCTGCATCGGTCTGCTCGACGAAGCCTCGCTCTACGCTCAGATCGTCCGCACCGCCGGGATCGAGACAAAGACCGTGATCTGCAAGGTCGGCGGCGTGGACAAGTGCGACATCGGCTTACCCGACGGCCTGAAAGTCTGCCCCGGCTGCAACGAATCCTGCTGCAACCCGGCGCTTCAGGCGCAGATCCTCAACGAGTGGGGCGCGGAGCTCAATGTGCTGGTCGGGCTGTGCGTCGGACACGACGCGATCTTCACGCGCCACAGCAAGGCGCCGGTCACCACGTTTATCGTGAAGGACCGCGTGCTCGGGCACAACCCCGCCGCCGCGCTCTACACCGCGAAGTTCTACTACAAACGCGTGCTGGATGAAAAGACATTCCCCGAACCGCGCAAAGAAGCGGTCGAGGCGGAACAGGAAGCCGCGAAGAAACGCAAGAGCGGAAAGAAATGATTTTGCCGGCATAAGAAAGCCCGCGCAAACCGGCTTGTTTTTGCCTGCCGGATTGCGCGGACACGTTTTTTCCGGAATGAATGGAAGGTCTCCGGACCTTGCTCCCTTACGGCTTCCACACGCGGGACTCGGGCGCGCCGAGATAGCTTCTGCGGACGCGTTCCGGGAAGAACACGAGACGTTCGACCGCGACGAGGGGATCGACCATCACGACCTTGAACGTGTGCAGTCCGGCTTCCTTCACTTCGTGCGTCACGCGCACCTTGCGGACGTTTTCGAAGATCTCGTTGTTCAGGCGCTTGAACTCGCCGGAAAGCGTGTCGGTGACCTTCACAGGGCCGCCGTCGAACGCCGTGCCGATGCGGAGCTCGCGGTAGGTCGCCCCGCGCAGTCCGGTATCGTCCTTGTCCGGGAAGATCGGCATGATCTCGACGTCGACCGTCACCCTGCCCGGTTCCGGGATGAAGACGCGGTATTCGAGCGTCGGTGCGGGATTCGGCGGCAGGACGGACGGCGTCGGCAGGGGGAACACTGCCATGGCGCCATTTTCCCAGCGGCCAAGTCCGGGGACCTGCTGCCATGCCGCGCCGCCGGCATCCCGTTTCGCGGCGAAGCCGCAGGCGGGGACCACGACTGCGTCGGACAGGCTGCCGTAGCAGTCCTGCTCAGAAAGAGCCTTTCTTGTTTTGAACGCGACCTTGACGGGCTCCATGCCCGGCGCGGCAACGGAGAAACTGCCCGCCGCCTCGCCCATGGGCACACGGTCCCAGTCAATCGACACATAGACCGTCTCGTCCTTCGCCCCGTCCACGACGACGTCCGTCCGCGACAATTTCACGCCGGGGGTCTCGCCTGTCAGGCGACATTCGATTCGCCCCTTGTCGGAACGGTTGAAGAGGGTCACAGGGTATTTCTGGTCGCTCATGGAATCGAACGCAGGGAGAGTCAGGCTCGCAACCTGGTGCGGCGCGGCTTTCTCGCTGCCTTCCACGGCAACGCCGAGCGTCGGCTCCGCGGTCGGTTCGGGCATGCGCGAGATGCGCGGCAGGGAATTGTTCCGGGGCATGCTCCACTGCGTGTAGCCGATATGCCTGTCCGACATCATGTTTTTCCACTTGCCGCCCGACATGTTCTCACTGTTGTAGAAATCCGAAAGCTGTTTGTCCTTCTCGAAAAGGTCCTGCGCTTTTTTGAGCGAGGACGCCGCGCTGGCACGCCCCTGTTTCGCGAACGTGTCCGCCTTCGCCATTTCCGTATAGATCTGCGCCGTGCCCGCGCCCGCGACGACCGGGTAATACACCAGCTGATAGAACGCATCGGCGTATTCGGACGGCATCTTTTTCTTCAGGTCTTCGGCACGGTCGGCGATCTTCTGCCATTCCGCGGCGAAACGGTCCGCCTCGTTGTAGTTCACCGCGCTCCAGATGCCCGTCTGCTGAAGCTCCGGCTTGCGGATGTGGTTCAGGCGGATATACTCCGAGATCAGGGCGGCGCACTCCCGCGCGTGCTCCTTCGGGAAGATGGATTCGCACCATTCGGTCATCCATGTCCCGATCTTGTCGAACGGGATGCGGTCGGGATCCCAGGCGTAATCCATGATGAAGTCGATCTCGGCCTCCTTCGGTTTCAGGTCGCCCACGTTGATGATCCACAGGGAACGCATGCCGTACTGGTACGCGATGTACAGCTGATGCCAGATCTGCGGGATCGGACGCGTGCTGATCCAGCGGTCGTTCCACGGGCCGCCGTTCATGTCGATGTGGTAGTACAGCCCCAGGCGTTCGGGGTGTTTCCGGTCTTCCTCGGCGGGCAGCTGCAGCAGATAGCCGAAATTGCTGTCGCAGATCGCCATGATGACGTCGTCCGGCGGGCGCACGCCGCCGCGGTTGTAGAACTGCACGATCTCGTTGAAGACCACCCAGACCTGCGGCACGGTCGCCGGGTCGCGTCCGTACGCCTCGCGGATCAGTTCGCGCTGGTCGTGGAACAGCAGCTGGTGCAGCAGCTCCTTGTTGTTTTCGAAATTCGCGCCGGGGTCAAGCGGCAGGTCGCCGTCGCCGCGCAGCCCCACGGTCGGCATGTTGTCGTACTTCGCGTTGCGCTTCAGCCCCTCCAGCCAGAAGCTCCGCATGTTTTCGGTGTTCTTCCGGTAGTTCCACTCGCCGAGCTGGCGGGCGCGTTTCGTCCATTCCTGCTGGTTGCGCATCATCGGCTCGTGGTGGCTGGTGCCCATCACGACGCCGTATTCGTCCGCCACGACCGGGTTCAGCGGGTCGTCCTCGTTGAACGCCTTGCCCCACATCGCGGGCCAAAGGTAATTGCCCTTCAGGCGCAGGATCAGCTCGAACATGTGCGCGTACATCTTCGAATTGACGCCGCCGAACCTGCTCCGCGCCCAGTTGGTGAACGACGGGTCCTCGTCGTTGATGAAGATGCCGCGGTATTTCACCTTCGGCGACCCCTGCACGAACGTGCCGGACGCGATGTAGAGCGCGTCGTGCTTTCTCGCGGGGACATCCGCCCACCAGTACCACGGGGAAACGCCGATCTTCCCGGAGATGTCGTAGATGCCGAAGATCGTGCCGCGCTTGTCGCTGCCCGCGACCACCAGATTGCCGTCGACCGCCTGGATCTGGAACGATTCCCACTGCCCTTTGATCTTCGACACGTCGATCTTCCCGTCGGCGATCAGGGAGTCGATGAGCTTGCTCCTGCCGATCGTGCCCACGATCACGGAGCCTTTTTCCGCCGAGGCCGCGTCCGTGACCACTTCCGAAGCACTGCCGGTCACTTTGCCGACGTCGTCGCCGAGGTCCTTCGCCGCCCGGACCACGCCCGGCCAGTCGGAGGGGTCGACCAGGATCTTCGCGGAAACGCCGTCCTTCGCAAGCCGGAATGCGCCGGCTTTGCCGCTGAACAGCACATAGGATGCCGCCGTGTTCGGCTGCGGCCCCTGTTGTTCGGCATTGCTGTCAGAAGACTGCGATGCGTTTGTGCAGCCGACGTACGCGGCCGCGAGCGTCAATGCGCATCCGGCGGAGAGGAAGAGTTTTTTTACCATGTTGCCAACTCTTTTTTTTTGTTAAAAAATCACGATAATTTGTTTGATTCATTCAACTCACCTTATATTATATCACAAAAACAGCCGTTTTTCAAATCGGGTTTCGATGATTCCACGCATCTTTTTCGCCCGGCATGGCGGCAGAGCCGTTTTGCGGAATTCGCGGCTTTTTTTGTCGTGAAAAGGATGCCGGGCTGCGATCTCCCGGAAGCAACGATCTTTTTCCCTGGCATGCAGGGGATTGCATCTTTTTTTCCAAAAAACGCTTTTTTTCTGTTGATTTTTCGAAAAAAAGACGTTCTATTGTAGCATGGAAAACTATCCGGCTTGAAAACCGAAATCATTTCACAACCAAAATCCAGGGATCAAAACCATGAATAAACTGACTGTTGTTATTCTGGCGCTTGCACTCACCGGCAGTGTCGCATTCGCGCAAGGCGGACGTGGCGGAATGGGCGGAAACCGCGGCGGACGCGGCGGAAACCAGGGCGGCGCCGCCGCTCAGAACCAGAACGGCGGAGCTGACGGCGCTGGCGCAATGGGCGGCTTCGGCGGACTGGGCGGAAACCGCGGCGGACGCGGCGGATTCGGCGGGCAGCAAGGCGGCGGCGGACGCGGCGGACGCGGCGGATTCGGCGCCGATGCGGAAGGCATGGAAGGCTTCGGCGGAATGGGCGGCATGGGCGGTCCCGGCGGATTCGGCGGAATGGGCGATTTCGGCGGCATGGAAGGCTTCGGCGGAATGGGCGGCTTCGGCGGCGGAATGGGCGGCTTCGGCGGAATGGGCGGCCAGCAAGGCGGATTCGGCGGAATGGGCGGCATGGGCGGTCCCGGCGGATTCGGCGGAATGCCCGGAATGGGCGCGGGCCGCGGCGGCCAGCTCCAGCAGACGATCGACCGTCTCAAAGCCGAAACTCCGCGCGAACAGGCTCTGAAGAAAATGGAAGAGGCGGACAAAGACGCCTATGCCAAGATACTGGAAGAGATGAACGACCTGAACGCCAGGCTCGACAGCCTCGCGAAGAAAGCGGAAGTCGTGCTTCCCGATACGACCGAACAGCAGAAGGCGAAGACGCTCGAATTCCTCGCCAGGGAAAAAGAAACGATCGACAAGCTCCTTGAAACAGACAAAACGGACTCCGTTTCCGCGATGCGCGCTTTCAATGAGCTTGCACAGAAGAACCAGATCACGATCACGCCTGAATTCGGACGCGGCGGCATGGGCGCCATGCCGCAGCCGGGCGAACGCGCGCCGCAGGCCGCCGGGACCCGCAACAACAACGTGATCCGCCAGATCCAGGAAAAGTTCCCGGAAGAATTCAAGGCTGCTCAGAAGCTTCGCGAGAGCGACATCCCGGAATATCGCAAGCAAATGCTCGAACTCAAGGGCAAGCTCAACGGCGCGAAATGACCTGAACCGTTTTGTTCGGGACCGTTTTTTACCCGAGACCGACCGGCCGTCGCTGACCGGCCGGTCTTTATTTTCAGGCAACCGCACGCATGGGAAAGCATCGGGCGATCAACGGGACATGCCGGCGGAACGGCAGTGCGGGAAGCAGAAGGAAGCATAAGGAAGCAGTTCCGCGCGCGGCAAAAAGCCCCGGACCTCGAACGGGATCCGGGGCATTGAAAACCGATTCTTCCGGCGTTTATTTCTTCTTCGCCATCGCCTTAAGGGCTTCGCCGAAGATCAGGTAGCCGCAGTTGCCCGCGATCGTACCCTCGTTCTGCCCCCACAGGAACGGCCAGTCGTCGAAGTTCTCGAAGTGGTCGGGGCGACGGAACAGCACGCCGGGGGCGACGTTGCCGGGGATGAACGAGAAGTCCGCGCGGTTGTTGCCGTAGAAGACTTCCTTCGGGCGCGCCGCGCCGACCGCCGCGACGAGCGAATAGTTGTGGTACGGATGGCAGCCGAACATGAACGCAGCCGCCTTGTAGGCGTAGCTCTTGTCGATGATATCCGGGAAGTAGAGGTTGGCGAGGCACGCCGTCGCGCCGAAGCTGACCACGGAGCCGCTGCCCGCCCAGTTGCCTTCGCCGATGGGCACGCCGTACGGATTGAGCCTGTCGAAGCTGTCCAGATACTCCTTGTACTGCTTCACATAGGGCTCAAGCTTCTTTTTGTACTCGGCGTCCATGAACGGGATCGCGTCGAGCGCGGTGCGGATGCCGCCGGCTCCGCCGCGCCCCATGGACTGCCAGATCTGCTGCTCGAACAGGTCGCGGTATTCCTTCTCGCCAGTCGTCCGGTACAGTTGCAGGACGAGGTTCATGTTGCCGCGCGGGTTCGTCCCCATGAGTTTTTGCGCCTGCTTCAGGCAGCGTTCCGCCAGCTCATCGTTGTAGCCCTTCAGCACGCGGGCGGCGGCGGTGAACATGGCGGCGGTGCCGGGGTCGGGACCGGGGGCGCGGTTGGTGAACGCCCACATGTCGTCCGGGGTGCCGCTGCGCTTGCCGTCCTCGGAGACTTCGTACTTTTTCAGCGAGGGATCGTAGTGGAGGCCGTCCGTGATGGTCGCGGCGTCGCCCAGGTGGTGGTAGTTGTCGAGGACCGAGTTGGAGAGCGTCGAGGACATGAATCCGATGTTCTCCGCCTGCGCGACGAGGTTCAGCACGCCGTGCTCGATGTACTGCAGCAGGTCGGGCTTGCCGTCCGGGCGGTGCAGGTCGACGTAACGCTGTTCCTCGCTCACGAACGTCTCGTCGCGCTTGTTGCGGAAGAGTTCCCAGTCGGCGATCAGCGTCGAGACCACGCCGATGTTCGCGCCGGTCTCGATGTCGAAGTCGCCCGCGTCGAAGTAGCCGCCGACGTTCAGCCCGGGGATCAGCTCGTAGGGCTGGTAGTGGGTGCCGTCGGGCTTGACGCCGGTGCTCGTCCCCTGGAAATGGTTGTCGAAGTGGTTGCTCGGCGGCGCCTGCAGATAGCCTTCCTTGAACGGTTCGCCGTGCCAGATCCGGTACGCTTCGTTCACGGTCATGTGGTTCATGTGGATGGGGATCCACACGTCGCTCGTGGCGTCGGTGATCCAGTTGTAGACGGAGTCGGCAATGAGGAAGTTGCCGGTCTTGTGCTCGCCGTAGCGGATGTAGTAGATGCCGGGCTTCTTCACTTCGCTGAAGTCGAACTTCACATATTTGTACTTGTAGTATTCGCCCCAGACCGAGGTCCTGCCCTGGTAGGCGAGCTTCTCCGTGCCGTCCTCGCCGATCCGGAAGACCGCCGCGTTCGCGATCACCCGGTCGTTCTTGTCAAGCTCGATCACGGCGACTTTCGGCTGGTCGGGGACGTATCCCACCTGCGAGAACCCGATGTTCGGCTCGCGGATCCAGCCGGGGACGGCGTTCGGCTCCACGGTCCACGTGATCACCTTTCCGGTCTTATTGGCGGGCAGAGGACTGCGGAGCACATACCAGCCGTTCTGCGCGAGGATGCGGCCGTCGTACAGCTCCAGCGTGGCTTCTGCCGAGGTGATCCTGATCATGCGTTCGGGCTCGTCGGGCGCGATGATGATGGAGTTGCCCTTTTCGAGCGGCAGCGGGTCCACGAACTTGCCGGTGCCGCGGTCGTCGTAGGTGCGGAATCCCCGGTACTGCATGGGCTTCTTCTCGTTCGGGACCGCCGCGGTGTCGCTGGCGGCGTAACGCGGGAACCGGTTGTACCGCCCGTCCATGATGTAGGTCTTGTTCCAGTACTGGGACGGCAGGAACTCCAGGTTGAATCCCGCCTGCCCCGCCAGCTCTTCGGGGATCGGGCGGTCCAGGTACACGGAGATCTCCACGGCGCTGCCCTTTCCGGTCACCACCACGCGGGAATCGAACCGGTAGTCGTTGTAGCGCATCGTGACCTCGATGGAGTTGTTCTCCGGGTTCACCCGCCGCACAGGGGACGCGGGGACCAGGTCCCACTGTTCCGGCGTCTTGCAAAGCCGCACCGCGCCGCCCTGAACGGTCCGCACGCCGTGATGGATGATCTCAATGCCGGAGTTCTTTTCGTCGTTGAACCCGCCCGTGAACGCGTTGCTGAACACAAGGACATTCACGCCCGGACGCTCGAAATACCCCTTGTCGTTCAGGAGGAGTTCTTTTTCCCGGCCCGCGGGACGCGCAGGCAACTGCTGCTGCACCTGGCGCTGGACCTGTCCCTGACGGGGCTGGCGCTGAGCCTGGTTCTGGCGGGGCTGCTGCTGCGCCTGATTCTGCCCGGCCTGCTGGCCGGCGGTCCGGGTTTGAGCCTGGGCAAAGACGACGGAGAACGCGGCAAGAGCTGCCGCGACGAGAAGGGAACAAGAGCGGACGTTCATGCTGTTGATCCTTATTTGGCGGGGGGATTCGCCATGGGTTTGAGGTTGCCGGACGAACGGATTTTAGTTTAATGAATAATATATCCTTCCGCATGCCGATGTCAAGTGGAAAAACGGGATTTGTTCTCCCTTTTCCAGCCCCTGCGGCAGCGGCTTTTTTTTGTTTTCCGTTTGAAAAGGTCATGGGGTGGGAATATATTATGGTAAATTGAAGTGAAACAGGAGAACGCGAAACATGAGCGGCAAGCGCATCAGATTCACGCAAATATCGTTGTTCAGCGTCCTGCTCGGCGGGCACTACGGCGGCATCGTCAGCGTCGGCGAATTCAAGACGTTCGGCGATCTGGCGATCGCGACCATGGACCGGCTCGACGGCGAGGTGCAGATGATCGACGGCACGGTGTATCAGGCATGCGCGGACGGAAGCGTCCGCCTGCCTTCGGACGAAGAGACGATCCCGTTCGGCACCATCGCCGGGTTCCGCCCCGAACGGGAACTGGACCTGGGCGGCATCCCGAGCTACGAGACATTCGAGGAGCGGCTGAAGGAGATCTGCCCCCGTGACGACACCCCGCTCGCGGTCCGCTTCACCGGGGTGTTCCGCCGCATGAAAGTCCGGTCCGTGAGGCGTCAGGAACGCGACGGCGTCGGGCTCGCCGAAGCCGCGAAAGCCGAGGCTGTTTTCGAGTGGGAGGACATTTCCGGCGACCTGGTCGGATTCCGTCTGCCCGGCTACGTGAGCGGCATCAACGCTCCCGGCTGGCACCTTCATTTCATGGACGCCGGCCGGAAACGCGGCGGACATGTGCTCAATTTCTCCATCGTTGAAGGCAAACTGAGTTTCTGCCACGCGAACGACCTTCAAATCCGCCTGCCCGATTCGCCGGACGTTTTCGCCGGGCTCGACCTGAACCGGGACTGGAGCGGGGATTTGAAGGCGGCCGAGGCGGAACGGTAACCGGAACACCCGGAAAAGCGGCAGCATGCAAAGAACCGGCCTGATCAGATGCGGAAACATCAGCGGCGCGCACCTGCGCGACCCGGAGACCGGCATCCATCCCCGATCCAGCCACGCCGGACGCACGCGCGGACACGCCGCAGGCGCCCCGCCCGACAGATTCACGATCCAACCGGGCGCGGCCGACGACAAGGACCACGCCCGTCTCTTCTACCACAACGGCACGCCCGGCAGAATCGGACAGAACGGACAAAGCCTCCGCCGTTCCGTCCGCGCCGACGAACTCTTCTTCCGCGAAGACGGCACGGCCGGGCGCGTCCTCCAGACCAGGGAAGGCATCAAGGAACCGGTGAAATAAAATGAACGAAACGATCCATCTTGACGGAACCCCGTTCGAGGGGCATGCGATCCCGACCGAAAACACATTCATCCTCGCGATCCGGGCAAAAAACGGTCTGCTCGGCTGCGGCTATATCTCGCTCGAGACCGCGGAACGGGTCGGCGACGCCGTGGCGATCGTCAGCGGCGTGAAGGATTTCGACGACATGCTGGCGGCTCAGGTGAAACGCGTTTCGTCCGCCGCCGCGAAACTCGGCGTCGAGCCGGGGATGACCGGCAGGGACGCCCTGCTCAAAATGAGGTGATGCCATGAACGATTTCATCATCGCGGAGCCGCGCAACGACCGGGGCGGATGCGGTTCGCCCGCCTCCATCGACAAACTCCGCCTCTCGGACCTGCCAAGATGAACCGCATGATACGAGCACTGCAAATCGCAGTCTGCGCCGCGGCGGTATTCTGCTGCGGCATCCCGGCTTTTGCCGGGGGCGGATTCAGAGGCGGAAGAAACGGCTTCGGCGGCGGCATGGGCGGATTCCCCGGCGGCGGCTTCGGTGGCGGCTTCCCCGGTCCCGGCTTCGGCGGCCCCGGATTCGGGCAGGACCGTCCGTCCGCGGCGGACACGGCGGCGAGCGCGGAAACGGACTTGAAGAAACGTGCGTTCGGCGCCGGGCAGTACGACACCTCCTCCTTCATGGCGGGCGAGATCTACGTCAACGTCGTGCTGTTCGAATCCAACGGCAAGACCGATCCCGACACCGAAAACTGGAGCAAGGACGAGATCGAAAAGATCGTCGCGCACGTGAAGGAGGCATGCGCGTGGTGGGAGGAGATGTGGAAACGGAAAAACTACCTCGGCAAGCTGCATTTCACGGTCGGCACGGAACACGCCGCCACGCCGTTCCAGACCGCCTACGAACCGATCACGCACGGCGCGTACCGCGACGACCGTCTCTGGATCGGCGAATTCCTGAACTCGCTGGGTTACACCGGCGACAAGAACCGGATGCTGTACCAGTACACCAACGACACCATCGTGAAGCACGATGCCCATTTCGCGTTCACAATCTTCGTGGTGAAGGCGGACAACGACCGCGACCACTATTTCTCGGACAATTACCGGTCTTACACCCTGGGGCGGCAGTACGAGGGCGTTTCCGACACCTATATCCTCGTGGCGTACTCCAAAGCCTATGACTGGTATTCCTCCCAGTCCTTCGCGCACGAAATGGCGCACATCTTCGGCGCGGCCGACGAGTATCCCGGTCAGGGCAGGTATACGGACCGCGCCGGGTATTACGGCGTGCAGAACACCAACGCCCCGGACGGCAATCCGAACCGGAACAGCATCGTGCCCAGCTTGATGAACAGCTCGATCTCGACGGCGTTCGAACGGCACGTCACCTCGCCGCAGTCGCTTGAAATGATCGGCTGGCGGGATTCCGACGGCGACCGCGTCATCGACGTGCTGGACGCGCCGATCGACGTCAAGGACTTTTCGTCGAAGATGAAACTTTCCGATTCGAGCTATGAGTTCACCGGCACGTTCACGGTGCGGAAGGTCCCGAACCACAACAACACGAAGGCGATCACGCTGAACTCCGTCGACCGCCTGCTGTACCGGAACGGCGAGTCCGGCGAATGGAAACAGGTCAACGACAAGGACTGGGGCGAGGAGAGCAGGACCGTTTCCCATCAGTTCAAAATCCCGAAAAACTCCGTGCTCCAGTGGAAGGTCGTCGACGCGGACGGCATTGCCGAATCGAAGACCTACACCATCGGCGGCGTGCGCGATCCGAAGGCCGGGATCAACCGCCGGACGCATTCCGCCAAGTTCAGTTTCACCCCCGCCACGCCCGACACCGGGATCGTCAAGTACAAGCTCCGTGTGGACGACAAGGTCTGCGAGCTCGGCGAACAGACCACCTATACGCTGTCCGGCGTCTCGAACGGCAGGCACACATGGGCGGTCCAGGGCGTCTATGCCGACGGGACCGTGACCGACTGGCTTCCCTGCGGCTCGTTCACGATACCGGCGAACTGACCTCGCCCCGGCGCAGACAACGACATATGACCCTCATGATAAAACAGGACTCCGAGCTCATGACGAACGAAGAAGAAAAAGCCGCGCCGCCCGAGGACACGAATCAGGCAGTCCCGCCCGAAGGACAAATCCCCGCGAAGAAGATACGGAGAAGTTTCTCTCTGTGGCTGCACGTTATCCTGGGGCTTTTCGTCCCCGTCTGGATTGGCGTCGGGATTGCGCTCATGACTTTGTGGAAAGATTTTCCCCCGTTTGTCATCGCGTGCATGTTCGCGGGCTCCTTCGTCGTCTGCGCGCTTGTCGCACTGGTGCAGCTGATCCGGGCGAAAACGGACGACCCAACGCAGAAACCGGCACTCTTCGTTCTGCTTGTGGTGGATGCTTTTCTGGTATTTCCGATTTCCAATGCGCTCACAGCCCTCCAATTCAAAGTCGATCGCATCTATACGGTAGAAAACATGGTAAAGGTGCTCAACTGCCTGGAAGATTATATCAGAGATCATGGCAGTTTCCCGCCTCAACAGGATTTCGGGTCTCTGCTGAAAACACTGGATATCCAAAAGAGCGATTTCCGGAAAACGCTTTTCTATTCCATCGAGTCCGCGGAATATCATGCGCTGGATGGCTCGACTTTCAGCCGTTTGTTTGATCCCCTTCCTCCTACTCAGAATCGGGAGGAGCGTGTTCTGACTCTGCCCATCAAAAGGAAGTTGTTCGGCGACTTTGACGAACTTATTGTGTTGAGAAGGGACGGCAGTATCGGCTATGATTACGAATCTCCGGAAAACAAAACTCCGACGTCCGAACAGAAACCGAAGCCCGACCAGTCCATCCTCATCCGGGAGGAGACAAAATGAAGAACGTACTCACGCATATTCTGCTATTTCTGAAGGACCATTGTTTCGGCATCCTCCTGCTGCTCTACCTTCCCGGTTGGCTCATCGTGCTGGATTTGATCGCAAGCTTTTCGAAGGTGCATCATTCCCCGTATGTCATAGCGGCCCTGCTTACGGTTTCCCTGGTCGTTTGCTCGGTTGCGGAAGCGGCGCGCATGGCCCGGAAGGACGACCTGAAGCTGTCCGTCTTCTGCCTGATCGCGCTGGACATTCTTTTCCTGGTGTTCGTTTTCCCGGCGTACGGCGAAGTTTGGCTGAAGCAGGATTACAACGATACCCTTTCGAACATGGTTCTCATATACAGGCGCATGGAAGCCTATCAAATGGAACACGGGAATTATCCTCCGCAGCAGGACCTGAAATCCCTGCTGAAGACGCTGGACATCAAACAGAGCGATCTCAACGGAAAAGGCTTTTTCTACGACATCGGTTCCGCGGAGTATCATGCGCCGGAGGATATCGAGGGGCCGAATGATCGTTACATGGATCCGGTTTTGTCCGTGCGCATCAGACAGACGCTGTTCGGCAAGTCCGACAAACTGCTTGTTCTGAGACGGGACGGCTCGGAAGGATACCTTGAAGGAAAAAACGGAGAACCGCGCCATGCGTCGCAGGCCGCGGCCGCGGAACCGAAACCGGCAGACGTTCCATCCGATTCCATCCCGGAGGAGACGGAATGAAAAACTCGTTCTCAACGTTTTTATCGAAGATTCGGGCGAGGCATTTGGTCTATCTGCTGGGATTCATCGTTGCGGCGGTCGTTTTCCCTCTGCTGGGCATCGTTGTTTTATTCGGGATCATCGCGGCGGAACAATACTTCAAATCCAAAGAGGGGAAAGAGGCGCCGGAGGACCAGCCGCCAGCCTCTCGACGGACGACGGGAAATGCCGCGAAAGCAGTCCTCCTGCTTCTTCTGGGAGCCGTTTTCATCTTTATCGCCGCAAATATCATCAACGCTCTCGGGGAAGCCGTGCTCAAATCGGATAACGCGCTCACGACAGAGAACATGATACGTGTATCCATACGCCTGGAGGCTTACAAGACGGAACACGGGAGTTATCCGCCTCAGCAGGACATGCGTTCCCTGCTGGAGACGCTGGGGATCCAAAAGAGAGATTTCCGGAAGACGTTTTTCTTTGACCTCTATTCCGCGACATATCATGCACCTCCCGAGGATTCGACCGATCCCGAGGACAGGTTCATCACGATGCGCGTCAAATGGCATTTGTTCGAAGGATACGATCATCTTCTCTTTTTGAGAAGAGACGGTACTGTCGGCAGCGAATATCTGAAAAACAAGACGCAAGAGTCCGAACAGAAACCGGAGCCCGCCCCGTCCATCATCACGCAGCAGGAACTGAACTGAGAGCAAATACCGCCCGGGACTTTGCCTTTTCCGTTCGGAACCGCCGAAAAAACAGCCTATTTTGTTTTCCGGGGAGCTTGAAAAAGTGAAATCCCGCCGTTATCTTATATAACACACGACAAGACCAACACCCGTCTGCTGAAAACACGGACCGACGGACTTTTCCCTCATTTCGGGGGCGACAAACAGAAAGGCTGAACACACCATGAAAATCGGATGCGTCAAAGAGATCAAGAACAACGAATTCCGCGTCGGACTCACGCCGGACAACGTCCGGGACTACGTCGCCGCCGGGCATCACGTGTACATGGAACGCGGCGCCGGGGTCGGCTCCGGGTTCTCCGACAACGAATACGTGGACGCCGGGGCGAGCATCATCGACAACGCGGCGGACGTGTGGCATCTGGTCGACATGATGGTGAAGGTGAAGGAGCCGCTCGAAAGCGAATACGGCCTCTTCCACGAGGGCCTGATCCTCTACACCTACCTGCACCTCGCCGCCGACAGGGAGCAGACCGACGCCCTGCTGAAAGGCAAGGTCAAGGCGGTCGCGTACGAGACGATCCAGGAAGCCGACCGCTCCCTGCCGTGCCTTGCCCCGATGTCGCAGATCGCGGGCCGTCTCTCCATCCAGGAGGGCGCGAAGTACCTGGAGAAGAAGTTCGGCGGCGAAGGCATCCTGCTGGCGGGCGTCCCCGGCACGCCGAAGGCGAACGTGGTGATCCTCGGCGGCGGCACGGTCGGCATGAACGCGTGCAAGATCGCGGTCGGCATGGGCGCGAACGTGACGATCCTCGACATCAACCTGAAGCGCCTCGAAGAGCTCGACAACATGTTCGGCGCGCACATCCAGACGCTCGTGAGCTCGGACAGCAACATCGAACGCGTGCTGAAGGACGCCGACCTGGTGATCGGGTCCGTGCTGATCCCCGGCGGATCCACGCCCAAACTCTTCAAGCGGCGCTACCTGCCCGAGATGAAGGA
>JAFSZN010000124.1 GCA_017455665.1 Lentisphaeria bacterium
AGCGCCCGCAAACGCCCGCTGCGGCCCCTTTCGCACGTCGCAAGACCACGCGGGCGGGGCGAAGCGGCGCGGACGCGCCGCAGGAGGCGGCAGCGCCGCCTCCGGTTCACCCCGCCCGCGAAGGTTTTGCAAGAGCCTCATTATTGAATGCGGCACCCGTAATTCACGACATCCAATCCGGTCCGAAATGTGCGGCAATACGGGCGGGACCAAAGCGATCGTCAAGAATGGCCTTGACAACGGCTTCGTCTCTTTCCATGTCATAATAGATGGAAAATGGAAAGTGTGAAACGGCCATGCGATGGTGTCCGAAGTGGACCGGATGAACGCCGGCCGTTCGCGAAAGGAGGGACATGGACTCGTCAATGCTCTCCATGAAATGGTCGAGAACCCACTGACCCGCTGGCGCATAGAAATCCTGCGCTTCGACCAGGTCGAATTCTGCCAAGGCGGTAAGACGGACCTTCATTTCCCGAGGGCGGCACGACGTGCGTCAAGACGGGCCTTGACATCAATCCAGTCGTAGACCGGAACCTTCCCCTCCGCGTAGAGATGCTGGCGGCGGGACAATTCCTCGCCATGCCATGCCGGTGGCGTGTAGCCGCTGGACGCCGTTTGGAGGGACGACCAGAGATAATCCATGGTCTGAACTTTCTCCGCAATGTCCATTTCGTCGATTTCTTTCAAAACTGCAGGCATGGCCGATTCTTTCACTTTTTTGTCAGGACATTGAACAGGATAGCAGAAACGGATGTCTGACGCAATCAAAAATCGCAACGAAGAACGCCTGGGGTGCCGTCTTCGAGCCGTCCGTGGCCCTCATGGGCCTGCTCGGCCTGGGCATGCTGATCAAGCGCCGCCGCGCCTAATCGGCACCCCTCAACCAACAACGAAAGACCGTCGGGGAAACCCGGCGGTCTTCTGTTTGGTTTTGTCGATTCGTCAAACCGGTGCGAGCGAGCGACGGCGGGAAGCGCGGAATCCGCGACGGGCCGCGAACCACGGCTCTGTGAGGATGTCGGGTTGGTGCTGGACGATGGTGAGAAGTACGCGCGCCGGACCGGTCGGAGTCCGGCGGCCCTGTTCCCAGTTTTGTACCGTGTTCACACTCACTCCCATCAGCGCCGCGAAGTCATCTTGAGAAACAGATAGGTTTTCGCGAATCTGTCGCACTTCCTGCCGATCCACCACGAACGAACGTGACGGGGCGGATTTACCCCGGAGAATCGACCCGCCTTCACGGAGACTTTCGACAAGTTTTTCAAAGTTTTCCTTTTTCATTTCTTGAAGTCCTCTACAATGCCTTTCAAAACGGTCAGTTGGGCTGGGGTCAAATCGGACCGTTCATTCTTTTTGTAAAGATAGAGCATCAGAATCCGGTCGCCGACATCCCAGTAATAGATGGTTCTCGTTCCGCCTCGTTTTCCTCGTCCTGACCCGCTCCACCTGATTTTCCGGAGACCACCTGAATGGCGGATTAGATCGCCCGATTCGGGATGCGCTGCCAGATGGGCCTGCAGCGATCGGTACGAATCATCGTCCATCGCTTCGGTCACTTGGGCGGTGAAGATGCTGGTTTCAAGGAAGATCACATTGCCGAATTATACGCCAGTGGCGTATAAAATCAAGAACAATCTGGACAATTGTGAATAACGAAAGACTCGTCGCTCCTGCAGTTTCGTCATTGCAACGGAACTGCCCCGGCGTGGGCGGCGGAAGTGGTGTCCAGCAACATCGTTGGATAC
>JAFSZN010000125.1 GCA_017455665.1 Lentisphaeria bacterium
ATGTCGGCGCGCTTGCCGGGGCGGAGCTCGCCGCGGGTGATGAGGCCGAGGTCCTTCGCCGGGTTGGTGGAGACGCAGGCGGCGGCGAGAGATTCGTCCATGTTGCCGTAGCTGAGGAGGTGGAGCCAGGAGTTGTCGAGCATCATTGTGGAGCCGGAGATGACGCCGTCGTCGTTTCGGATGATCTCGGGCTGGGCGTCGGCTTCGAGGCTGTGTTCCAGCACGACCGCGTTGCTGATGACCACGATCTTGTCGGCGGGCTTGCAGCGCACGATCATGTTCACGATGGTCGGATGCAGGTGGAGGCCGTCGACGATGATCTCGATGGTCACGCGGTCGTCGGTGAGCGCGATGGCGGTAAGCGAGGACGATCTGTGCTGGATGGACGGCATGGCGTTGAAGATGTAGGTGCAGCGGTGGGCCCCGGCGTCGATCGCGCGCAGCGTCTCGTCCTCGGTCGCGAGGCTGTGCCCCATGGACGGGATCACGCCGTGTTCGAGCATGAGCTCGACCAGCTTCACCGCGTTCGGCATCTCGGGCGCGAACGTCATGACCTTGATGCGGCCGCGTCCCGCCTCGAAAAGCTCGCGTGCGAACCCGAGGTCGACGGGCGAGATGTTCGACGCGATCTGGTCGCCGCGCTTCTGGGGGTTGATGAACGGGCCTTCGAGGTGGAGCGCCTGCGGTTCGGCGTACTGGTAGCCGCTCTGGATGGAGCCGCACATGGCGTCGACCTGCTCGATCATGGTCTCGCGCGGGAGCGATACGATCGTGGGGAAGAACGTGGTGACGCCGTGCCGGGCGAGGATCCTGCTCATCTCGTGAAGCGGGTCCTCGCCGCCGCCGAAGACGGGCGTCACGTCCGCTCCGAGGCCGTGGATGTGCGTGTCGATGAATCCGGGCAGGCCGTAGGCGTCTTTGAGCTTGACGACCTGAAGCCCCGGCTCATCCTGCGAGAACGCCGTCTCGCCGCCGATGGCGATGATGGTGTCCTTCTCGCACAGGATGCCGCAGCTTTCGATCCGCTCGTAGGGGGTCAGGCAGTGGTCCAGCAGGAACAGAATGCGACGTTTTTTCTCCATACCAATGATACTCCATGAAAAAAAGTGATACCATAATATGCACCCGAAATAATTTTTTTCAACATGAAATCAACAGGATACGGCAAAAGTCCGAAAAATCCTTCGTTTTCGACTTGCTAATTCGGAAAAATGGTGCAAATTAAAGATAGCGTTCTTCGCGATTCCGGCATCCGTCCGGCCTTTCCCCCTGCATCGCTCCGGCGTGCGCATCTCCACGATGCCGCTCCGGCGGTCCTGCATGGCGCGGCCGTCCGGTTTCCGGTCCGGGAAGGGTGCCCGCGCCGTTTTTCGGGACGCCGGGTGATGACAGCGATTGTCAACAACTTGTCAACAACTTGTCAAGAGTGGTGTATGTCGTTGATTTTCGCAGGGTTGTCCGGCCTCAAAAAAAAGTGCGGAAATTTCGGAAAATCGGCTTGACTTTTTCAAAAGTCGTGCATGGGATTCCGAAACATCGGAACGATACAGCGTTTATGCTCAAAGCGAGGTGGAAAGAGTCGCCGCGGTTTTTCCGCGGAAACCCTTTTGCGCCCGTGGTTTGCGGGTCGTTGTGCCGTTCGTGCCGGACAAGGTTCCGGACGGTTTCCGCAAGGGCCGCCGGGGGCATTGTCAACAAGTTTTGAAAACCAACCTTAAACGATACGACGAGAACAGTTAGAGGAAGAAAATGTCGCACGGAGAAAGCAGTGCCTCCGAAGTATGGCAGTCAGCAGTCGGATTCATCAGGGCGAAATCCGAAGCAGTGTACAAACAGTGGTTCAAGAAGATGGTGCCGATCTCCATTGACGACGGCGAAGCCCGGATCGTGGTCGGCACCTCGGATGATTTCTTTGCAGACATCGTGATGAAAAACTACGGCGACCTCATTTCCGAGGCGCTCGCAGCCGCCGGGCGTCCCGGCATGAAGGTCGTGTTCGAGTCCGGCTACATCGACGATCCCGTTGACCCCGAAACCCCGCCGGAGGACCCCGATTCGTCCCGCTTCGGCACGGAATCCGCCGATGACGACGACGAGATCGGCCCCGAGCTCGCCAGCCTCATCAGCAAGCACTCGTTCGACAACTTCGTGGTCGGCGAGGAAAACCGCTACGCCTACACGGCCGCGCTCTCCGCCGCACAGAACCCCGGCAAGATCAATCCCCTGTACATCTACGGCGGCTCCGGCATGGGCAAGACGCATCTGCTGCTCGCCGTGGCGCACGAGGTCCGCATCCACAACCCGAAGGCGCGCGTCCGCTACACGTCCTGCGAAAACTTCCTCAATGCGTTCCTCGATTCCCTGCGCACCAAGACCATGTACGAGTTCCGCGAGACCTTCCGCAACGTCGACTATCTGCTCGTCGACGACGTCCACACGCTCGGCAACAAGACCAGCCTGCAGGAAGAGTTCTTCAATACGTTCAACACCCTGTACGGGCTCGGCAAGCAGATCATCCTCACGTCCGACCGCCAGCCCTCCGAGATCCCCGGCCTCGAGGCGCGCCTCGTCTCCCGCTTCGTCTCCGGCGTGACCACCCAGATCACGCAGTCGTCCTTCGAGACGCGCCTCGCCATCCTGAAGCAGGAACAGCAGTGCCTGCGCATGAAGCTGGGCGACGACGTCCTGTCCTTCATCGCCGAACGCATCTCCTCGAACATCCGTCCGCTGAAGGGCGCGCTGATGTGCCTCTCCATGTACGCCACCGCCATGAAACAGGAGATCGACCTCGAGGCCGCGAAGCGCATCCTGTCCGACCAGCTCGAAAAGGAAGCCGAATCCCGCGCGATCTCCATTGAGGAGATCCAGAAGGCGGTCGCCGAGTTCTTCGGCATCCAGGTGTACGACCTCACCGGCCCGAAGAAGCCGAAGAACATCGCCGAGCCGCGCATGATCGCCATGTACCTGTCGCGCAAGCTCACGACGAAGCCGCACCAGGAGATCGGGCGCGCGTTCGGCGGACGCTCCCACGGCACCGTGATCCACGCCGTGAAGCAGATCGAGGAGAACTCGCTCAAGGACGAGGAGCTCAAAAGCGTCCTGAACCAGCTCCAGCGCAAGCTCCGCGGCTGATCCGTTTCCGCGCGGCGCGCCGTCCCCTTTCCATCCGGCATCATCTTTCTGCACATACTCACGCTCAAACCACAAAGGATTCTTCCCATGTCCGAAAACTGCACCGGTTCCTGCTCCACCTGCGGCTCCGCGGGTTCCTGCGGCGAACGCAAACCTTCCCGTCTCGACAAGATCAAACACAAAATCATGGTGCTGTCCGGCAAGGGCGGCGTAGGCAAGAGCACGGTCGCGGCCTGCCTCGCGGTCGCTTTGGCGCGCGAAGGCATGAAGGTCGCGCTCCTGGATGTCGACTTCCACGGACCGAGCCAGCCGACGCTGTTCGGCGCGGCGGACCGCCGTCTCGACGGCACCGAGGCGGGGCTTCAGCCCCTCTCCGTCGCGGGCGTGAAGCTCGTCTCCATCGGATTCCTGCTCGAAAACCCGGACGACGCGGTGATCCTGCGCGGACCGGCGAAGATCGGGCTGCTCGGCCAGCTCTTCGAGGAAGTGGACTGGGGCGACGACCTCGACTATCTCATCCTCGACTTCCCGCCCGGGACCGGCGACGAATCCCTTTCCGCCTGCCAGATGATCCAGGGCGACAAGGCCGCCATCGTGGTCACCACGCCGCAGGAAGTCTCCCTCGCCGACTGCCGCAAGTGCGTCAGCTTCTGCAACCGCCTGGACGTCCGCATCCTCGGCATCGTGGAAAATATGAGCGCGTACGTCTGCCCGGACTGCTCCGCGAAACACGCCCTCTTCTCCTCCGGCGGCGGCGAAAAGCTCGCCGACCAGGAAGGCCTCGCGCTGCTCGCGCAGATCCCGCTCGATCCGAAATTCCTCGCCGCGTGCGACGCCGGAAAGCTCCCGCAAGGCTTCCTGGATTCCGACGCGGTCTCCGCCGAAGTCGCCGGCATCACGAAAGCCGCGCTCGCGATGAATTCCTGATCTTTTCACGGGGTTCACGTCCTTTTCCAGCCGGACCGCACGGGCTTTTTCCAGCGTCCGGCTGAAGCGGCGAAACGATGGTCCAACCCGCTGAAATGCCTTGAAATCCATAAAAAATGCGGCAAAAGGCAAAAAAAATGCGTGTTTTTCGTGTTACAGGCTTGCATTTTTGCGGAATCGAGGATATTTTATCCCGTCTAAGTATACACACCAATCTCCTATAGAAAGGCAAAAACTATGAAACCGGAATTCGTAAAGTACCTCCAGCAGGACTCCATCCTGATCGTGGACGGCGAGACGAAAAAGAAAGTGCTGGACGCCATTATCGCCCACGCGTGCACCCGCTGCACCATGGACGAAGACCAGATCCGCGAGGCGATCTGGAAGCGCGAACGCATGATGACCACCGGCGTCGGAAAAGGACTTGCTCTTCCCCATATCCGCATCAACGGCTTCCCCTCTCCGCTCGTGATCGTCGCCGTCTGCCGCAACCCGGTCTCCGACTACAAGACCCTTGACGAACAGCCCGTCTCCCTCGCCGTCTTCTTCGCCGCGGACGAACGCGACCCGGAAGCCTATCTGAAGCTCCTTGGCAGCATCTCCTCCCGCCTCAAAGAGGACAACGTCATCCCCAGCATCCTCGCTGCCGGCGACGACCGCAAGAAAATCTTTGACATTCTCTCCGCGGAATGACCGCTCCGGACCGGATCCCCGGTTCAAAAGCAGTTCTTCCAACGGGTTCTTTTCAGGCTCTTTGCCAGTTTTCGGGGTGAATGCCCCGGTTTGCCGCCGGAACTCTCCGCAGTGCCCGGCGGTGTGCGCCGCCTTCCCGGACGCGGACACGGATCCGTCTTCGCGCCGGAAAATGCGCGCCGGGCATGAACCGATCGGGAAACAACAGCCGGAGCGATCCGGCAAGCAGGAAAGCAGGTCTCCATGGGCAGAAAAAAACTTTTCAGTCTGATTGAAATCGCGGTGGCGATGGCCGTCGCGGCGATCGGCGTCGCCGCCATCATGGCGCTGCTGCCGGTTGCCGTCAAGTCCACTTCGGATTCCGTCGGCGACACGCTCGCCACCGATGTCGCGAACTCCGTGATCGCCCAGCTCGACCGGGCCTCCTGGGAGCATTTCGACTGGATCCAGAACCTGAAGACCACGAAGCCGACCACGGTTTTTTCCGATTCCAAGGCAAGGGATTACGCGAACATGAAGATGGATTCGGAGTCCTACCGGATCGAGCCTGCTTCCGGCATTCAGGACGGGCATTTTGCGTTCCTTTTCGGCCCTCCGAACAAGCCCGCCGATTTCGCCGCGGAGGTCTTTTGCTGGCGGGATACGCCCGGCAACCTCAAGTTCACGACGCTCAATGCGAAGACGGGCAAGGTCGGGACGCCGACTAAGCTGAGCGACATCAAATATCCGTCGGATTCGGGGAAGACCGGACAGCCCTATGTCCGTGTTTTCATCGAGATTTCCTGGCCGCTCACGAAACCGTACAAGAAGGGGTCCGGCACCTCCGCGGTTTATCCGCGCCAGTCCCGCCTGTTCGTGCGCGAGTATCTCGACCCCACTTACTACAAGGAAGAGAAATAAGGAAGATTTCCGATGAAAAAGCCTTTCACTCTCGTTGAAGTCCTGATCGCCATGAGCGTGCTTTCCGTGTTCCTGCTCGGGCTCATGCAGTTCTATTCCTCCACCGAAAGCGTGCTCAGTTCCGGCGCCGAGCGCACCGAGATGTTCGAGCGCGCACGCATCGCCATGGACATGATGGCGAACGACCTCACATGCGTCTATTATTCGCAGACCGACGACGACCTCACGCCGTTCCAGAGCAACAACACCGGGTTTTCCGTCTCCACGGTCCGTCCGGAGAAGCTGAACCTGACCGCGAAGACCAATATCGTGGGCGTGAAATACGATTGGAACGAAAGCAAACAGACTCTTGTCTATTCTTATGACGGCAAAGGCGACAACTTCGACATCACCAAGGCGAACTGCGGCAACGACACAGAGCTCGTCGAAGGCGTGACCGACTTCGACGTCAAATCGTACTACGGCGACGGCAAAAAGGTCCTCCCCGCGCTCGTCGTGATCCGCATGGAGCTGGTCGACGCCAAGACGCTGCGCCGCATCAAGGCGAACCCGTCCGCAAAGACCGGCATCCTCGAAAATGCCAACAAGCGCGAGTTCCGCCGCATGGTCGTCATCGACCGCGGACAGCCGAAACCGAAACTCTGACCGGGAAGGAGCAAGTGCACCATGATACAGCATAAGAAACCTGTGACGGCGCGGATGCTGAAGCGTGCCGCCCGCGCCCGCCGCGAACACGGCATCGCGCTTCTTTTCACACTCTGTATCCTCTCCATGGCGCTGATCGTCGCCATGATCTTCTCCTCGGGCGCTTCCACCAGCCGCAAGGTCGCCGCCGCGTACGTCGACACCTCGGCGGCGAGGATCCTCGCGGACGGCATCGTCAACCGCGCCATGCTGGCGCTGATGCAGTCCGAAAACGCATCCTACGTCTGCTCGCACTACAACACGAGCAAGCCGAAAAACTCCAGCATGGGCGAATATGCGTCCGACTGGATCTGGAAACTGGAGAAGACCGGGCTGTTTGAGTTCAACAACGGTCCGCTCCGGTTTAAAAACAGCGCGTACTATGACGTCAACGATTCCCGCTGCCCCTCCTGGGAATACATCACCACCAAGAACGCCTACGGCGACCCCAACACCTCGACCGAACGCATCTACGGCAGGTACGCCTACGTCGCGATCGGGCAGAACGACCAGCTGAACCCGAACGCGATCGGAAGAAAAGGCTCCAAGTATTACTCCGATTACAATGACGACATTTTCAGGAAGCGCCTTGGCCGCTGGACCAGCGAGCTGGACTTCAATTTCACGAGTTCCCGCAACAACTGGAACTACGAGGGCATCGTCAACCCGACGAACATCCAGAGCAAGTATTCCTCGCTCTCCGACAACTGGGACGACATCGACCTCTTCGTGAACGACCTCGCGGGCGGCGGCGCCGGATCGCCGAGCGGCGCCGCGGCGCTCGAAAAACAGCTCAAGATGATGGCGGACCAGTATTTCGACCTCTCCGGGCAGGGCGAATACAACAAGTACCGTCCCGACGGAGCCGCCATCGGCGATCTCTCGAAGCACGAGCTCGCCAGCGGCGAGGAATTCCGGTTCCCGCTGATCCGCAACGACTGGAACTCCATCGACGTCAATACCCTGAGAGACGCGATCCCGTGGTTCAAGAACGCCGCGTCCGGCGTCGACGTCAACCAGACCGTCGCCAACCTCATCAACTACAATGCCCCGGAATCCCGCCAGGCGGTGAGCGAAGGCGACTGGTTTGGCGGCGAGCCGAGCTACACCGGCAATAAGCGCACCCCGTACATCAACGAGGTCCACGCGGAAGTCACGGTCGGCGGCAATCTCGGCTTCCCCATGAAGGAGCCCTACACGGTGGGAGAACCGCCGAACGCGGTCCGGAGATGGCGCCTGTGGTACACCGACTGCACATACGATCACGAGATCACGCTGAACGTCGAGACCGTGAACATCTACAGCAATCCGCTGTCCGTCAGAAACCCGATCCTGGTCGGCGAGGTCAGCTACGAATACCATGATCCTCTGGCAGGTTCCTGGATTCCGCAGACCATCCGGTTCGACGCCGGCAACCAGCCGTGGGCCGCCCCGACCGTTACCTCGTCGGGCAACTATACCGTCTACACGTATATGATCGACAACGGTGCGGTCGGCAGCGTGACCACGCCGAAGCGTGAGGGCTACGAAAGGCCGATCGGGCATGAAGCCGATTTCTACGAATACATGAGAGTGCGAAACATCAGGGTCACCCTTGACCGCGTCGTCCTGCAGGACAACTACGGAAACGCCGACCTCGCCCTGATGCCGTCGCAGCTTTCGGCAGGGCGCACGTTCGCCGAGGAAACGCAGGTCGCCGGAGCGGGCGATTTCGGCAAGCATGTCTGGTTCGACACGCAGGTCAACGATCCGCGGTACAATCTGGCGCGCAACCAGTGGAGCAATCCGTCGTTCACGGAAGCCGACGACACGAACGCCACGCTCGGCTCGTTCAACAGCACCGTGAACTACAACGCAAACGATCCGAACAACTTCGACCCGGGCGAGGACCCCTCGAACAACAAGATCTCCACGGCGTACATCCGGCACGGCCAGATGGAGTCGCTGTGGGAGCTCGGCGCGATCCACCGCGGCGCTCCGTGGCAGACGATCAACCTGAAATGCGCGTCCAAAAACGGGACCCGCATGGAAGCCTACCAGGTCGGCGACGGGCATCTGCTTGACCAGATCGCGCTCGCGTCCAGCACCGACCGCGCCACCGACTCCATGCTCGGCCTGATCAACCTGAACTGCGTCGCGACGTTCGGCGGCAGCAGCGCTCCGTTCGCGTTCAAGTCCCTCTTCACCAATTTCCCGGTCTACCAGACGTTCGAGAACCTGGCGAAGAGCGCCGACAGCGGGAAAGTCGGCGTGATCAGCGGCGGTTCCGTCGACTCCGACAATTCGGACGCCGATAAACTCGCCGGCAACCTGTCCGAGGCCGTGACCTTCGCGATCTCGAACGGGCACCTGCCCCGCCGTACAGCCGTCTTCCCGACCGCCTACCCCGCCTCCGGCTCGCAGATGGACCGGATCATCAAGCGGAACGTCCCGGACGCGGAAGCGGAGGAGATCTTCTGCCGCGTGGTCAATCTGCTGAAATGGAACAAGCAGCCGCTCAAGCGCGCGACCATCCTGGTGCTCGCGCAGACCATCAAGGACGTCGGCGGCAACGTGCAGCTGGAACGCGTCCTCTCCGACAAGGACGTGGACGTCTGGCGCGATTCCGGGTTCCAGGCTTACGACAACTCGAACAAGAAGACCGGCACTTCAAGCACATCCGCGGCTTCCATCCGTTCGGCATACGAAAAACGTACCGTCGAACTCAACAAATACGACAACTTCTATGACCAGATCACGGGCGAGGCGAAGGTCATCGTCCGCCTGGAATGGGACGCGTCGGCAAACGACAACAAAGGCGCCTGGAAAGTAACGAGGAAAGAATATGCGGAATAACCACTTTTTCAAAACTCAGATCCTGCTGGCCGCCATCGCCGCCGCTGTGATCGCACCGTTCTGCGCGTTTGCGCAGCAGAAGACCGCCCCCCGGACCGCCGCCTCCATCAAGGACAGCGACATCTATGTCCCGGACAAAGCCCTGGAGCCCTCCTACACCAAAAAGGAGGCGTCCGACATCCTGAAGGAATATATCGCCGCGTTCGGCGCCCCTGACATGCCGAACACCTACGAGGCGTTCGCGCGGAACCCCGAGAAGTACAAGCGCATCGGGACGCGCCAGATCAAGTCCGCCATGGCCAACCTCTACAGCTATGTGAAAGACTCCGAGATCCAGGAAGTGACCGAAGCCACCGACACATGGTTCAAGAATCTCTACAACAAGGCGCTGGAGCTGAATGAACCTGCGAAGATGATGGACAACGCCATTCGCCTGAAGAACGCGACCATGTATGCCCAGGCCAGGAAGCTCTACGACGAAAAGTACGACGAGCTGAAGCAGTTCGTCAGGAAGACGCCGGACCGCCTCAGCAACGCCGAACTCAAGAAGATCACCGAGGCGAACAGGGCGAAACGGCGCGCCGAGTACATCGCCCTGCGCAAACAGCAGATCCTGGAGCAGGAGGAGGCCGCGAGAAAAGCCATCGAGGAAGAAAACAAGAAGGCTGCCGGCTCCAAAAAGAAATAAACCCATCCCAACGGGAGGCACGATATGAGACAGAAAAAAGCCACGCCATTTACGCTGATCGAACTGATCGCGGTCATGGGAGTCATGATCCTCCTCGCCGCGGTCGCGATCCCCGCCTACAGTTCGCTTTTCGCCGGACGCAAGACCACGCTTGCCGCGAACCAGCTGAACGGCGCGGTCATGGAGGCGCGTGCGCACGCGGTCTCCGCCAAAGTCTACACCGCCCTCGTCTTTGTGAAGGATGGAACCTCCTGCAGGAGTTTCCGCATGGCGGAAGTCTACCATAACGCCGACGATCCGGACAACACCAGCTACGCCTGGCGCCGCTGGGCGCCCGGCACCGCGTTCGTGCTCCTGCCCGAAAACACCATGATCCCCGTTACGACCGAGGATTTCGGGCTGACCTCCGACGGCACGGAAGGCAGCAAAGGCACGAGCAACGCGCCGAAGGTCTCCAACCTGACCAACAGCGGCCTTACCGGCGGCACAGCCCCCGCGATCATCTTCAAGCCGAACGGCCAGCTGGCGGGGACCGGCAACAAGAATATGGTGGTCCGCTTCGTGGAGACCAACCGGTATGAGGCGAACAAGAGCAAGACCCCGAAACTTCCGCTGAACATCAACTGGCTGACCTGCAAGACCAAATTCCTCGATCCCGTTGAGTAATCCCCATTTCAGGAGAATCGTCCCAATATGCGTTTTCAATGTTCATCCTGCGGCAGGATCGTAGCTGTTGACGACATCGACGCCGGCATCATGGTGCAGTGCGGCCACTGCGGCAGCGTGGTGCAGGTGCCCCCGACGCGTCTTTCCCGCGGCTCCGTGATCGCCGACTTCATCATACGGCGCGCCATCGGCCAGGGCGGCATGGGCACGGTGTATCTGTCCCACCAGATCACCCTCGACCGTCCCGCCGCGCTGAAGATCCTCGCCGAATCCTACGCGAACAACGCCGAATTCGTGGCGCTTTTCATCAAGGAGGCGCGCGCCGCCGCCAAGCTGAACCATCCGCACATCGTCCAGGCGTACGCCGTGGGCGAGGACGACGGGCTGCTGTATTTCGCCATGGAGAACATCGACGGCGAGACGATGAAGGACGTGCTGGCGCGCGAGGGCGTGATCCCCGTCGACCAGGCGCTGAACATCATCCAGCAGATCGCCGAGGCGCTGAACTACGCCTGGATCGAACAGAAACTCATCCACTGCGACATCAAACCCGACAACATCATGCTCACCTCCACCGGCCGCGCCAAGCTCGCCGATCTCGGTCTCGCGCGCGTCACCGGCGACATGAGCGACGCCGATGACGATGAGGTCATGGGCACGCCGCAGTACATCAGCCCCGAGGCGCTCACCGGCGCCCCGATGGACGCGCGCAGCGACATCTACAGCCTCGGCGCCACGTTCTACCAGTTCGTGACCGGACGCCTCGCGTTCGACGGCAACACCGCCGCCGAGATCGCGAAGAAGCACCTCACCGAGCCGCTGATCCCGCCGCGTTCCGTGAACAAGGACATCCCCGAAAGCGTCTCGCGCATCATCATGAAGATGATGGCGAAGAATCCGTCCATGCGCTACCAGGACGCGTCCGAGCTCATCGACGACCTCCGCAACGCGCGCCGCGGCAAGCTCGCGGGGCCGTCAACCGACTCCGAGATCCTTTCCGGCGCCTCCAAGGCCGCCGTGCGTGTCGCGCGTCCGGCGGGCGGCGGGACCGTCCTCGACGGCGGAGGCGACCGCCAGAACGACCGCGCCCGCAACATCTACAACCTGAAGAAACGCCAGCAGGACGAAGCGCGGAAGACGCGCGTCGTGGTCCTGATCGCCTGCCTCGTGCTGCTCGTGTCGCTCATAGCCGCGGGCATCCTTTTCTATTTCAACAACGCCAAGGCACGCGAGGAACGCGCCCGCAAGGAGGCCGCCGAGGCCGCCGAACGCGAACTGCAGCGCGACACCCCGATGACGCTCGCAGTCGACGAGATCGTGGCGTTCTCCCGTGCGAACCCGACGGACAAGCGCGGGCTGCTTGAGAAATGCGAAGAGTTCATCGCCAAGAATTACCAGCCGGGCAAGCCCAAGGAGGAACAGGCGCTGATGACCTTCCGCGCGGTCTTCCAGGAAGTCGACGAAGCCGTGATGGCTTCCACGCGCGACCTGGAGGCACGCAAACTCCGTAAGCAGATCGCCCAGCTGAAGGACGAAGCCGAGGCCGCCGAAGAGGCGAAACTCCGCGCCGAACAGGCGGAGAGGGACAGGCTCAAGGCGATAGAATACGAGCAGCAGGCCGCCCAGCTCCGCAAGGAGCAGAGCGCACGCGCCGCGCTGGAGCTTTCCGAACGCCTCGTTCGCGAAAAGGAGTATTTTTCCTGGCGCATGATCGACCAGACGCTCCATGACCACATGGACCGCGTGGAAAAGGACTACGCCGTCTGGTTCCAGAACCTCGACCGCAACGCGCAGGATTCCGACGAGGCGGTCGCCGAGGTCGCGCGTCCGTACCGTGACTGGGCGAAGGCCGTGCTGGACAACATCGCCGGAGCGAAGACGATCCGCGAGAATTCCTACAACGGCAACACCATCCTCGCCGACACCCAGATCGGCTACGGCCCGTCCGGCATCTGCACCGTGAAATCCATCAACAACGGTGTCGTGAAGGCGGTCATGGTCGACAACAAGCCGTTCCAGTTCGAGTTCGACGATCTGCCCCAGAAACAGCGCCTGGTGCTGCTGAAGAAGGGCGCCGGCGAGGCGGGGCACTCCGACGCGCTGTATTTCTACCTGCTCCTCTACGGCGATTTCACCGGGGCGAAGACGATCGCCGCGGACGACGACAACGCCAAAGAGATCACCGCATACGTCATCGCCAGCTATTTCAAGCACGCGCTTGAGAATTCCGACGAGAAGATGCGCGAAGAGCTTCAGGCGAAATACGGCGCCATGCGCGAATTCCGCACCGCCCTGTCCGCCTGGAACAAGCAGAACAATCCCTGAACAACCCGGGGGCACACCATAGCATGAAGATCACAGAAGACATCGTCAAAGCCCTGCACGCCTGCATCGCGGACGGCTACGATTCCGTCGCCGATTTCGCGAGCCGCGTGAATGTCAGCGCCAACACCATTTCCAAATACATGCGCCGCGAGACCGAGGTCATGCAGAAGGACACCTGGCTGAAACTCCAGCCGCTCCTCACCGCCTACCTCCCGAAGGACGGCGACAAGGTCAAGTACGAGATCGAGATGACCGCCGACCAGAAGATCCTGCTCGACGCGTTCGACAGCCTCCCCCCGGACGTCCAGAGCCAGAAGCTCATGGAGATCATTCAGCTCGCCAAAAAGCATCTCGCCGCCCTGGAAGCCGCGAAAAACGACGACTGACCCGATGCCGGATTCAGATCCGAACCCGAACCTTACGAAGTTCCTGGCGGCCTCCGGGGCCGCTTCCCGGCGACATTCCGCGGAACTCATCAAGGCGGGGCATGTGTCCGTCAACGGCGAAGTCTGCACCGATCCCTCCGTCCGCATCGGTCCCGGCGACCGCGTGTCCCTGGACGGAAAAGCCATCGAACCCGTCCGCGCGTATGTTTACGTCATGCTGCACAAGCCCCGCGGCTACGTGTGCACCTCCGAGGACCCGCACGCCCCGAAAAAAGCGCTGGACCTGATCCATATCCCCGGCGTCCGCCTCGTTTCCGCGGGCCGCCTCGACAAGAACAGCGAGGGCCTCATCCTCTTCTCCAACGACGGCGCGTGGATCGAAAAGCTCACGCATCCGCGCCACGGCACGCGCAAGACCTACCAGGTGACCACCGACCGTCCGCTCACTCCCGCCGACATCCGGCTCCTCACCACCGCGGGCGTGCAGAACGACGGCGAAACCCTCCGCGCGCTTTCCATCCGCGCCGAAGCGCCCGGCCGCTACATTTTCATCCTCGGCGAGGGCAAAAACCGCGAGATACGCCGCATGCTCGAATCGCTCGGCAACCGCACGCGCAGGCTCAAGCGCATTGCCGTCGGCGGGCTCCGTCTCGGCGGCCTCCCGATGGGGCAGTGGCGCAAGCTCACCCCCGCCGAAGCACAGCTCGCCCTTACGTCCGGTTCCCCTGCGAAAAAGCCTGCCGCCCCCGTAAAGAAGCCGCATGCCGGCGATTGAGATGGGCAGGGGGATTTTTCAACGACATCCGCGACGAGCTGGACGAAGCCTTCCGGGAAAATCCGGGGGATCCGGGGAAATCCGTCATCTTTTTTCAGATTTGCCCATTGTTTTTTTCCGGGGACGGTGTATAGTATATGAAATCAACTGTTGCACGGGGGTGTCCCGGTTTCGACTGGTCGCGCTGAACGTCAACTGCATACCGAGGATGATCGTTGGCCTCGTTAATCATCGGTCAATCCAATAACTGCGAACGAAGAGTACGCACTCGCTGCCTAATTAGCTGCGGCGACGTCTTCTCCCCGACGGGCGCTGGGGGAACAAGGCGATAATCCGCGTCCTGGTTCTCATGGTTTTTCCGCCGCCATGGAACGAGATTTCAGACGGAATAGTCGCAAAGAAGCCCGTTTGCCGGCCCTCGGCGCGACGATAAGCTTCAAAGGCAAAACATGTATGTAGACGTTGCCGCTATGCCTTCTCAGGACAGGGGTTCGACTCCCCTCACCTCCACTTCTGCGTTTTTCGCGCGTCCGCTTTGGGCGCACTTTAATTTTTTCATATCCTCCGCACCAAAGCACTGTGTACAAGCACCTTACGGAAGCGTCCCATCTCTCCGGTTGAGGACATGGAAAAAGCCAAAAACCACCGAAAACGCCAAAAACCGCCCGTCTTTTTCTCTGTTTTCTCCGTTTAGGGGACCATGTCCTCACTATGCGCTATTCACTTTACCTCTCGCATAAATGTACGAAATACGCGCTCAATTCTGCCACGCAAGATTGAGGACATGGAGAATTTAAGTTCAAAAACAACGCGGAACTATACTGCATTTCAAAACCATGTCCTCATTTTTTTCGGACGGAGTTTGGAGCGAAACTAAGGTCGTCCTTATGCTTTTTTCAGCGCATAAGTCCTCATTTTCGTGAGGTGAATTGAGCTCGCGGAGAAACGTAGAAAGAGAGAAAGCCCCCGGAACCGCCATTGATTCCGAGGGCCGAGTGTTATTTGTGGTTTTGAGTTTGCCGCTTACGCCAGCAGGCTCTGCCAGCCGGACTTGCCGTCCAGGTCGGCGAGAGCAAATGCGGAAGCATCCGCGAGGGCATCCATGTCGTACTGGGCGAAGCTCAGGGCATCCGAAATGCCGAGGCTGTCGGGCTCCGGCATGGAGAGCGGGGAGGCGTCGCCCTCGCTGTCAACAATGTCCGTGTCGAGCAGCGTCACGTTGTAGTAGGCGTTGCCGCCGGTCTTCGCGTTCGTGGAGGTGATGGAGAGGTAGTATTCGCCCGGCTCCTTGAACGCGTATGCCTTCGTATCGATCCCGTACATCTGGAGGCCGTCGACGACCTCGGTCTTCTTGAGCGCGGTCGACTGGAGCGACTTCATCTTGAGCTTGTCAGTGTCGAACGACCAGATTTCGATCTTCGCGGCGTCGGTTGCCACGACATTGAAGCTCGCGGTCCCGGCCTTCGCGATGTTGATCTTCACGAAATCCTTTTCGTCGTTGTGGCCCACGAAACCGGTGTATTCCTGCCCGTTGAACCAGTACCCGTCGTAGTCGAAATTCACGATTTCGCCCTTGTAGTCGGTCTTGACCGTGAAGCCGTCGTTCTCCGTGACGTCCGTATTGACCGGGTGTTCCGTGTTCTTCGCATCGTACACGTAATCGTTCCAGCCGTCGCCGTTGTTGAAGAACACGGTGCTGCTGCCGACGGACGTGGTGTAATACACCTTGTCGCCCTTCTTCGCGTTCGTGGACGTCACAGAGATGTAGTAGTCGCCCGATTCGAGGAGTTTCAGCTTCGTGTTCGCCTTCCCCGCGATCAGGTCGGCGGCCTTGATTGTGGTCGTCTGGAGCGCCGTCATCTTGTTCTTTTTCGAGTCGAACGAGTAGAGGACGACCTTCAGCGCGCCGGAGTTTTTCACGTCCGCTGCCGCGCCCGTGCCGTACAGATTCAGGCTCAGGTTCACGGCACTGTAGAGATGAATCTTCACGAAGTCCGTGTCATCCCCGAACCCGACGAAATTCTGGTAGTACGTGTCGCCGACATAATAGCTGGAGTTGTCCGCCTGAATGCGCTGTCCGGTGTAATCAATCCAGCGGGTGTAGAGGTTCGAGTTGAACGCGGGGTCTTTCTTCTTGTCGTACAGCCAGTTATTCCAGCCGCTGTCGTCGTCCTTGAAGTAGACCGTGTTGCTGCCGACCTTGACGTTGTAGAAGCCGTCCGGGGCGTATTTCTTCTTCGAGACGCTGACCTGCATGGAGACGTAGTACGTGCCGGCATCGAGAAACTTTTCCTTCGTCGAGGTCGTCTTCGGGCTGCCGTCCTTGTTCAGCTTGACCGAGGTCGACTGGAGCGATTTCAGCTTCTTTTTTTCCGCGTCGTACGAGTAGATCACGAACTTGCCGGCGATGTGCGAGTCGATGTCGAACGTGAGCTTCGCGCCCGTGGCGAGTTCGATCTTCGCGTAGTCCGCCAGGTCGTCCTCGTAGGGCTCGAATCCCTGCACCTTGCCGGCGAAGTTGTGCATGCCGTCGACCGTGACCGAGTATTTCCGGTCCACGAACACTTCGGTCACGCCTTCCGCCAGCGTGTTCACGACGAAATTGCCGAGCTCCGGATTCTCCGGGTTCTCCTTGTTCTTCTTGTCGTAGATGTAGTTGTTCCAGTGGTCGTCCGGGCCGTCGTCGCGGACCAGCGGATACGCGCTGACCAGCAGGGACAGGTTGCCGTCGTCGTTCGTGAGCATGAAATACTTCCCGCCCGCCTCGATGGCTTCCCCGACGGAAAGCGTGCCGAGTGTGACGTCGTCGCCGTCGGTCAGCGTCATCGTGCCGATGAAGCTTTCCGCGCCGGAGGCGAACGTGTAGAAACCATCGCTGCTGTAGCCGGGCCAGAGGCCGATCCGGTAGTCCGGATTCCCGGTGATGGCCGCCATGTTGTCGACCAGGATGTTCGTACCGGGGGACGAATAGGTCAGATCAAACGCGATGATGCCGCCCTCGGCCGCGATTTCGCCGCCGTCGGCGACCGAAATGGTCCCGAACAGGATGCCGCCGCTTTCGACATGGAGCACGCCGTCCGCCTCCACCGTGGTATTGTAGGCCCAGCCGCCGCTGGAGACATGCAGCGCGCCGTTCGCCGCCACCGTGGTGTCGAAGGCCCAGCCGCTGCTGAGAACATGCATCGCGCCATTGATCGTGGTGCTCTCGACCTCGCCGCCGCTGGAGACATGCAGCACGCCGCCCGTTTTTACCGTGGTATTGGAGGCGTATCCCGAGGCATAGACGGCCATACTGCCGCCCGATTCCACCGTGGTGTCGTAGGCGAATCCATAATCGTGGAGAGTCATGCCGCCGTTCGCCTCCACTATGGTGTCGTAGGCTTCGCCGCTGGAATAGACTTCCATGCCGGCGCCCGACGCGATCGTGACGTTGATCGCGGAGCCGCTGGAATAGACCGCCATGCTGCCGCCCGCATTGACCGTGGTGTCGACGGCCAGGCCGTAGGAATAGACGATCATGCTGCCGCCGCTGGAGACGGTGGTGTTCGAAGCATTGCACACGCCCGAGCTGTAATAATAACCGCGGGCCTCCATGGTCCCGCCGAGGATGACCGTGTCGATGGCGGAGCCGCCGTAGACGCCCATGATGGCGCCGCCGGAGACCGTCGTGGAAGACGCCAGACCTTTGTCCCAGACGGACATGGAGGCGTGATCGTTCAGCGTGGCTCCGACGGCCGTGCAGGAGTAGCCGACGTCGATCAGGGCGTCGCTCCCCGTCGCGACCGCATCGGACGCGAACGAGCTTTCGTAAAGGTACAGGTCTCCGCCCGTATATACTCTGGTGCGGAATGCCGAACCATTGCGGTTGACATACAGCTGGCCGTTCTCCCGAATCTCGGTGTCGTACACGACGCCGCCTTCGACATCCAGTTGCGACCATCTCCATTTGTCGTAATCGTCGGGAACAACGACGCCCTGGATGAGCGTGCTGTTCGCGACCGTCTTGGAGTGGACCGTGGCGCTGAGGCCGGAGGTCAGCTGCAGTTTGTCGATCGTATTGGACAGGAACGTGACGTTCTCGTTGGATATGTTGACCCAGCCGCCGTTTTCCAGGACCGTCCCGGTGGCGTTCACGCCATAATCAATGTAAACATTTCCGCCGCGGTTGACCGTCAGATCGCCCTGGAACGTCGCGCCGGAGTAGACGAAGAGAGATTCATCCTCGCCGATCGTAAGCGCCGGAACCGTGACCGCGCCGCCGCTGGTCACATTGTAAGAGAAGCCCGGCCCGATGGTGCTCGTCAGGGTACCGTCCACGGCGAACGTGTTTCCTTCGTACGTCCCGGAAACATGCGTATTGGGATTGATGTACATGAAAACGCGCCCGCCGGAGAGGACGTTGACGGCTGTGGCGGTTCCGTAGTCTTCGATCCGGAGGCTGCCGCCGCTGCTCACGGTCACGCCCGATGCCACGCCGCCCGAAATGACCATGGAGCCGCCGCTGTGTATGGTCGTGTTCGATGCCTGTCCGTAGATCGTGGCCGTGCCTTTTTCCCAGATCGTGGTATCGCTGACGACGGCTTTCCAGACGACGAGCTTGCCGCCCAGATCCTCGGTCCAAGTGGAATCGACATCATTGTAGCTGTCATGGTAGGTGGAGGTCACGAGCCCGTGGCTGAGCACGGTCCCGACCGCTACGGGCGCATCTCCTTCGTAAGCGAGCATCGACATGACGCCGCCATTCGCGATGAGCGCGTTGTCGATCCTGCATGTGTCCACCATCCGGATGTCGCCGCCGAGCGCGGAAACGTTGGCAGCGCTCGCGTAGTAGGACATGGTCAGCCCCGTGCCGCTTTCGAAGATCGCGCCGTTCAGGTAGCCATATTTATCGATATAAACGCCCCCGCCACTTTCCATTCCGATGAACTTCAGGTTAGTCGCAGTGCAGCCGGATGAGATCATTGCGTTGCCGCGTGAGAACGTGATGTTGTCCGCCGTGCCGCCGTTTTCCAGATAAATGGTGCCTCTCATGTTCAGGTCCTTGACCTTGCCGTCCTGAATCAGGATGGTGGTCGGAGTCTCTCCTTTCATGATCGTGCCGCTGATGTAAGTGCC
>JAFSZN010000011.1 GCA_017455665.1 Lentisphaeria bacterium
ACGCTCGTGCGGTCCGCCGACGGCTACCTCGACGCGGACAAGTTCCACGGCTTCCTCACGGGCGACGAGTCCAAATTCTCCGCGTTCACGTTCGCCGGAAAAGGCTTCCTGATGATGCTCCTGCTCGCGGTCCTCGGCGGCGTGATGCTGAACCTCACGCCGTGCGTGCTGCCGCTGATCCCGGTCAACCTCGCCATGATCGGCGCAGGGCAGGCGTCCGGCAACGGCAAGTTCACGCGCGTGTGGCACGGCGCGGCCTACGGCGCGGGCATCACGGTCACCTACGGACTGCTCGGCGTGGTCTCCGTTCTGATGGGCTCCACGTTCGGCGGCATCGACTCCAGCTGGATTTTCAACGCGGTCGTCGCCGTGATCTTCATCGCGCTCGCGCTCGCCATGTTCGACCTCTTCGCCATCGACTTCTCCCGGTTCGGTTCGGGCATCCGCCTGCCGCAGTCCGCCCACTTCGGCGGCATCTTCCTGATGGGCGCGCTGTCCGCGATCCTCGCGGGCGCATGCGTCGCGCCCGTGCTCGCCGCCGCGCTCGTGCAGACCGCGAAAATGGTCGCGCACGGCGATTATTACGGCCTCGCCCTGCCCTTCGCGCTCGGATTCGGCATGGCGCTCCCGTGGCCCGTCGCCGCCGCCGGGTTCGGACTTTTCCCGAAGCCCGGACGCTGGATGGTGTATGTGAAAAAGCTCCTCGGCGTGTTCATCCTCGGGCTCGCCGCGTATTACGGATGGACCGCCTGGACGCTCTTCTCCGACGGCCGCGCGGAAGCCGCGGGCATGGCGTCCGCGCAGGAAACATCCGGCGCAACCGCGGAGATCAACGCCGCGCTGAAGGAATCCGCCGCCACCGGACGCCCCGTCCTCCTCGACTTCACCGCCGCCTGGTGCAAGAACTGCAAGGCGATGGAGCTTTCCACCTTCCAGGATCCCGAGGTCAAGGCAGCCATGGACGGCATGATCTTCCTGAAAGTCCACGCCGACAAGCCCTCCGCCCCCGAGACCGCCGCACTCATGAAGGCGTTCGACGTCCCCGGACTCCCCGCCTACCGCATCATCCGCCCGGAGAAATGACCTGCTGAAAAAACGTATGCTCCGCACACCGCCGCATCCTGAATGCCGTAATGGGGTATAATACCCCAACCAGTAATCCTTCTCTCGCGCCTTGAGGTAATATAAACTGTCGAACTCGTGCAAACGAGTTCACCGAGGCGCGCAACCGCGTGCCCCCAGCGAAGCGGCCTCCCCCCCCCATCAAAACGTTTGCCGTTCGCGCCCCGCGGTAAAGTAATCTGTAGAACTCGCGCAAACGAGTTCACCAAGGCGGCGAAGCCGCCCCCATCGAAGCGTGGACGCATCGCGTCCTTCTCGAAAAACATAAGTCCTCCACAATCACATACGACCGCGAAGGACTTTATTTGTTGCGTACAGTGTTATGCGATCGTCGCGATGTTCTGCCAGGTCGTGAGCTGCTTATCGTTGATCTGCCAGTAGCCGGCGAGGCCGAGCGAATCGCTTGCCCAGGCGATGTCGTCGGTGCCGTCGGCGTTGAAATCTCCGACGCCAGCAAGCGTCCACGCCGAGGTGTCGACCGCGCTGAGGATCGACCACGAATTGAGGTAGCCGTCGTTCACGCCCCAGATGCCCACGACGCCGACGTCGTTGATCATCGCGATGTCGTGCGAGCCGTTGCCGTCGAAATCGCCCGAGCAGAGGAAATTCCACTCCGCCGGATTCGCCACGCTGACCATGCGCCAGTCGACCGGATCCTCGACGATCCAGGTGCAGTAGGCGTTGTAGGTCAACCCGCCCTCGCCGATGAACTCGTTCTTCCACAGCATGTCGCACTTGCCGTCGCCGTTGAAATCGCCGGTGGAGACGCATTCCCACTCCGGCGAATACCCGTTGATGAGCGTCCAGGTCACGCCGCTTTCCCAGTAGCCGAGCAACCCGACCGTTTCGGACGCACCAGTCGGGTTCGCCACAAGCACGTCATCGGAGCCGTTGCCGTTGAAATCGCCCGTGCCGAGGATCTGCCAGCCGGGACTCCTCAGGTTCAGCACCTGCGGCGTGAACGTGCCGTTTTCGTTCGCCATCTCGCCGACCACATAGCCCTCGGTATTGACGCGCAGGAAATCGTCGCGCCCGTCCGCGTTGAAGTCGCCGGTGCCGACGACGTTCCACCCCGGATCGAGCACGAGCCCCGTGCCCCAGGTGGCGCCTTCGCGGTAGACCGTGACCACGCCGTCCGCCTGCTTCGCCAGCATCGACTTCCCATCTTCTGCAAAACGCCCGGCAAGGTACTGGATTTGGGGTTTGACTTCGGCACTGTGCAGGATGGTCACCGACGCGCTTGACACGCTGTCTTCCTCCTTCTGCGTGTAAACTTTCACCGTCAGTGTGTTTTCTCCGGCCGGCAACGCCGATGCGCTGACCGTGCAGGTCAAATCGCGGGATGCTCCCGGAGAAATATGGGAAAACCCGGTCCATCCGAGCAGTTCATCGCCGTTGTAGACATAGGCGAAGGACGCAGTACTTTCCGAGCCCTCGTTGGAAACCGTAAAACGCAAGGTGATATCATCGTTCAGATAGACATGGTCCGCATCGACCGACAGATTTCCGATTTCAAGATCAGGGAATACAATCGGGGCGATTCCCGCAATCACTTCACAGACAGTAATTAAACGAGTTTCATAATACCATTGATCATAGCGTCCGCGCCAGCCGAAATTCAAATGGAACATCCCGGTGGAGCTGTCGTATCCGTCTATGATCAAAGCATGACATCCCGCTATAGAATCCTTACAAATAGAAATTCCGACCGGATGTCCCTGAACCAATTCATGAATGATAGTGTCATACGTCTCGGAAGAAAAGAGATCGTTAGTGTAATCAAGAGCGCCGCTTCTTAGGCCCCACTCACGAGAAAAATGGTCCATGGATATTGTTTTTTCAAAACCGGAACGATAAAACAGTTCTTCAGACCATGCAGTCGAAGTTGAATAAGCACTATAATCTGCACGCTGCACTACGCCTGCAGCAAAGCTCAGTGCCGCGATGCTATCCTCATTTCCGGGTTCGTAATCCGCCAAAAGCCGGTTGGTCTCGGCAAAGGAAAGATTTCCGTCTGGCGGGGAATCGGAAGAATCGATTGTGATAACAGCATTATATTTAGTGCTCACACTCGTATAGGCGTCCGAATTCTCCAGAGAAAGCGTAAAATCCAGCATTCCGTTTTCGATCCAGTAGTTGATGATCTGCGCCGCCGCGGTACTGGTACAACCGACCACACTTCGTGCTTCCGCCACCGGGTCTATCGGGCAATACTTGCTGTATGGCTCGCCCTGACTCCATTCCGTGGAGAGAAGGTATTTGGACTGCGCATGTCTCCTGATGTCCGTATCATCGTATTTCAGACAGGAGTAACCCATGATGCGTTCCAGCATATTGCAAGCTATAGATAATATCTGCTCGTCGGAATAGGACCGGTCCAGCAGGACAAAGGCATCGTCGTCCCTGCACCGGTTATTCCCGTCGTATGCCTCCGCGATCCCGAAGAACTCGCCGCAGTCATCGAACGCATCGCTCTTCCCGAAATAAAGCGTGGAGTATTCCGTATCTTCCGGACGCTCCAGTGTGAATATGATGCCGTTCCTCCCATATTGTTCGGTCAAGCCGGACAGGATAGCCTGTTTCTGTATTTCGGAGAAACCTGGATCCTGTACAGACACGGAAAGGGACAGATCCATATCCGTATTGCTGAACCTCGCATTGCTCTCTCCGTCGAAATCCAGATACACATACTGGGGATCAAGGCACGTTACGGTCAGCACCAGGTCTCCGTCGTCCATGTTCAGCGTGTAATCATTGCCGTTGATCTCCACGGTGTTGCCTATGAAGATCGTTGCCAGCTCCGCGACATCGTTGACGATGGAGATTGTCTGATCGAAATCCCATGCATTGCAGGCAAGTTTGTATGTTCCCGTTTTCTGAGAATCCGCAATCAGGATGGCGCAGGAAGGGGCATCCTGCGATCCGGAATACCCGTCAAGGTCGACGAATAAGTTCTGTTCATCGGAGGCATCAAGATAGAGGACGGATCCCGAGTCGAACGTGACATCCTTATACCTGAAATACCCCGTAAGTTTTCCGCCGGAATGAACGATCGTGGAGGAAGCGATGCTCCCGCCGGAAGAGACATGCATGCGACCTCCCGACGACACGACCGTACCGGCTGCCGTGCCGCCGGATGCGATAAACACTCTGCCGCCGCTTCCGATCGAGGTTTCGTTCACCAATGCACCCGAGGCAATGAACATTTTGCCCATGTAGTTGATCTCAGTACGGTTCGCCGATGCCCCAGAAGAAACAACGAAACTTCCGCCGGAGTTGATCGTAGTGTTATTCGCCGTCCCGCCGGAAGAAACAACGAAACTTCCGCCGGAGTTGATCGTAGTGTTATTCGCCGTCCCGCCGGAAGAAACAACGAAACTGCCGCCTGAATTGAGGATCGTGCTATTTACCGTGCCGCCGGAGGAAACAACGGCTCCGCCATGAGAATTGACTGTTATGCCGGTCGCCGTGCCGCCGGAAGAGACAACGAAACAGCCGCCGGAGTTGATCGTAGTGTTATTCGCCGTGCCGCCGGAAGAGACAACTAAATGTCCTGCGGACAATACCGACATCATAATTTCACGATCATCATCTTCATAAGAGTAAAGTCCAATATAGGAAGAAAGCGTGGTGTTGTTCACAACTCCCCCTGTACGGACTGTAACCTCCCCTCCAATGACCGAGGTATAATCCGCCGTGCCGCCGGATGCAACATCCATGTTAACATCGCATTTGACCGTATAAGAGGTCACGGATGGACCAATGATCTCGAATGCACTGCCGGCGGACATGCCGCAAACATATGTGTCGGGCGCTACGGTAAATGTCATGTAGGCGCCGCTTGAGAGCACAAGGTTTGTCGCCGATGTGCCGGCGCCAAGATAGAGAGAGGCTCCGTCGGCGACCGTGAGGTCGTCCGCGATACCGCCGGAGTCGATGTGCAGGTTGCCGCCGATGTCGACCGTGGTGTGGTTGATCGCACCGCCGAATGCGGAAAGGCGCCCAATTATCCATCCTCCAACTTCATATCCGTAGTAGTCGTTGAAGACATATCGAAAAGCGCCACTGACCGTGGTATTATTCGCCGTGCCGCCGGACATTACCATATAACCGCCGTAATTGATCGTGGTGTTGTTCGCCGTGCCGCCGGATTCGACACGAAGTCCTTCGCCGGAATTGAGGATCGTTTCGTTCGCCAAACCTCCGGAAAAGACTGTAAAGTCCATTCTCTCGGCATTGGTATTGTTCGCCGTGCCGCCCGAATAAACAAACAGGGAGCCTGCGGACGCCACATAGTTTACAACCCCGCCGCTGACCGCAACGAAAAGACCGTAACCGCTGACATGGTTCGCCGTGCCGCCCGAATAAACTTCAAGTTCGTTTACCGCCGAGGTATTGTTCACGATGCCGCCGGAGTAGACATAGAGATTGTGAACGATTGCGCTTTCAACGACCGTGCCGGCATGAACCGTAGGCGAAACGCCCGGATACCACCCGGAAAGGATGTTCGGCAGGAATGTCACGTCCGCACCGTCCTCCACCAAGACATATCCGCCATTTTCCAGAATGCCATACGCCGTGCCGCCGGAGGAAATGAACATGGACGCCTCGGAGTTGACCGCGGCTCCGTTCGCCGTGCCGCCGGAGGAAATGAACAGGATCCCGCCGGAGGAGACCTCCGTGTCGTCCGCCTCGCCGCCCTCGGACACGTGAAGCGTCCCGGAAGCGAATGCATCCCCGAGAATCCGCCCGCCGTCAAGGGTCGTGCCGATCGCCGTGCCTCCGGACCGGACATCCATTCTGCCGTCGGAGATCCCGGTGGCGTTTACCGTGCCGCCGGAGGAAACAACGGCTCCGCCATGAGAATTGACTGTTATGCCGGTCGCCGTGCCGCCGGAAAGATGCATGGTCCCCCCGGAATTGACCGTGGTATCGGTTGCCGCACCGGAATGAAGGACGGCCAGGCTGCCGGACGCATTGACGACGATATGGTCCGCCGCGGCGCCGGAATGGACGGAGAGACAACCGCTGCTGACCGTATAGCCGGAAAGGTAGCCGTCTTTCATCTCGAACGCGGAAGAGCCGATTGTCCCGGCAATATAGGTGTCCGACGCGACCGCGAAATCCAGATAGGACTCTTCATATGTTTTAATCCCCCTTGCCGTGCCGCCGGAGAGAACGCACATGCTTTCGCCAACGGCGACGGTCGTGCTGATCGCCGTGCCGCCTGAGTAAACGCGGACCAGTCCGGTTTTCGGTCCGTAGCTGACCGTGGCGTAAGCAACCGCGGCGCCGGAGGAAATCAGGAGACTGCCGCCGGAGATCTGGACCACTTGTGCCGCACCGGAGTTCATCTCAAGCAGTGTGCCGCGCTGAAGCGTGACGGAACGGAGCTCTCCGTGGTCGCAAAGCATTCCGGCACCGCTCTGAATCGTGACATTATTCGCTCTTCCATCGGAAAAAACACGCAGACTGCCGCCGGAGGAAACCGTAATGCCGTATGCCTGACCCGGTCCGTAAACCTCCAGATTGCCGGATCCAACGGTGGTCTCACTGGCGAGGCCGCCGGAAATTGCCATGTCGCCGTCCAGCCGGATCTTGCTCGCAATGCCGGTACATAGGGCAACGGATCCCCCTCCGCTGACCGAAAGGTCATTCAAAAAGCCGCTGGAAAAGACAAGGCTGCCGCCGGACTTGACCGTGACGCCGCTGATCCGTCCATCGGAAACGGTCATGTTTGCATCGGAGTGAATTGTTGTGCTGGTCACATAAGCCATACTGCCGGAAACAATCATGTTTCCGCCAAAACTGACTATCGTATGAAGCGCGGAACCGCCTTCGGAGACGAAAAACTCCCCGCCAGAAAGAACGGAAGTCTCGGCGGCTGTGCCGCCATAAACAGCCACTTCAAGCAGCGCTCCGGAGTTGATTATTGTATGGCTGGCGGCGCCGTGGGCGACATGGAAGGAACCGCCGGAAAGGATTGTCGTGTTATACAATATGCCGCCGGAAGAAAGCTGGATCGAGCCGCCGGAATGCAGCTCCGTCTCGGACATCACGCCGCCCGTGAGGCTGATCACCGCTCCGGGAAGGACCGTGGTGGAAACCGCCCTGTTGCCGCTGGAAAGGGTCAGCCAGGCCCCGGAATTGACCGTCGTGCTGCTCAGCCCGCCGCCGCTCCAGTGAAACGTTACGACACCGCCTTCGTTGATTACATTTTTTTCCGCAACCCCTTGGACGCAGAAAATGCCGCCCGAATTGATGGTCGTATTTTCAGCCGAGCCGTATGTGCACAGGGTTCCGCCGGAATTGACCGTGTTGCAGCTGGCGATGCCCCAGATGCCGCAATAGCCGCCATTGAAAACGATCGTACTGACCGCCGTCGCGAGGGTTTTGACGCCGGAGTCATCCACACTCGAATTGCCTTCGAAAAAACCGCCGTAATTGATGACAGTGTTGCTCGCCGTGCCGCCGGAAAGCATGAAGCTGCCGCCGGAACTGACCATGGTGAGATCCGCCATGCCTCCAAATTCAACTAATAGTCGCCCCCAAGAGTCGATTGTAGTATTGTTTGCTATGCCTCCATAAAGGACAGTCATATAGTCATAGTTTTGTAGAATGATGCCGCTGCTGATTTCACCGCTGGAAGTAATGTAGTTCGCCATTTTGAGTTCACCTTTCGTTGTTCACATTATAATCAACAATAATTTATTCAATACTATAGCCACAAAGCTGGAAATGTCAAACAGTTTTATCAAAAAAACAATTCCCGAAAAAATGGATGCGTCACGTCCACGCGTTGCTGGGGGGCGGCCCTGCCGCCTTGGTAGCCTCGCCTACGCTCGCCATCATTTTTGTTTACCGCTGAGGCGCGCTCGGAGAGGACAAGTCCTCCACTGCGGTTGTGCTCTGCTAGGCTCGCCAGGACAAGTCCTGGACTGCGGTAGTGCGCGGCTAACGCTCGCGCACGTAGGACATGCTGCGCGACGGCACGCACCCCCTGCCCTCGAACAACAGAAAAGCCCGGCTCACGTTTTTTTCGTGAACCGGGCGGAGGACAAGTCCTCCACTGCGGTTGTGCGCGGCTTACGCTCGCGCACGGGAAAGATAGTCCGCAGTGGATTCGCCTTCAGGCGTTATTTCTTTCTGTCGATATGGATGGTGTAGTCCATCTTGAAGGTCGAGTTGCGGTTGCCGCGGGTGATGTATTTCTCCAGCGGGCCGGGTCCGCAGCTGTTGCCGCCGAGCGGAGCCTGGAAGAGATCGACTTCGAGGACGGTCCTTTCGGACGGGGGCAGACGGTCCGGCGTACGGGCGTCGCGGATCTCCTTCTGCGTCCACGGGGAGGCGGTGAACTCCATGCCGTTCACGTTGTTTTCGCTGCGGACGGTGACGGTGGTCTTGCCGTCGTCGGAGGTGAGGCTGACCCAGCTCGTGCCGGTGCGGTTGCCGTAGTGCTGCGCCTTGGAGTACCTCACGAACATGTCCTGCACGGTGGTGTGGAAGATGTCGTAGTACGTGCCGGTGCGGCGGTCGATGTAGTTTTCCTGCGGGCCGCGGCCGAGGTAGTCGACCTTGGCGTAGTCGGAGGTCATCTCCATCGTGAAGCCGAGGCACGGGATGGCGCTGTTGCGCTCCTCGAAGTCTGGCCGGATCGTGTTGCAGGAACGGATGGTGCCGTCGGCGAAGATGGAGTACTTCGTGCTCACGAAGTAATTGAAGCCCTTGCGCCAGTAGAGCTCGACGTCCACGTCGACCTGCTTCGGGGAGACCTGGACAACCTTCAGGCCGCGGCATTCGTCATCGATCTCGCCGTTCATGGCGCGGTCGATATTGCCGCCGATCCAGCCGTCATTGTCGACGCGGGCGCGGGCGAAGTTCAGTTCCGGGCCCTTGCGGATGACCATTTCGCCGTCGCAGGTGATGAACTCGATCTTGCCGTCGACGAAGCGCACGACGAAGTAGTCGTTGTAGACGGTGATGTTGTTATTGCTGTGGTCGATGAACGCCAGATCGGGGCTCTTCGAGGTGTCGGGCTTGAGCGGGGTCGCGTCGACGCCGGCGGTGAACGCCTCGTAGGCGACCGCGTACTTGCGCGCTTCTTCGACCTTATTGCTCTTCAGCAGTTCGACCGGGTCGGCTTCCTCGACGAGCTTGTACTGGACGAGGGAATCCTTCTTCGACGGGAAGACGAGGATGAACATGTCCTTCTTCATGCCGGCGGGCACGTTGAACGTGAACGTGGCTTTTTCGCCGGGGGCGAGCGCCGGGACCTTTTCGGTGAGGACGGTGCGCCCCGCCTTTTCGTCCTGGCCGCCGGTGAAGACGGCGGCAACGGTGTAGCCGGCGATGGTCTTGTGGAAATACTTGCTGGTGAGTTCGAGCGTGAACTTTTTTGCGTCGTCGGGCGTGAGGTCCTTGAAGCGGAGGTACTGGTAGACCTTCTTCACCTCGAGCAGTTTCGGGGTGATCTGGCGGTCGGACACGATCACACCGTTGTCGCAGAAGTTGCCGTCGTTCGGGTTGTCGCCGAACATGCCGCCGAACGCGAAGGCTTCGCCGGTGACCGGAGCGGCTTTATATCGGTTGCCTTCCACGCGGGTGGCGCGGATGTTCTGGTCGACCCAGTCCCAGATGCAGCCGCCGACGAGGCGTTTATGGCGTTCGAACGTATCCATGTACTCCTGGAAGTTGCCGAGCGCGTTGCCCATGCTGTGGGCGTATTCGCAGACGAAGTACGGCCATTTGTCGCGGGTGTTCGCGCCAGTGCCGTTCAGGCCGTCCACGGAGGGATACATGCAGCTGCCCATATCGGTCACGCCGTTGGTGTGGTCCATGTCGCAGGAGTGGATGAGGCGGGTCTTGTCGCGCTCCTGGATCGCGCGGGAAGCGGCGGCGAGGTTGTTGCCGCGTCCGTTCTCGTTGCCGAGGCTCCAGAAGATGACGGCGGGGCAGTTTTTGAGGCGGTTGTAGTTGTTGAGATTGCGTTCCACGTACGCCTGTTCCCACTCGGGGTTGCGGGTCAGGTCCTGCTTGCCGTGGCACTCGATGTTCGCCTCGGCGACCAGGTAGATGCCGTACTTTTCGCAGAGTTCGTACCAGTACGGGGCGTCCGGATAGTGCGAGGTGCGGACGGTGTTGATGTTGTGCGACTTCATCAGCTGGATGTCTTTTTCCATGACCTCGCGGGTGATGGCGCGGCCCATGTCGGGGTGCGTCTCGTGGCGGTTCACGCCCTTCAGGAGGACTTCCTTGCCGTTGATGAGCAGCTGGTATTCCGGTCCGACCTCGACCGTGCGGAATCCGAGGTTGACCTGGACGGTCTCGGCGTTCGCGGCGGTGTTCGCGGCGTCGGCGATCGTCATTTTCAGCTGGTACAGGTTCGGCGTCTCGGCGGACCATGCCTCGACGTTCGGCACGGTCACGCTGACCGGGATCGCGACGTCTTCCTTGCCCGGCGCGACCTGAATCTGCGCGCTGCCGGAGAGGACCTCGCGGCCTTCGCGCAGGAGCGTGTACTTCACGGTGCGGCTGGCGGCCTTGTCGCTGTAGTTGCGCACGAGGATCTTGCCGTCGAGCGTGCCGGTCTTGTAGTTATCCTTCAGGAGCGAACGGAAATCGAAGTCGCGGATGGCGACGTCCGGGGTGCGGAACATCACAACGTCGCGGAAGATGCCGGAGTGGCGGAAGAAGTCCTGGTCCTCGAGGTAGGAGCCGTCGGTGAAGTGGTACACTTGCACGGCGAGCACGTTTTCGCCCGGCTTCAGGTACTTCGTGATGTTGAACTCATCGGGGTTGTACGAGTCTTCGGCATAGCCGACCTTCTCGCCGTTCACCCACACGTAATATCCGGCGGACACGCCGTCGAACTTCAGGAACACCTGGCCCCCCTTCTTGAAGTCGGCGGGCACGGTGAACGTCCGGCGGTAGGAGCCGACCGGGTTGCGCTCGCGAAACGCGGTCTGCCACTGCGCGGGGGCGTTCGTGACGATCGGCGGATTGCTCGTGTTGAACGGGTAGTTGACGTTCGTGTACAGCGGGGTGCCGTAGCCCTGGACTTCCCACGTGGACGGCACGGGAATCGTCTTCCAGGAGGAAACGTCATAGTCCGGCTTGAAGAATCCGGCGGGGCGCTGACCGAGATCCAGCGTGCCGTCCTCTTTGGTCATGGTGACGAAGTTGAACTTCCAGTCGCCGTTCAGCAGGGTCTTCTGGCCCGCGTCGACCGGAAGCGCGGAATCCGAACGGACCGGTTCCACGTTCACGAAATTGATCTTCTGGTTTTCCCATTCTTCACGCATGCTCAGATCCTGTTGGGGTTGCTGTTGTCTGGGGCGCTGGCCCTGCTGGGCGAAAACCACGCCCATCGTCAGGGCGAACGTAGTCGTCAGACCGATAAAAGCTGTTTTCGGCGACATACCGTCATCCTTTCTGAATTATGGTTGATGAAGTTGTTGAGGCGAATCCAAATATTTTCCTATCTGAAACATAGCAGTGTTTCCGGAAAAATCAATCCCGTTTTCCGCCTTTTTTCTATATTTTTCCGCGCGATTCCGCGCTCCGCGCATGAAAAAAAGATTCTTAACGGAGAATGACGCTGGAAAAACGCGTTATCTGGACAGGATCCGGTACACCGCCGCGGCGCACTGCACGGCGAACGCCGCAGGCATGAACGACACGGTCCCGATCAGCGGATAGCCCGCCTCGTCGAGCTTCGGCTTGCGGGGCGTCTCCGTGGAAAAAACAGCCGTCACGCCGTGCTCGAATCCGAGCTCGCGGAGCCCCTTGCGGACAAGTTTTGCGAGCGGACACACGCTCGTTTCCGCGATGTCGCCGCAGCGGATCGCGCCGGGATCGGTGCGGAGCCCGGCGCCCATGGCGCTGACCACGGGCACGCCGCGCCGGACACATTCCGCCAGCAGCGCGATCTTCGAGGGGACGGAGTCGATGGCGTCCAGCACGCAGCCGTAACGCCCGGTATTCAGCACGCCTGGCATGTCTTCGGGCGCGAGGAAACGTTCCATCACGGTCAGTTTGAGCTTCGGGTTGATGTCCATGAGGCGGTCCGCCATGACCACGGCTTTCGATTGTCCGAGCGTGCTCGTGAGCGCGGGGATCTGGCGGTTGATGTTGGTCGTCTCCACCGCGTCGCCGTCCACGATCGTCATCGCGCCGACGCCCAGCCGCGCGACAAGCTCGGTGGCGAGTCCCCCTACCCCGCCCAGGCCGACGCACAGCACCTGCGAACGACGGATTGTTTCGACGGTCGCGGCATCTTCGAGCGCGAGCATGCGCCCGAGCCATTCCGGGGCGGGATCAAGTTCAGACGGGGTCATGGCGGAATATCCTTTTGAAATTGGCGCGGACAGTCGCGGCGAACTCGCCCGGCGACAGCAGACGCATGGCGGCCGCCTCGGCGAAGATCTGCTCGAACAGCTCCGGCGACTCATCCGTCTCGATCAGGATGCGGTCGGGCGGGATCTCCGCGAAATACTCCATGTTTCCGGCGTCGCGGAGCAGTCCCGCGCCGAACGACAGCACGCAGCCCGCGTCCAGCAGGTCGAACGCCTTGCGTTTCGTCCCGCGGAACCCGTGGATCACCCACACAGGCGCGTCCGCGTCCAGCTTCGATTTGAGGCGGATGAGTTCGGGGAAGCACCGCACGCAGTGGATCACGAGCGGCTTGCCGCGCCGGACGGATTCCGCGATCTGCGCCTCGAACACCTTCATCTGAAGCGGCAGGGCGGCGTCTGAAGTGCGGTCCATGCCGCATTCGCCAATCGCCAGACAACGAGGAGAATCGAACAGCGGAGCAAACGCGGCGAGCTCGTATTTCCCGGCGTCCCACGGATGGATCCCGGCGGAGAAAAAGCTGTTTTCGGGGACGGAGCATGAGGGATCCCGGACATTCCACAGGCGGAACACTTCATCTTTCGCGCCGGGAACGCCATGCGCGTGCGCGTCCGGGACGGAAGGCCCGTTCAGCGGCGTCCCGTTCATTTGCCACCGTTGCGTACAAAGAGCGCGGTAAAGGAACTGTCGCAGTCGGCGTGGCAGGGCAGAGTCGTGAGCGTGCCATCGGTTTTCGTGCCGTCGTGCGGATTCTTGAACGGTTTGAGCTTGAAATCCGGGCGAGCCTCAAGGAAACGTCTGACCACGCCCATGTTCTCTATGTCGAAAACGGAGCACGTGCCGTAGACGAGCTTGCCGCCGGCCCGGACGGAATTTGCCGCCTTGTCCAGGATCGCGAACTGCGTCTTGGCGAGTTTCGGCAGGTCTTCCTGCTTGAAGATCCACCGCATTTCGGGGTTCCGGCGCCAGCGTCCCGAGGCGGAACACGGCGCGTCGACCAGCACGCCGTCGTATTCGCCGAGCGCGCCTCCGAGCGGAGTCGTGATTATGATGTTTTTGAATTTCGCCGCGAGCATGCGTTTCTTCAGCTGAGCAAGCACGTCCTGGCGGATATCCGAAGCGAAAACATGCACCTTTTTGCCGCCCATGGCCGCGAGCTGAAGCGTCTTGCCGCCCGCGCCGCAGCAGCAGTCCCACCATTTTTCCTTCGGCAGGGGATCGGCGGGCCATGCAATGCACTGGGACGAATAATCCTGTACCTCGAAATTGCCGGCAAGCCCCTTCACCTGGTCGGGATGAGCGTGCGGCGTCTTCACGCGCACGGCGTCCACAAGCACCTCGGAGCCGCGTTCCGCGTGGATGTCCTGCGTTTCCAGGCGGCGGATCAGCTCGGTCGCAGTGATGTTCTGCGCCCGGAGCCACAGCGGGGAATGCGACGTGAGCCCGTCAAGCCACGCCTGGCGGCTCTCCTCCGGGACTTCCTCGGGCATCCAGTCCGGCACCAGGTCGTACACGTCCATGTCAATGTCGGTGTTCGTGACGGTGCGGATGCGCTCGAACGGGTCCTTCATCGCGGCAAGCACGTCCGGCGCGACGTCGCACCAGAACGGAAACACGGGGCAGGACGGGTCGTCGGCGGCGAGCGCCGCGGAGAGCGCGGGCCCGGGGATATTCTCCCGGTCGATGTCGAAAAGCTTTTCGAGGCAGCCTTTCCAGCGGAAAAACGCGAAGACACTGCTCGTGATGGCGTGGCGGTCGCGCGAACCGTACTTGTGGTTGGCGCGGAAAAACTCGGACAGGAACTTGTCCGCGGGCATGCCCTTGTCCTCAAGGTCCTGCCAGACGAGACGGATCACGTCCAGGCACGCGGTCGAAAGCGTTTTCAGCTTGTTTCCGGCCAATCCTTCCAGCATAACGGCGGCCCTTTCCTTTTATGGTCAGTCCTCGTCCTTCGGGAAGAGGATCACGGCGGCATGCGCCTCGATCGCCTGGCAGTGCCCGACGGAATCCAGCCCCTCGGCGGTTTTCGCCTTGATGGAGACATGGTCGGCGCCGATGCCGAGGACCGCTGCGAGAGCTTCCCGCATCCTCGGGACGTACGGAGCAAGTTTCGGTTTCTGCGCGATGATCGTGATGTCGGCGTTGCCGATCCGCCACCCCTGGAATTCCGGCAGGGCGAGCGTTTTCCTGAGCAGGGATTCGCCGGACGCGCCGAGGTACTGCGGATCCTCGTCCGGGAAGTGCTGCCCGATGTCGCCGAGCGCGAGCGCGCCGAGCATGGCGTCGATCAGGGCGTGGACAGGGGCGTCGGCGTCGCTATGACCGTCGAGCCCGGTCTCGTTCGGGATATGGCAGGTGCAGAGCATCAAATCGCGTTCCGGCGCCATACGGTGAACGTCGTAGCCGATTCCGATTCGCATGTCTTTCATAGGATCCGTGTCTCCTTCGCTGCTGCGGAAAATGGTGGTTTATTCCTGCGTCCGTCCGCGGTTGACGACCGTGGCGGATTCAATGATCCAGCCCTGAAGCCCGCGGCTCACGACTTCCCGCTTGCGGTATTTCAGCTCAAGTTCGAGCGACTCTTTCTTTTCCGCGATTTCTTCCGCCGTGGCGGGCGTATGCGCGGTCACGAAGACGAACGCGGGATCGCCGAACGACTTGTCCGGGGAGGAAAGCTTGCCGACGTTGGTGGTAAGGACCTCGTTCGAGCACGGCAGATAGGGATTGGCTTCGACGTCGTAACGCGTCCGCGTGGCTTCGGCGTGCCAGGTGCCCTTCAGCGACTTCACAAGCTCCTCGATCTCGGCGGGTGCATTCTTCAGTTCCAGAGCCTTCAGCGCGAGCTGGGAGGCAGCCTCGTCCGCCAGGGCATATTCACGCTGGGCGAGGAGACGTTTTTCGGCGGTTTCCTTCACGTCTTCGAACGGCTGGACCACCGCCGGGCGGCGGGCGGTCATCAGGAACATGGACACGCCGTGTTCGCCGTACAGACGTTTGGTGTAGGACCCGACGTTTTTCAGCTCCGTGACGGCGCCGACGAGCTGGCCGTCGATATGCAGGCCGTCATCGGGCTCCGTCAGGCGGGTGAGGTTCTTGACCTCGGAGATCTTCAGCCCGGCTTTCTCCGCCTCTTCGCGGAAAAGCTTCTGCGGATCGGCTTCGAACGCTTCCTTGTCCGCGCGGATGGCTTCGCGGAACGACTTATTGAAGGCTTCCGCCTTCTTTTCCGCATCCTCGCGTTCGACCGTGGTCCCGATCTCCTTGCGGATGTCGTCCTTCACATCGTCGAACGCCTGTTCCGTGCCGTCCGCCTTGGTGAAAAGCGCCTTGTTGGCGTCGTAGTAATCTTTCAGCTGATCGTCCGTGAGCTCGTTTTTCTTCTCCGTGTAAGCGGCGAACGCGAGCAGGCCGTCGGATTCCGGCTCGCTCATGAAGAGGCCCGGATTGGCAGTGTAGAAATCCCTGATCTCGGCATCTTCCAGCTTCACCTGGTCCTTGAACGCCTCATGGTCGAATGTGATCATGTGGTACGTGATCTTCTGGAGCAGGCCTTCGATTTCCGTTTTCGCCTCGTCGTCCGTCACGATCACGTTGGAGGACGTCACCGTCGGGACCTTCTCCATGCGGATTATCGTGCGGACAGCTTCCTCGAGGTCGGAGAACCCGAGTCCGGAGGGTGCCAGATGAAGGTCTTTGTACTGTTCGTAAAGCTCCTTCGAGAACTTGTTGTCGGCGTTCTGGAACGAGGGCATGCTGTGGATCACTTCCGCGACTTCCTTGTCGCTCGCCTGAATGTTCATGACGTCGGCGGCCTTGATCAGGAGCGCGGCCTGGAACGAAGCGTCTTCGTCCGGCGACTGCACGCGGTGCGGAGCCAGGCCGTAGGTCGCGGCGCGGACCATCGAAACGACCTGGCGGGCGCTGCTCACATCGCCGTATGTGACCTTATGTCCGAGCACGGCCCCGTACTGGGAGCCCATGCCGACGTTCCCGCCGAACAGCAGCGAACCGTCCACGCCCGGCGTGAAGAACCACACGAACGAGACGATGATGACGGCGGTAAAAATGGCAAATGTGACCTTTCCGTGCTTCACCAGCACGTTGTTCATTTTCTGAATGATCATGGGTGGGGTGACCTCTATTGGTGCATAATTGTTTCAGATGAAAATACAAAACATTAATTTAATGCCAAAATACGAAAAGTCAAGGTCGCAACCCCGCAAAAGTCGGGGAAATCTTCGCGAAACCGTACGCCGGACACAGCATCCGCGCATCCGGCTTCCGGCGCAGCCTTCCCCGCCGCCCCATGCCGTGCGCGGGCGCATCAACATCTTTCTGCATTTTTCGTGCGAAAAACATGGCAAGTTGCCCATTTTCCGGCTTGATTTTTTTTCTATATGATGTATAATATATCATGACTATTTTTGAATTCGCACTGGAGTGTTGATCATGTTCAGAACTTTCTTCACTGTTTGTATCCTGTTCACAGCATCGGTCCTCTTCGCGGTCGAACCGCAGCAGACGCCGCAGGACCGATTCGACGAGCTGGTAAAACATAAATCTTTCGGCGACGCGGAGACAGCCGAGCTTCGCGCCGTCATGGGCATGGAAAAGGAAGCCGACTGCAAAGTCGATTGCACATTCTGCCCCGACGCGTTCACCTGGCATCTCGCCACGAACAAGCTCTTCGACGAGGCAAACTGGCTCCTCGACCGCAACGCCGACTACGGCATCAAAAACGGAGACGGCATGACGCTCCTGCACGCGGTCTGCCGCGACGGCCAGCAGGAATTCGCCGAACAGCTCATCAAACGCGGCATGGAGATCAATCTGCCGGACAACGAAGGACGCACCGCCATCCACTACGCGGCCATGAGCGGCAACGAAAAGCTCGTGGAATCCCTTCTTCTTCTCGGAAGCGACCCGAACAAGCTCACGAAAAAGAAAGAAACGCCCCTTCATTTCGCGGCAAAGTATTCCGGCGTGGAAGAAGTCAAGTTCCTCGTCGAGCACGGCGCCAGCATCAAAGCCATCAACTGGGCGCTCGTCGAAAACCTCAAGGACCAGCGCCGCCGCCAGGACAAGCTCTACTACGATTCCGACGAGGAACACATCATCGCCCTGAAAGCAGCCCTCGGTCTGAAAACGCCGGAAGCGCTTCAGGATGACGACGACGTGATTGAGGAAGATGAAGATGAGGACGAGGACGAGGACGACGACGGAGGCGAACGCTACGCGGATGCCGTAAACGAGGAAAAAACCGCCGGTCAAAAATCAAAGGACGAAAGCAAGCAGACGATCAACGACATGGACAACATCCCCATCCATCTCCTGCCCCGGGACGTCAATGACGCCGCAAACGACGAGGGCATGACCGCCCTTCATTTCGCCGCGCAGAACGGCGACACCGAGGTCGTTCAGTTCCTGCTCGAACACGGTGCGGACATCAAGGCGCAGGACTTCGTCCACAGCAGATCCGCGATCCATTTCGCGGCGGAAAAAGGCAATCTGGAATGCGTCAAGTTCCTGGCGGAACACGGCGCGGACCTCCTCGACAAGGACAGCGTCGGCGCGACAGCATTGCACTACGCCGCGGGAAAAAACAAGCTTGACGTCATCAAATACCTTGTCAGCAAGAAAGTGGACTACACGGCGAAAGACGCCCGCGGCTGGACCGCCATGCATTACGCGGCATGCGGCGGCAGCTTCGACGTCGTCAAGTATTTGATCGCGAAAGGTCTTAACATCAACGAGCTGAACAAGTCCGGCCGCACGCCGCTTTTCTTCGCCAGAGGCAATCGCGAACTCCGCAAGTTCATGATCGAAAACGGTGCGAAACAATAACAGCCGCGGGATCTGAACAGCCTGAACCGGACGGACGCCCTGTCCGTCCCGTTTTTTTTGAATAAAACGCGGTTCGGGACTTGCGAAAAAAGCCATTTCGTGGTACAGTAAATGGATTGTTTTTTCCCCTGTCGGCGGAACCGCCTTGTTCCGCCTGCCCATACATTCTGAAAGGATTCTGTTATGTCTTTTGAAACAGGAAGCATTTCCCTCATGATTTGCCCCCTCCGCAACCCGATGCCGGAGAATTACCTGGAACTCTTCGCGAAGCATTCCGCCGGAAAGCTCGACGACGTGAAGGACGAGCCCGTGCTCGGCTGGGTCAGCGGACGCCACCTCCTCGAAAGCAGGATCGACGACACCACCTCCATGTGCGGCGGATTCCCCTACCTGAACCTCCGCAAGACCGAACGCAAGGTCCCCTCCCAGCTGCTGAACGCCGTCTGCCGCCGCGACGAGCTCGCTTACATGCAGGCGAACGACTGCCTCTTCGTCCCGCGCAAGGAGAAGAAGGCGATCAAGGAGGCCGCGATCGAATCCCTGATGCCGAAGATGGTCCCCACGATCTCCGCCACGCCGTTCGTTGTCGATACCGCCGCGAACGTCCTCTATTTCGGCGCCGCCTCGCTCGCGAAGTTCGACGTCTTCGTGCAGGAGTTCACACGCGCCCTCGGACTGGACGTCGAGCCCGTGCCGGTCTCCGTCGACGAGCTCATGGTGACGCTCCTGAAGAAAAACGAGACCGACCTGCCTCCGCTCACGCTCACCAACCTCGCATCCGGCATGGACGAGCCCCAGCCCGGACGCGATTTCCTGACCTGGCTCTGGTACGAGGCGGAAGTGAACGGCGGCAGATGCTCCGCCGGCGACCTCGGCACCTTCGTGCTCGCGATCGAAGGCCCCCTCACGCTCGCGTATTCCCCCGGCAAGACCAAGGATCCCGACCTGGCGGGCTCCGGCGAAAGCATCGTCAAGCGCGGCAATCCGCTTGCCTCCGGCGAAGCGAAGGCCGCCCTTTCCAGCGGCAAGAAACTCCGCAAGGCGCGCGTCACGTTCGCCCGTGAGGGCGGCGACGCCGAGGTCGACAAGTGGTCGTTCACGTTCGACGCCGACGCGTTCACGTTCGGCTCCGTGAAGCTCCCGGCCGGCGAGGAGATGGAACGCGAATCCGCCTTCGAGGAGCGCGTCTCCAACCTGAACGTCCTCCACACCGTCTTCAACGCCTACTTCAAAAAATTCGCCGCCGCCGTCATGAACGGCAGGAACATCGCCACCGAAAAGGCGATGCGCCAGTGGGTCGCCGACCGCGAATCCCTCTGAGCTCGCGATCAGGTGTTCCAATGGACCTTCCGCGGGGCAGCAGGACAGCCGGTGCGGCGGCATTCGACCGCATCACGCCCGAATTCTTTCTGCCCGCGCTGGAGGACGCCCTCGCGTGCCGCCTGACCGGGCTCGCCTCCGCCCTGCCCAGCTACATCAACCGCGTCTACGAGATCGAGGCCGCCACAGGCGAACGCCTCGTGGTCAAGTTCTACCGCCCCGGACGCTGGACGCGCGAGGCGATCCTGGAGGAACACGAGTTCCTGTGGGACTGCGACGGCGAGGAGATTCCCGTCGTGCCGCCCTACGAGCTCGAAACGAATTCCACGCTCGGAGAGCTCGACGGCGTCTTCTTCGCCATTTTCCCGCGCATGCGCGGCCGCGAGATCGAGCTCGAACAGGACGAGACGCTCGAACGCGTCGGGTCCCTGCTCGGGCGCATCCACGCCTGCGGCGAACGCCGCGACGCCCCTCACCGGCTCCGCATGACGCCCGCGTCCTTCGCAGAAGCCGCCATGCACCGCATCTTCGACCGCGGCGCGGTGGACCCCTCGTGCGAACAGGAGCTGATCGACCTCTGCGACGCCATCCTCGACCTCGCGGAGGCGGTCTATCCGCCCGGCGACGCCATGATCCGCATTCACGGCGACTTCCACCGCGCGAACGTGCTCGACCGCCCCGGCATCGGCCTCATGGCGATCGACTTCGACGACATGGTCACGGGGCCGCCCGTCCAGGACCTCTGGCTGCTGCTCCCCGGCACGCTCTCCGAGTCGAAACGCGAGCTCGACGTGATCCTCGCCGCCTACGAGGTCTTCCGTCCGTTCGACCGCGCCTCGCTCCGCCTCGTCGAACCCCTCCGCGCCATGCGCATGATGCACTTTCTCTCCTGGTGCGCCGTGCAGTCCGGCGACGCCGGATTCCGCAGGCAGTACCCCGACTGGGGCACGCGCGAGTTCTGGCGCCGCGAAACCGCCGACTTCCGTATTCAGCTCGAAAACATCCGGCGCGCGCTGGATGGAAAGGACTACTCATGGACCCGCTGACAGATACTAATGTTGAACCGAAACGAACGGGGAAAAGGAATCCCGTCCTCGCGGCGTTCCTCCTCGGCGCGATCGCCGGGGCCGCCGCCATGTTCTGCGCCGGATTCCTCTACCTCCGACATAACCTCATCGTCTCGTACGAATTCCCCGGCATCACCGCCGACGATTTCGACGACGCGTTCGAAAACGCCATGCCGGCGGAATCCGGCTGGAAAGCCTCGCGCGAGGCATGCTCCCTGCCCCTGCCCTCGGACGGTCGCGCCGGCTACAACTGGAAACTCTGCAATCGCACGCACGCGCGCGGCCTCATGGACGACCCCGACCATGGGCTCGTCCTGCCCGCCCTCGTCCCCTGCACGGTCAGCGTCACCGACGATCCGCACACCGGCAGCGCCGTCGTGTCAAGGCTGAACACCGCGCTCCTCGGCGTGGTCTACGGCGGAAACGCGCGCAAAGTCCTGCGGTCCGGCATCGCCCCGGAACAGGACGCGCTGATCTCGTTCCTCGCCGACGGCATCCGCAAAGAAAAAGCCCAACGAAAGGAAACCGAACCATGAGCACCGCACCCGGTCCTCTCAATACGCCCGAAAACGCCGCCGACGTTATCCACAACGGCAACCCGTATTTCGACGGCAAGCCCGCCAGCATCACCCGCGAGTACCCCACCCAGCTCCACGCCATCGGCCCGGACGGCAGGCTCCGCCTCGGCGCGGCGTTCGACCTGATGCAGGACATCGCGGGCGCGCACGCCGAGATCCTCGGCGTCGGCATCCACGACCTGCGCCGCCTCGGCATCACCTGGGTCCTCTCCCGGCTCATGATCAAGTTCGACGCCCTGCCCCCGCGCGCCGATTCCGTCCGCCTGAAGACCTGGCCCAGCGGCGTCCACCGTCTCTTCGCCATGCGCCAGTTCGAGCTGACCGACCCCGCCACCGGGCAGCGCATCGCCACCGCCAGCAGCTACTGGCTCATGCTCAAGCTCACAAACCTCCGCCCCGTCTCACCCGACGACGTCACCGGCACGTTCCCCGCGAACCCGGACAAGCCCATCTTCTTCGAGGACTGGGGCAAGCTCGACCCCGCGCCCGGCGCCGACCCCGTCCGCACCGACATCGGACAGTCGAAGATCGACTACAACAACCACGTGAACAACGCGCATTATCCGATGTTCGCGCAGGACTGGCTCGCCGCGAAGCTCGGGTACCCCGTCCGCGTGAACATGATCCGTGTGAACTTCAACTTCGCGCTCCGCCTCTTCGAATCCGTCGTCTGCACGGGCGACATCGACGGCGACGCCTTCCGCGTGACCGGGCACACGCCCGAGGGCAAAAACGTCTTCGTCTGCGACGGCACGTTCGCCCCCATGGAGATCGCCGAAAAGTAACCTCATCCCCCGCTCAAAAAAACATTTTTTTCACACCTCATATCCGACAGGAGACACAGCATGAATCCCGAACTCAAACGGCTTTCCGGGCTGCTCAACGAATCCGTCGACCGCGGCGAATACGCCGGCGCGTCCGTCATGGTCATCCACAAGGGCGAGGAGATCTACTACGCCGAAAGCGGTTACGCCGACATCGAATCCGGCAGAAAGATCAGCCGCGACACCATCTTCCGCATCTATTCGCAGTCCAAGCCGATCACCGGCACCGCCGCCGTCATGAACATCGACCGCGGCATCCTGTCGCCCCGCGCCATGGTCGCGCGCTTCCTGCCCGGCTTCCGCAATCAGCGCTACGACACCGAGTTCGGACAGGGCCTCGCGATCGTCAGCGACCGCCCGATGTACGTCTCCGACCTCCTGAACATGACCTCCGGGCTGCTCTATCCCGACTGCTCGCCCGACGCCGCCATGGTCGTCCGCGAGATGGAGGACCTCCGCAAGCAGGGCGTCCAGCTCTCCACGGTCGAGTTCGCGAACAGGCTCGGCGGCTGCCGCCTCGCGTTCAAGCCCGGCGACCGCTGGGCGTACGGCTACTCCGCCGACGTGATGGGCGCTGTCATCGAATGCGCCGCCGGGAAACGCTTCGGGCAGTATCTGCAGGACGAGATCTTCGGCCCGCTCGGCATGAAGGATACCGGATTCGTCGTCCCCGCCGAAAAGCGCGGCCGCCTCGCCACCGCCTACGACCACCGCGACGGCACCTGCAGGCGCTTCGACTACGCCGACTGGCACCTCGGGCTGAACGCCTACCGCGAGGACACCGCGTTCGAGTCCGGCGGCGCGGGCCTCGTCTCCACCATCGGCGACTACGCCGAGTTCGTGAAGATGCTCATGAACCGCGGCAAGTACAACGGACACAAGTTCCTCTCCGCCGCCGGGTTCGACTACCTCATCTCCCCCCAGCTCACGCCGCATCAGGCGCGCACGTTCACCTGGCAGGACCTCGGCGGCCAGAACTACGGCAATTTCCTCTTCATGAAGACCTTCGGCGGCTGCTCCTCCACCACCGACGCCATCGGCTCGTTCGGCTGGGGCGGCTGGCTGGAAACGAACTTCACGCTCGACCTCAAAAACGAGCTCGCTGTCCTCTTCATGGCGCAGAACCAGTCCCCCCAGGACAACTCCCACCTCTTCCACCGCCTCCGCAACGCCGCATACTACGCCCTGACCTAATACTGCGTCTTCTAAAAAACAGAGCGCGTTCCCGATGGTCTTTCGTCGGAAACGCGCTTTCCTTTTGACTTTTTGTTCAAGGCAGTGTCATTTTATTGTTCGAAAGGGACGAGGGCGAGTCGGCTGCTTATTTCAGCGCGAGCATGCGTTCGATGGGCTTGCGGGCGGCGTCCATGATCTCGGGGTCGAGCGTAATCTCCTCGCATTTCCCCTGAAGCGCCGCCAGCACGTTTTCGAGCGTGATCTTCTTCATGTCCGCGCAGACCACCTTCGGCAGCAGCGGATGGAACACCTTGTCCGGGTTCTCCCTCTGCATGCGGTGGATGATGCCGATCTCGGTGCCGATGATGAACTCTTTGAACAGCGATTCGGACACGTGCCGGAGCATGCCGCCCGTGCTGAGCGCGCAGTCCGCCGCCGCCACGACCATCGGACGGCATTCGGGGTGCACCAGCACCTCGGCGTCCGGGTGCGCCGCGCGCGCCTCGCGGATGCTCTCCAGCGTGATGTGGTCATGGATGGGGCAGCAGCCGTTCCACAGGGACATCGGGCGGCCGAGCTTGTCGGTCATGTTCGCGCCGAGGTTGCGGTCCGGCAGGAACATCACCTTGGCGTCCGCCGGGAGCGCGTTCAGCACGCGTTCCACGTTGCCGGACGTGCAGCACCAGTCGACCTGCGCCTTCACGGCGGCGGAACTGTTCACGTACGCCACGAGGATCTCGTCCGGGTGTTCCTTCCTGTAACGCCGCACCTCGTCGACCTGCGCCATGTCCGCCATAGGGCATCCGGCGGTGGAGTTGGGCAGGATCACGCGGGAACCGGGCGACAGGATCTTCGCGGTCTCCGCCATGAAGCGGACGCCGCAGAAGACGATGAGGTCGGCTTTGTATTTTTTCGCCTTGATGCTGAGCTCCAGCGAGTCGCCGCAGAAATCGGCGATGTCCTGGATCGCGCCGTCCACGTAGTTGTGCGCGAGGATGGTCGCCCCGGTCTGTTCCTTCAGCGCCAGGATCTCTTTCTGCAGCTCGGCGGGGTCGCGTTTCATTGCTTGTCTCCGTCAGCGCCCTTGCCTTCAAGCTCGGCGATCTTCGCCTCGAGCTTTTCGATGCGGCCCATGAGCTTGCGGACGCGGATCGGCAGGGCGAAGCGTTCGAGGTACGCCTCCTGGCTTTCGCCGGGCACGCCGAACACGGTCTCGCCGGGGGGCGTGCTCTTCTGGGCGGCGGAGCAGCCGAGCACTTTGGAGCCGTCGCCCATGGTGATGTGGCCGTTGACGCCCGCGCGCGCCTGAAGCACCACGCCGCGTCCGAGCTCGGCGCTGCCCGCCACGCCGGACTGCCCGATGAGCACGGAGGATTCGCCCACGATCACGTTGTGCGCCACGAAGACCTGGTTGTCGATCTTCACGCCCTTCTTGATCCAGGTGGTGCCGAATCTGGCGCGGTCGATGGTCGAGCACGCGCCGATCTCCACATCGTCGTCGATCCGCACGATGCCGTTCTGCGGCACCTTCACGAGCCCGCGGAACGTGGCGTTGTAGCCGAATCCGTCCGCGCCGATCACGGCGTTGCCGTGGATGATCACGCGGTTGCCGATCACGCAGCGGTGCATGATGCACACGCCGGGGTACAGGATCGTGTTCTCGCCGACCTTCGAATACTGCCCGACGTAGGCGCAGGCGCAGACCTTCGTGTTCTTGCCGATCTCCGCGCCTTCCATGACAACGGCGTTCGGGCCCACGTGGACGCCCTCGGCGAGCTTCGCGGTCGGGTGCACGAACGCGGTCGGGTGGACGCCGACCGGGTAGTCGAGCGGTTCCGGCGCGAAGATGCCGCAGATCTTGGAGAACGCCTTGTCCGGGTCCTCGCAATGGATGTTCGTCTGCCCCTCGGGCGGCTCGTATTTCCAGTCGTTCGGCACGAGGACGATCCCCGCGTGGCTCTCGCGCTGCGCCTTCAGGTATTTCGCATTGTTCAGGAACGACACTTCGTTGCGTTCCGCCAGTTTCAGGGAATTGACCGCGTTGACCACGGCGTCCGGGTTTCCGGCGACGGTGCCGTGGATGATCTCCGCGAGTTCGGATGCTTTGTATTCTTTGCTCATTTCAGGTCCTCTTATGGGTGAGTTTGGTAGTTTCAGTTCAGTTTGAGTTCGGTTTGAATTCAGTTTCAGTTCAGATTCAGTTCGGATTCGGCCGGGTTCACTTTTCGGACGAGGCGGCTCCGGCGGGGTCCTTCGCATTCTTGCGGTAGCCGCGGTTCAGGTCCTGGATGATCGCGTCGGTGATGTCGAGTCCGGGCTGGACGTAGATCACGAATCCGACGTCGTTCAGGGATTCACCGGACTGGTCGAGCACGATCGTGTAGCCTTCGAGCACCGCCTTGTTGTGGACGGCCTTGCGGATTTCGTCGACCACCTCGCCGCGCAGTTTCGTGTACATGTCGCGGATCTGCGTCTTACGGCTCTCGCTGTAGCTGGTCATCTCCTGCTCCTTCAGCTTCAGCGACTCGTACAGCTGCTGCGCCTTCTGGCGCTTGTTCTCGCGTTCGGCGGCGGAGTATGCGATGTTCTGCGAGTCGTCGCGGGCGGACTCGTACTGCTTCCGCAGGTTCTGGTACTGCTGGTTCAGCTGGCTGGAATACTCCTTGAACACCTCCATCTGCTGGTTCAGCTTGATCTCGATGGTCTTGGTCTTCTCGTATTCCTGGAATGTCTTCTGCATGTCGATCACGGCGATCTTCAGCTCGGCGGCGCGCGCTCCGGCGGCCACGGTCAACGCCAGCATCAACGCGGCTAGGATTCGTTTCATGGTCTCGTTCTCCTTTCGGGAAAAAAGTTCTCTTTAAAGATAGAGCAAGTCTTGAAATATACAAACTCAACACGTATTTTAAAGCGGATTTTTTTCACTTTTTTTGGAGTTTTCGCCCTATGAATCCCGATCCCATCCAGTCCGCGGCCGACATCATCGCCGAAAAAAAGAACATGCTCATCTTCACCGGAGCCGGCGTCTCGGTCGAAAGCGGCATCCCGCCGTTCCGCGGCGCGGGCGGCCTCTGGCAGCAGGTGAACCCGGATTTCTTCGAGATCGACCACTTCATGCGGCATCCGGTGGAATCCTGGAACCGCATCCGCTCCATCTTCTACGACCTGTGGGGCAAATGCCCCCCGAACGCCGCCCACCTCGCGTTCGCCGAGCTCGAAAAGATGGGCGTCGCATTCTCGCTCGTCACGCAGAACATCGACAATCTCCACCAGGAGGCGGGCTCGAAGAACGTGATCGAATTCCACGGCACGCTCGGACGCCTCCGCTGCACCGAATGCTCGTTCTCCGGGCCGCCGACGCCCGACCTCCTCGCCGGCAATCCGCCGTCCTGCCCGAAGTGCGCCGGGCTCCTGAAGCCGGACATCGTCTTCTTCGGCGAAGGCATCCCCGAGCACGCCATGGACCAGTCGTTCGCGGACGCCGAATCGTGCAGCGTGTGCCTCGTCAGCGGGACCACAGGCGAGGTCATGCCCGCCTGCATGGTGCCGCACACCGCAAAACGCCGCGGCGCGGTCGTCATCGAGGTCAACCCCGATCAATCCGCGTTCACCGGGCACATCACCGACATCTGGCTCCGCGGCAAAGCGGGCGAGGTCATGCCCCGGCTCCTCGACGAAGTCAAAAAGCGCCTCGCACAATGATCCGCTCCGGCCTCCCCGTCGACGCCGTCCTGCCCCGGATCGCGGACGCCGCGCGCGCCTGCCGTCCGCTGGTCGTCACGGCGGAACCCGGCGCGGGCAAAAGCACCGTCGTCCCGCTCGCCCTGCTCGAACCGGGCGTATTGCCGCCGGGGAAGATCGTCATGCTGGAACCCCGCCGCATCGCCGCGCGCGCCGCGGCACGGCGCATGGCGTCGCTCCTGAACGAGCCTCCGGGGAAGGCCGTGGGCTACCGGACGCGCTTCGAGACGCTCGTTTCGGCGGACACGCGCATCGAGGTCGTGACCGAGGCGCTGCTCACGCGCATGATTCAGAAGGACCCGTCGCTGGAGGGCGTCTCCGCCGTGATCTTCGACGAATTCCACGAACGCAGCATCCACGCCGACCTCGCGCTCGCACTCACGCTCGACGCCCGCTCCATCCTGCGCGACGATCTCCGCATCGCGCTCATGTCCGCCACGCTCGACGCGGATTCCGCCGCCGGGCTCCTCGGAAACGATACGGAGATCGTCAACGCCTCGGGACGCTGTTTCGAGGTCGGCGTGAGCTACGCGCCCCTGAAACCCGGCGCTCCCGTCGAACCGCATGCCGCCTCGGTCGTGCTGGACGCCATGCAGTCGCACGAAGGCGACGCGCTCGTCTTCCTTCCCGGCGAGGCGGAGATCCGCCGCACCGCCGCCGAGCTCGCCTCCATGCGCCACGAGTTCGAAGTCCTCCCGCTCTACGGCTCGCTTTCCGCCGCCGAACAGGACCGCGTGTTCGTGCCGTCGGACCGCCGCCGCATCATCCTCGCGACCCCCGTCGCCGAGACCAGCATCACGATCCCCGGCATCCGCATCGTGGTCGATTCCGGCCTCGCGCGCATGCCGTTCTTCTCCCCCGCGTCCGGCATGGACCAGCTCCGCACGGTCAGAATCTCGAAGGCGTCCGCCGAACAGCGCCGCGGCCGCGCCGGACGCACCGCGCCGGGCGTCTGCATCCGACTCTGGCACGAATACGAACAGAACGCCATGCCGGATTTCGCCCCGCCGGAGATCGAGCACGCCGACCTCACCGAGCTCGCGCTTGAACTGGCGCAATGGGGCGTGGTCCGCGAAAAGGCCGACGCCCTGCCCTGGATGACGCCGCCGCCCGAGGTCAAGCTCGACTATGCGTTCGACCTGCTGACCGGACTCGGTGCGATCTCGGCGAAGACCGGGCAGATCACGCCTCACGGCAAGCTCCTGCACCGATTGCCCGTGCATCCGCGCCTCGCAAACGCCATTCTCTTCGCCGACGCGCACGGACTCCGCCGCGAAGCGCTCATGATCGCCGCCATCCTGTCAGACCGCGACCCGCTCCTCAATCCGCAGACCGCCGACCTCGCCGAACGCCTCGCCGTGCTCGACAAGGCGTCCGCGCATCCTGCCGACCGGCAAACTCTCTTTCGTATCCGTCAGGTCGTTTCTCAGCTCGAAGCAGCTCTTCCCCGTGCCGGAGCGAAGCCCGGCACAACCGCAGTGGAGGCCCCGCCTCCCCGTGCCGGAAGCGAAGCCCGGCACAGTATCAGTCGAGGACTTGTCCTCGCGGCGGCATACCCCGACCGCATCGCGCGACGGCGTTCCGGCGGTGATCGCCCCGAATACCTGCTCTCCAACGGCATGACCGCCAAGCTCGGCGCGCGCGACCCGCTCCGCGATTCGGAATACCTCGCCGTGGCGGACTCCGGCGGGCTCTCCGGACAGCCCACGATCCGCCTCGCGCTCCCGCTCGACATCGCCGCGCTCGAAGCCTCGCTGCCGGACCTCTTCCGCACGCGCCGCGAGACGGTCTGGGACGACGATGCGCTGTGCGTCCGCGTGTTCAACGTGAAGGCGGTCGGCTCGCTCACGGTCGAACGCAAACCGTCGAATCTGCGCCCCGGCGACGACACCGCCGCGCTCCTGATCGCCGCCGTCCGCAAACGCGGCTTCGCCTCGCTCGGCATCTCCCCCGCCCAGATCAAATTCCTCCGCCGCATCCAATTCCTGCACGTGCACGGCTGCGAGGGCTTCCCCGACTGCTCGGAACAGCATCTGCTCGACACGCTCGAAGACTGGCTCGCGCCGCACCTCGACGGCGTCAGCCGCCTCGACAGGCTCGCGGACCTGGATTACCGTTCCGTCTTCGCCGCCATGCTCCCGCCAAAAGCCCAGTCCACGCTGAACTCGCTCGCGCCCGAACGATTCGAGGTCCCCAGCGGCTCGCACATCGCCATCGACTATTCCGATCCCGCCGCGCCCATGGTCCGCGTGAAGCTTCAGGAGGTCTTCGGCCTCGCGCATTCGCCGAAGATCGCCGGCGGACGCGTCCCGCTCGTGTTCGACCTGCTCTCCCCCGCCATGCGCACCGTGCAAATCACGCGCGACCTGGACGAATTCTGGGACGGCTCGTATTTCCTCGTGCGGAAAGACATGCGCGGCCGTTACCCGAAGCACAACTGGCCCGAGGACCCCCGCACCGAGCCCCCTTCCCGCTCCTCCATCAAGCGCCCGAAAAAAGCCTGACCCGCGAGAGAATAATATAGGGCGTGCCCCGCCTCACTCCCCCCGTTCGCGCCTCTGCCGTTCGCGCCTCTGCGGTAATAATAACCTGTTGCCATTCGCGCCTCTGCGGTAAAAAAAGATTGCCGAACGTAAGCGAGGCCACCGACTGAAATCTCTAACCCCTCCGCCATTCGCGCCTCGCGGTAGAGAAAAAGGTTGTCGTGCGTAAGCACGCTTTCCGAGGCGCACAACCGCGCGCCCCCAGCGAAGCGGGGACGCAGCGCGTCCCGAATTCCTCAAACAGTGCAAATAGTTTCAATTTTGTTCCAACAAAACTTTGCCATTCGCTGCTCGCGGTAAAGAAAGTTGATGCCGAGTGTAAACGAGACTACCGCAATCTTTACTCCCTCCGCTATTCGCGCCTCGCGTTACCGTAATCTGTCGAACTCGTGCAAACGAGTTCACTTAGGCGACGTAGTCGCCCCCAGCGAAGCGCGGACGCATCGCGTCCTTTTTTTTCATCCAGCAGTTCTTGTTCAGCGCGAGGTCAGCACGATGTGGAACGGCAGTTTCTCCGAAGCGGGCGCGTCCTTCAGCAGGACCTTCGCCGGGCGCGGGGTATTGAAGAAGAAATGCTTCTTTTCACACTTTATCGCATGCTGGTATTCGGCTTCCGTCGGCAGCGCGAACGCATACCCGTCCGGCAGGCTTTCCGCGAAGAAATCGTTCAGGATCGCGCAGTAAGATTCCGCATCCGCCGCAGATACAACGGCTGGATATTTGTTGTTTTGATCCGTGTTTTCCTCGTCTCCTGACCACCGAAGATGAATGAGTGGATAAAACCGGTCGTTCGGAACCGGGAAACGGCTGATCCAGAACGGACGGCCCCCATTCGCATCGCCGTGGACACGCATCATCTGGATCCCGTATCCCATCGACGGCATGACGACCACGAAATTTTGCGCATCAAAAGCGATTTTCCCGGGCGCTTTTACCTCGGAAGCATCTTCCAGGCGGCAGGTCATGAATACGGTCGACTTTTCCCCGTGGATCCGGCCGGCAAGCTTCTGGCTCAAGGTTCTGTCGTCTTGCCACTTCCTGCAAATGGCAAGTTCATTCAAAAAGGCGGGAATACTGGACGCCCGGCTCCAGAAAACAAATTCAAACGTCTCAATGAATTGATACTTTTCCGGATCCTTTTTATCGACCATCAGAATATAAAGCGCCTCGCCGTAGTCCGACCCGAACGGGATCAGATCGACAGAAGCGCTGTCGATGTCAGGGAAGGCGTCCTCCCACTCCTCGCCGCAAAAGATTTCATCCCAATACTTTTCCCGTACAAAAGAGGGATTGGATAAATCTTCAAGAGTCAGACAAAAAGAACCGTCAAAACCCTCGAACTCCGCGTCGTTCCATTTCGCAAAGAAACGTTTGAACTCGGCAGGGAACCGCAGGCCGAGTTTTTTTTCGACCGCCGCAATCTGTTCGTCCGTAAGCGGTTTCGGCGCGTCGGTCATCATACATTTCAGAAGCTTTTCAGAGTTCATTTCCGGTCTCCTCGGTCAATATGGGAATAACATGTCATAGCTACAATAGCACGGATTACGCGGATTTCAAGTCTTAAAACGATATTTATTCTTTTTTTTATGAACAAACCCCATATCCTTGGACAATATTACCGAGGATGCAACTTTCTATCGGGAATGACGCATTTGCGTCCTGTTTCGGGAACATTCAAGCCATCCGGCGTTTGTACGTCCGCAACGGCAGATAGGACTTCAATATAAAACCATGCCGTTCGCGCCTCAGCGGTAAAAGGGTATTGATGTCGAGCGCAAGCGAGACCATCTCAATCTTCACTCTCTCCGCCGCCCGCGACTCGCGGGAAAATAGTTGATGCCGAGCGAAGCGAGGTTACCGCAATCTTTAATCCCCTTGCCGCCCGCGCTTCGCGTTACCGTAACATGTCGAACTCGTGTAAACGAGTTCACCGAGGCGCGAAGCGCCCCCAGCAACGCGCGACGCCCCGCGTCCCGAATTCCTCAAACACTACAAATAGTTTCAATTTTGTTTCAATTCCATGCTCAAACACTGCAAATAGTTTCAATAGAGTTTCAACGCTTATATAGGTCTCATGGAACCTATACGTCCCCTCACATTCTTAAAAAACCTTGCCGTGCGCGCCTCGCGGTAAAACGTTTTTGATGGCGAGCGTAAGCGAGGCCACCGACCGAAATCTCTCCCCCCTCCGCCGACCGCGTCTCGCGTTACTGTAATTATTGAACTCGTGGGAACGAGTTCACCGAGGCGCGAAGCGCCCCCAGCAACGCGGGACGCATCGCGTCCAAAACACGAAAGATTGTTGCAAGTAGTTTCAATTATCTTTCAACAGGCAGAACATTGCCATTCGCGACTCAGCGGTAGAAAAAGCATGTCGTGCGTTAAGCACGCCTTCCGAGGCGGCGCAGCCGCCTCCAGCGAAGCGTGACGCACCACGTCCTAAATGCCCCAGATGTTGCAAATAGTTTCAAGAATGTTTCAATAACACACTTAAAAATTGCAAATAGTCTCAAAATAGTTTCAACATTCTCCACAGATGGGTTAGAATGATTCAAGGGGCTGTCCCTTCGGGGGTCGCTTCGCTCCTCGGTGAACTCGTCTAAACGAGTTCGATATTTTACATTATCGCGAGCCGCGTGCGCTCTGTCCTGCTCCGGACGGCGTGCAAAAACAAGCATATTGCAACTTTTCTGCAAATAGTTTCAATTTAGTTTCAACAAAAACTACCTGAAACTCATTCCGTCGCGCCGTTTGGTTCTTTCGATTCCTGTTCGGAGGGATTCAGATCGGAAGGATAAACGGTCCGTCTTCCCTCGTATCCGTTTTCGCCGGGCATGACAACGCGGAACTTCGCCGGATTCCGCGGATCGTTGCACACGATTTCAACATCAAAAACTTCCTTGCTCAGTCCCGGCGAGTTCTGTTTCAACGCATAGATGTCCTTCAGGATTTCAGTCGTTTGTTCCGGATTCCTGATCTCAAGCGAAAAACTCACGATAAAGTTTTTGGAAAAAGATATGTCCCCGGGGATCCGCAATTCGGGATCATCAGGAAATTCATACTTCTCTTTCAATGGCTTCAGGATCTCGCGTTCGATGGCGACGATTCGGCTCGAACACCACGCCCGGCGCCGCAACATTCGCAACGAAGGATAATACAAAACGCCCAACAAAACAAGAACAAGGAGAAAAACAGTCAGACAGCCAAAAAACTTTCGATTATTCTTCGTTTTCTTCCCTGCAGTCGTCGCGCATGCGAAGTCTGCATCGTCCAGGACATTTTGATCTATTTTCGGGTTCATCGTCGGATTGTTTGAATGAAGTTTGCTCTACAAAAAGGATTTTCATTATATTATACCACATTTTTCTTGAAAAGGCAATAGCAAATCCCCAAAAAACAATTCTTTCGTCTATCAGTCGAACAATGAGTTGCGCTCATTTTGGACGCATCGCGTCCCGCTTCGCTGGGGGGGGTCGCTTCGCTCCTCGGAAAGCTCGCTTTGCTAGACATAATTATTATTACCGCGAGGCGCGGCAGGCAAACACCTGCACTTTGGACGCATTCGCGCCCTTTTTCTTCATCCAGAGTGAATTTTTATAACGGCAGACGACTTCACTCGGCTCTTGGGTATCTTACGCCGGATTCCGTCTGCGAAGGGAGGTGTGTCCCGGGCAAAGCCTCTTAAAAATCATTATTTTTTCGGAATCAGGCTTGACATCCGGTCATTGCCTGCTATAGTATCCATAAACATTTACACCTATCACGTCGAACAAAACAGTCCAGGCCCAAGGGAACAGGGCAGAATTAAAAGAAACGGACGGAGCGGCGGAATGAGTTTCCGGCGGTGGATCAGAAGATTCAAGGTATGTGATGAAAGAAGCCGGCGTGTGACCGCTTCTCATGCTGTTTTCATCGACAAGGATGGATTCTGTGTGCTGAAACGGCGTGGTTTTTCGGGATTTCCGCGGCGTGGCGATGAACGCGTGATGCGCTGGGACGAGATCGCGGAGATCATGGCGGGGCAGGAGGGCTGGATCCCCAGTGTGACGCTGCATATCCTCGACAAGCACGGATTTGAAGCGGTCATCAACGAGAATATGAGGCACTGGGATGTCGCTGTGCGGAAACTGGTCGAGCATTGCCCCGGTTTCACGGAGAAAGCCTTCATGCGGGCTTCGCTCAATACGGAGCATCAGGTCCTGCTGTATCCCGTCGAAACGTGCGAAGTGTGAACCATCCATGGAATCAATGACTCTTCTATTACTTATTCAAAACATTTCAAGAGGCATCCTATGAAATCATTTTTTCGAAAAGTATCGAAAAAAACATGGATCCTTCTATGTGTTTTTATCGCCTTTGAAGTTCTGTCCTTGTGGGTTTATCATCGTTGCACTTTTCTTGACTGGCCCATACATGTTTTCTCCTATCAGGCTGCCGGCCCCTGGATGATGTCTGGTTTGGAGGATTACGGCCGCAGGACCCCTCTTCCGGACAAGCTTGATTCCAGGTTTTATTTCAGTTCGATCCCGTCTTCTCCATGTTGTCATGCCATGTATCAGGATGACAAGCCATATCTTCAATATCACATAGTCCCGTCTCCGGAAGGACCCGACTTCCGGAGATTCGTCAGCAGCAAGGATGATGAGATCGTTTACACGATAGACATCAATATCAACGATGCGCACGAGCGACGCAATGAGCATTATTATCGCCATGGCACAAAACGCGGCAGCATGAAACAGCTTTATCCGAAAGAAGGACGCTGACGATGAAAACAGATGTTTCCGTCAGGACGAAGTTTTCGTTCGCTCATTTCTTCCTTCTTCTTATTCCCATGCAAATCGTTGTGTTCGGGTGTTTTTTCGCATACAGGCAATATGCGACCTACAGGAGATTGTTCTTTGATAACGAACAATTTGAAAAGAACTGCGCGATCGCCTATCTCTGTGAGATCATGTCCAATCCGTACATCCATCAGGACATCTGCGATCAATATTCCTCCTGCCTGGAAAAGACAAATTCCAAGGGGTGGTTTACGGAGGGAATCCCGGACCTTCCCTTCCCGGTAACAGATCGTTCCTTTCAGGAATGGTTCCGGCACGGTCCATTCAGCAATCAAAAAATGAATCCCGGACTGTGGATCGACAGCAGGTCCTCACGCGCTCACCATGTTGAAATACCGGATTCTTTTCACAAAGAACATTCTTTTTATTCCATTGCCACATTCGATTCGGACGACGGCGTCCTTTTGCGCCTGTTTGTGCCGCTGAAATGCAGCAAAGGCGTCATAAAAGGGATTCTGAAAAAGTCAATCATAGACAATGAACCTGTCTATGAACAGTCAATCGAGCTCGTCGAGCGGTCCGATCCGGATTTTCTTCGTGCAAAAGAGATGAATAAGAAATGAACGCCTTGAGAATCCGGAGAAGTCACTTGTTTTCAGTGTTGATGGATCGTTCGATAGAGACCTTTTTTTGGCGCACAAGCGCAATGACTGCGTTTCTCTGCCTCAACTCCGCAGAGGCGTCCAGAGTTATGTGAACCTCTATAACGGCAGACAGCTTCACGCGGCTCTTGGGTATCCTACGCCCGATTCCGTCTGCGAAGGGAGGTGTGTCCCGGACAAAGCCTCTTAAAAAACATTATTTTTTCGGATTCAGGCTTGACATCCGGTCATTGCCTGCTATAGTATTCATTAGCATTTACACCTATCACGTCAAACAAAACAATCCAGTCCCAAGGGGACAGGGCAAACTGCAACTCTTCTACTAGAAAAAAAAATACAGGAGACCAAATCATGATTTATTACATCTTCCTTTTATTCTTTGCAGTGTTCACTATATTTCCCCTGCATCTGTATTCCGACGATGGCAAAGATTTGGGTGTAGAATCATTCGATCAAAACTCCTTTGAAAAAGAGGAAGCAGATCGTCTTTTCAAAAAAATGATAAATGGTGTAGGTC
>JAFSZN010000126.1 GCA_017455665.1 Lentisphaeria bacterium
CAGCAGATGCGCGAGCTTGTGCAGGAGGAGGAGGAGATCCTCAAGTACAAGGGCACGCTGCCACCGGACGACCTGCTCGTGCAGGCGAAGAAGGACGGTTTCAGCGACAAGTACCTCGCGCAGCTCCTCGGCGTGCCGGAGAAGGACATCCGCGCCCAGCGCAGGGGGCTCGGCTGCGTCGAGACATGGCATTCCGTGCCGGTGTCCGGCGTCGAGGGCCAGGCGTACTACTATTCGTCCTACAACGGCGCCGCGAACGAGGTTCCCGTCAGCGACAACAGGAAGAAGGTGATGATCCTCGGCGGCGGCCCGAACCGCATCGGTCAGGGCATCGAGTTCGACTACTGCTGCTGCCACGCGGCGTTCGCGCTGCGCAAGGCGGGCTACGAAGTCGTGATGGTGAACTCCAACCCGGAGACCGTGTCCACCGACTATGACACCAGCGACAAGCTCTATTTCGAGCCGCTCACGCTCGAGGACATCATGCACATCTACGAACGCGAACAGTGTTCCGGCGTGATCGTGCAGTTCGGCGGACAGACGCCGCTGAACCTGGCGCAGGCGCTGAAGGCCGCCGGGGCGAACGTGATCGGCACCAGCCCGGACGACATCGACCTCGCCGAGGACCGCGACTACTTCAAGCAGCTCGCCACGAAGATCGGCATCCTCCAGCCGGAAAGCGGCATCGCGCACACCGTGGACGAGGCGCTCGCCATCGCGGAGAAGATCGGCTACCCCGTGCTCGTGCGCCCGAGTTTCGTGCTCGGCGGTCGCGGCATGGTGATCGTCTACAAGGAAAAATACCTGCGCAAGTTCGCCGAGGAGGCGGCGCGCGTCGCCGAGGGCAAACCCATCCTCATCGACCGGTTCCTGGAGAACGCGATCGAGCTGGACGTGGACTGCATTTCCGACGGCGAGACGACCGTGATCGGCGCGATCCTGGAGCACGTCGAGCCCGCCGGATGCCATTCCGGCGACTCCGCCAGCATCACTCCGCCGATGAGCCTGTCGCCTGAAATCCTCGCTCAGATCCGCGTCTACGCCCGCGAGTTCGCCGCCGCGCTCCACGTGAACGGCCTCATGAACATGCAGCTCGCGGTCAAGGACGGAAAGATCTACATGATCGAGGTCAATCCGCGCGCGTCCCGTACCATCCCGTTCGTCAGCAAGGCGATCGGCGTGCACCTCGCCGGACTCGCCGCACTCTGCATGACCGGGAGCAAGCTCGCCGACCTCGGATTCACGCGCGAAGTCGTCCTGCCGTACACCGCCGTGAAGGAGGCCGTGTTCCCGTTCGTGAAATTCCCCGGCGTCGACATCGTGCTGACTCCGGAGATGAAGTCGACGGGCGAGGTGATGTGCCTCGACCCGGACTGGGGCATCGCCTACCTGAAAAGCCAGCTCGCCGCCGGGTCGCGACTGCCGAAACAGGGCAGCGTCTTCCTCTCGGTCCGCGACCAGGACAAGCCGCGCATCGTGGACGTCGCGCGCAAGCTCGTCGACCTCGGATTCCGGCTGTACGCCACGCTCGGCACCTCCACGCTGCTCTGCAACGAAGGAATCCGCGTGAATGCGCTCTTCCGCATCTCGAAGGGGCGTCCGAACCTGCTCGACCTCATCCACGAGGGCGAGATCCAGTGGGTCATCAATACCTCGGAAAACGGCGCGGAAGCCATGGTCGACGAGATACGGATGCGCTCCAAGTCGATCGCCGCCGGCATCCCGATCACCACGACCATCGCGGGCGCGGAAGCCGCCGTCGACGGCCTGCGCGACCAGCTCGAGTTCGGGCGTTTCGAGGTCAGTTGCCTCCAGGAATACCACCGCCACATCCACCAGGCCGCGGGAGGGCAAGCCTTCCACTGATGCAGTGCGCTCAGCTTCAGTTGCGCACAAACGGAGTGTGCTATGGTAGCGCCTTGCTTCGCAACGGAACACCGGCGCGTGATGCGCCGCGCGTCTGTTCCGCGCGGCGCACGGGATGATGTGGTTGTTTTTGCCCGATCAGGACTCGATCGTGTCGCCGAATCCGAAGCTGCCGGTTATCCGTTTGTACGTGTCGTTTGCCTGCGTGCCGCGGAAAAGAGGATTCGCCCGAAAAAACAGACGTTTCACCTCGAACGAAACCGGTTTTTGTCCGGTCGAAAACCGGGGTAAACTCGGTCAAGTCCGGGTCAGAGACGATTGGAATCCGGGATGTAGGTCGCGCCGGAGGTGGGGGATTCGCAGACGCGGACGCGGTCGAGCTTGACGCCGGGTGCATTGACCACGGGCGCAAGTCGTTCGAAGAGGACGCGTGCGATGTTCTCGCTGGTCGGATTGATCCCCTCGAACTCGGGCAGTTCGTTGAGGTACTTGTGGTCGAAGGACGCGAGGATGGCGGTCAGTTCGCGCTTGACGACGGTGAAGTCGGCGGCGATGCCGATCTCGTCGAGCCGGGACGCGCGGATGAAGACCTGGACGGTCCAGTTGTGCCCGTGGAGGGCGGAGCAGAGTCCGTCATATCCGACGAGCATGTGAGCGGCTGAGAAATCGCGTGTGATGTCGAGTTCGTACATGTGCGGAAAAAGTGTAATGTTCAGGCGTTTGCGATCCGGGAGACGGCGCGTTTGCATGCCAGCTCGAACGCGGCGGTAAGGCTGCCGACGGAGGCCGTGCCCTTCCACGCGATCTCGAAGGCCGTGCCGTGATCGACGCTGGTTCGGATGACGGGGAGCCCGAGCGTGGAGTTCACGCCTCGGTCGAACGCGAGCATTTTGAACGGGATGTGCCCCTGGTCGTGGTACATGGAGACGATGCCGTCGAACTGGGAGCGGATGCTTTCGATGAAGAGCGTGTCCGGGGGGAAGGGGCCCTGGATGCTGATGCCCTCGGCGGCAAGCGCCCGGACCGCCGGCTTCACGACTTTTTCATCTTCCGTGCCCATGTTTCCGTTTTCGCCCGCGTGCGGATTGAGGGCGGCGACGGCGATCTTCGGGTGGACGATGCCCTCGGCGACGATGGCGTCGCGGAGCAGGTGCGTGACGGTCACGATGCGTTCGAATGTGACGGCGGACGGCACCTGTGCGAGCGGGATGTGCGTGGTCGCGAAGACGACGCGGAGGTCGCCGGCGGACTGCATCATCACGAAATCGCGGACGCCGCAGAGGGACGCCAGCAGCTCGGTGTGCCCGCTGAACGGGATCCCCGCCAGATTGACCGCGGCCTTGTTCATCGGGCAGGTCACGATGGCGTCGACTTTCCCCGCGATGGCGTCGAGCGTGGCGGTGCGGAAACATTCGAGTGCGGTCAGGCCGCAGCGCGCGTCCAGTTTGCCGGGGCGCATCTGCGAAAACTTGAGGTCGGAGCAGGGGACGACGCGCGGAGCGGACCCGGGTGCGAACCGGCGGACGGCCTCTTCGATAATGTCCGGCGCGCCGTAGATCGCGATTTCCGCGGGAGAAGTCTTTCCGGCGGAAACCGCGCGCGCGAGCCGGACGGCGATCTCAGGACCGATGCCCGCCGGATCGCCCATGGTGAGGGCAATTCGTGGGAGTCTCATGTGTGATTTCGAAGGAAAGTGGAAAGATTACTTCGCGAAGAAGGCTTTTTTCTTGTCTTCGAGGATGAGGCCGACGCGGTCGGTGTCGATCGGGAAGAAGCCTTTTTCTTCGATCTCGCGGAGGAAGTTCAGCCAGTCAGTGTGGTTCCAGCTGCCGTTGTGCGCCTTCACGAAATTCATCGCGATCGAAGTCTTGGCGAAACGCTTGATATTCTCTTCCGGATCGTTGGTGTTGAGGGGAGTGATCTTGACGGTCTTCGGAGCCTTTGCCGGCTTCGGGGTTGCCTTTGCGGCGGCCTTCGGGGCGGCCTTCACAGGTGCGGCCTTGGCGGCGGTCTTCTTAGCGGGAGCGGTTTCTTTTTTGACAGTTTTTTTCGTTGCCATGATAAATACCTCACAAAGTTGAATTGAAAAGGTTATGTGAAGGATAAAATAACTTTTTGAAATAATAATATACACCAGGAAATCAGAAAAAACAAACGTTTATGTCGAAGAAAACAATTTTTTTTGAAAAAATCCCCCCGTGGAGGATGAAAAATGTTTAATTAACGTCAGCCGAAAAGATGTTTTTATGCCGTTTGCGCATCTGTTTGAGGCGGAAAGCAAATGCGGACAAGTCCGCCGGGGGCGATTCGATCACCCGTGCAAAAATCTTAAAAAAAGAGTTGTTCTTTAAACTGTGCGGTTGAAAAAAGCCCAGCCGGATGTAAATTAATCTGACATGTTTTTCTAAAAATATTGATGCGAGGCGAAGGGACGGTGCGTTGACGTTTCGTCCATCCTGTTCCCCGTCTGAACGATATGACCGAACCGAAACAAAGAAAAAAGCGCTCTCCTCTGCGCAAATTGCTGAAAGCCGTCTTCTGGACGGCCGGCATTTGCGTGTTTCTGACCGTCTTTGCGGCCTTTGTCGCGCTGTTTACGGTCGACCAGTGGATCGTGCCGTTCGGGGCATGGTGCGCCGGCGTGGAGATCGAGGGTGAACCGGACGTGATGGTCTCGATCCCTGACCGCGAGATCATTCTGTCCGGATTGAAGGTGAGACTTCCCGGCGGGAGCGGAGACGTCGAGGCAAGGTTGTTCGGGCTGCGCCTGGACGGTGTGAAGCTGGACGGATGGAACCTGAAGGAGATCCGAGTATCGAAAGTGCGTGCGGAAGACGTGCGCGCCGCAATCGACTTTTCCCGATTTGCGGCAGCTCAGGATGAAGTGTCCGGCGCTCCGCCCTCCGAACCGGACAACGAGCCGATTTCCGGCGAAACGGTCCGCTCGTTTTCCCGTCTGGTCTGGGACCGGGCTTCGAAGCCCGTTGTGCGGATTTCGGATCTGGTTCTGCAGAATGCCGAGGTGGGATGGCAGGCGGGCGCCGCGCGGAGCAGAATCAAGGTCTCCGACCTGAACGCGGCGTTCGAGGACGGCAGCCTGACGCGTCCCGCGTTGTCGTGCGGCGTGGAATACCGGCTGAACGATCCGCAGCGCCTTCTCGAGTTCGGCGGGCGGGTCACGGTATCGTCCTCGGACGGCGGCGAAAGCCTCATCGTCTCCGCCGTTTCGGACAGGCCGCTTGTGATCGAACTGCCGGATTCGCATCTGGAGATCCCCGCATTCGAGTCGACGGAGCTTGCCATGCGGTACGACCCCGAAAATGCCGACCTGCGGTTCAACGGAACGTGGACGAACACGAACCGCTGGGAATACAGCCCCCTGAACCTGAGCCTCGGGAACACTGTCCTCAAGGTGTTCGGGACGCTTGCGCTCGATGGGCGCAAGCTCAAATTGGAACTTGATGCCGGCACAAGGGGAAGCGGCCTGGTCTGCCGGGAAATAAGCATTCCCGGGGATACGGTCTTTGATGCGAAGGGAAACGTGGAGTTCGACCTGGCGACCGGGGGTGTGACGCTGGACTCCGTGTCAGGGCGCCTGACCGGACCGAACGGCGGCCGCCTGGATCTCGGGACGACGGGCGTATTCGAGTTTGTCCGGCACGAGGACGCGACGTACACGCTGAATCCGCATGAGGCAAAACTTCGTGTGGCGACGGAAAAAGCTGTCGACCTGACTCCGTTCGATCCCGTTCTTCCGTTCGATTCGGCGGGCAGGGAACTGTCGTTCGACTACAGTGTCGAGCTTGATCCCGAGCAGGTATGTCTTCTGGGCAGCGCGAAAGCCGAAGTCCGGGAGCGCGGCGGCGGATGTCGGTTCTTCGATGCGGATGCAGTATTCGAGACGGAGGGCATCACTCGGATCGGATCGTTCAACGTGTCATGCTGCAATCTGGCGTTTTACGACGGCGAGGAAAAGATCTGCCGTGCTCAGCTCGCGGGCAAGTACAATATCCGCACGCTTTCGCTCAAAGGCGACCTGAACTACTTCCCTTACCGCATGATCGAGACATACGGCGACCAGACGCTTGCCGAGCTGTGCAGTTTTCTGGACGACGCCAATCTGCGCGAGGCGGAGCATGATGCGACCGCCGAGCTTGACATCGACCTGATCAACATGGTGGCGACGCTTCACAAGGAATCGCATCTGTCGCACCTCGCATTGACCGGGAGCGGACACAAAAACCTGGTGCTGGACGCGGTCGGGGACGCCGATTTCAGGCTGGAGCCGGATGACCGGGGCTGGCAGCTTGACTGCTCGCTGGACTTGAGGACCGGGGACGATTTTCATGCCGTCGTGAGCGCGTCCGGCGGCAGCAGTTCCGCCATTTCGGGCGGGGTCGAGGTCGACCGCCTCAGCGACATGCTGGCTCGCCAGCTCGGGACAAAATTCCTGCCCGGACAGAAGGAAATGCCGGTCCTGCGGTTCGTCAACGCCACGGCTGCGGCGTCGTTCCGGTGCGAGCCGGAAATGTCCCGGATCACAGTGGACCGCATGTCCGCGACGATCGACAACGGCGACGGAAACCTGTCCGTCCAGTGCGGGTCAGGACTGGCATGGGAGGACGGTGCGTTTTCGTGGGCGCCGATGGAGCTCAAGCTGAAGCTGAACAGCCTTCCGGTCTCGTTCTGGGAACCGTGTTTCAAGGACAATGACGGTTTCCGCTTCGCGGGCGGCGTCGTGACGAGCGAAATCGACGTCACGGTGAGCGCGGACGGAACGGTCGTCGGCGGGGAGGGAAAACTCGTCGGAAACGATTTGACCGTTCTGGTCAGCGGGGAGCCGCGCGAGGTGGCGCGGCTGGGCGCAAACGGGAGTTTCCAGTTCAACGTGGAAAAAGGCTTCCTGGTCCTGCCGGAAGTGAACGTGGACATCCAGGACCGCCAGGCGCGCCAGACGCTGTTTGCCAGCGGATCCGGCACGGTCGACCTGAACGACGAATGCCGGACGCGGATGAAGTTCCCCGAGGTTCGATTCGGTCCGGAAGCCCTGTATCTGATCGGATACGGCGTGGAGAGAAGTTTCTACTTTGAAGACCTGGACACCGCCGGAGAGATCGACTTTCAGGCGCATCGTTTTTTCCGGGAAATGAGCTGGACCGGCGGTTTGAAGGTCAACCGCCTGAAGCTGCAGTCGGACACCCCGGATGAGTATCAGTTCCCGGAGCTTTCCGGGCGCATCGAAGGCAGTTTGTCCTGGGCGGACATGGAATTGTTCGGCGATGCCTCGATCCGCCTGGCGGATGCCTCCGGCGAGGATCACCTTTCCGGCGAGTATCTGTACCGGCGCGGGGAAGACTCTCTCCCGAAATTCATTTCAAGCTCGCTGGACCTGCCGTTCGCGGTGTCGTATTTCCGTTACAACCACAATGCCGACCCCGGTGTCGAGAAGACGGCGATCTCGCTTATCGACAAGACGTTCGAGCTGGATCTGCACGGGATCTATTCCCGGAAGCATGCGCTGATCTTCTCCGGGGCCGGGCTGCTGGAGCTTCAGGACGGAGACGATCCGGCGATCCTGGTGCCGCATGCGGAGTTTTCCGGCGACGTCTTCGGAGTCGCATCCGCGGAAATCCATCTGAAAGACGGATCATGGCCGTTCGATATTGAGGCGGACCTGACGAATATCCCGCTTGACAGGGGGTTCACGGCGTTCCTTGCCACGGACGACAGCCCGGAGATTCCGCGCCGCCTGCACGGTTACCTGAAACGCCTGAAGGCAGTCGTGCAGGGAGAAGGGTTCACGACGGAGGCACTGACGAACAACCTGCAGGCGCATTGCACTGCGGAGCTTGAAGGTGTTTCCCTGCGGACGTATCTGCGCGACCGGTCGGCTTTCCTGAATATCCTCCTGCTGCCGCTGGTCAGCATGCCGCACCTCATCGAATATGTGCCGGGCGAAATGCTCCGGCGCGCCCTGCGCCTGACGACCGCCGGGACCCTCATGGACATGATCTCGGGCGACGCGCCCGTCGAGTTCAGACACGGCACTATGGAAATGGCTGTGCGGCAGGGGGGCATCGACCTGAAAACGCTTGACCTGGAGGGCGATGTGATCGAGAATTACCATGCGAGCGGGACGATCGACCTTGCCGGAGACGGCGAAGCCGAACTGGAGACGACAGCGAGATTCGCACTGCTCTACTGGCCTTTCTATCTGAGCGGAAACATCCTCGATCCGAAGGTGTCCTACGGCAGATCCATCTCGCATTTCTTCTCGGACAACACAAAACACCTGATCACGCTGTTCCCGAACATGATCATTGATGCTTTCACGGATGAGGATGCCGAGGAGATCGACCGCCGGGAATCCGAAAAAGAGAAGCAGGCGGACCAGAAAAAAGAATGACGCCGGGGCAGGGAGGTTTTCCGGCGGGACAGGACATGAAAAAAGCCGCAGGACGGATCCCGCGGCTTTATGCCAGTCGAATTGAGTTCAATGCCGGATCATTTCGTTCCAGCGTCGGCGGCAAGTGCGGCAAGCACGCCGTCGAGGGAAAGCTTCACCTCGGTCTCATGTCCGTCCGCCATGCATTTGAGCTTGGCGGCCTGCGCTTCGAGTTCGGAGTCTCCGATCACGATCACATATTCGGCTTTCATGTGGTTCGCAGCACGCATCTGGGACTTCATGCTCTTCGCATCGTAGTCGATGGCGGCGGAGACGCCCGCATGGCGGAGCTTCGCGACGAAGGACGAATTGAACGCCTGCGCGGCATCTCCGAGCGAGACAAGATAGATCTTCGGCACGGGCGGCGGAGGGGGTGTCACGCCGAGCGCGTCGCGCACGATGAGGAGGCGTTCCATGCCCGCGGCGAACCCGACGCCGGGGATCGGATTGCGGAGGCCGGGGAGCTGTAGCTCGTAACGTCCGCCGCCCGCGATGGCGTTCTGGGCGCCGAGTCCGGAGTGCGTGAGCTCGAATACCGTATGCACGTAGTAGTCGAGGCCGCGCACGAGACGCGGATCGACCGTGAACGGGATGCCCTGTTCCGTGAGGAGGTCGCAAACCTTCTTGAAGTAGTCGCGGGACTCCTGGCTGAAGAACTGCGCGGGATCGGGCGCGGATTCGATGAACGGACGGCAGCATGCCTGCTTGCAGTCCAGAATGCGCCAGACGTTGCGGTCGATGCGCGCCCGGCAGTCGTCGCACATCTCGGCGAGGTGCGGACGGAAATGCTCCGCGAGCGCCTGTTCGGCAGCGGGACGGTCGGACGCCACGCCGCGCGTGTTGATGAGCAGGTTGAAGCCGGTGATGCCGATCTCCTCGAGGAAATGGCAGAGCATGGCGATGGCTTCCGCGTCGAGGCCCGGCGACGCCGCGCGGCCGACGTTTTCGACGCCGACCTGGTGGAACTGGCGCTTGCGGCCCGCCGCGGGGCGTTCGCCGCGGAACATCGGGCCCATGTAGAATACGCGGTGCTCGACGCCGTTCGCGGCGTCTGTGGCGGACCGCGCGCGCATGACGCCGGCGGTGCCTTCGGGGCGGAGCGTGAGGCTCCTGCCGCCGCGGTCTTCAAACGTGTACATTTCCTTCTGGACGACTTCGGTCTCCCCTCCGAGTCCGCGCTGGAAGACCTCGGTGAACTCGAAGATGGGGGTGCGAAGCTCGCCGAACCCGTAAAGTCCGAAGACCTTGCGGGCGGCGGATTCGAGCTGGAGCCAGGCGGTCGCCTCGTCCGGGAAGATGTCGCTCACTCCGGGAGGCGGAGCAATTTTCGGCATGGGACGTTACTCCGGGATCAGTCGATCTTGAGGCTGGCGACGCGGTCCTTGAGTTCCTTGCCGGCGCGGAATTTGACGACCTTGCGCTCCGGGATCGGGACGGTGATCTGCGGCACTTTGGGGTTGCGGCCCTTGCGGCCCTTGCGGACGCGGATTTCGAAGACGCCGAAGTTGCGGAGTTCGATGTCGCGGCCGGCGGCGAGTTCGTCGGCGATGTAGTCGAGGGTCTTCTGGACGATGCTGGCGACTTCGGTCTGGATGAGACCGGTTTCAGCGGAGATTTTGACAACGAGATCACGTTTCGTCATGATGGATTTTCCTTTTCTGCCCTGTGGGCGTTATTGGTTTTTGGTTGAATCAAGTCAAAAAAAATGGATATGCCCGGAGCTGTGCAACGGACCTGAATTCTGGTTTTTGAGTTCGGAAACTGCCGAAGACGTTATTTCTGGCGGAAAATGATCCTTCCCTTCGTCAGGTCATACGGGGACATCTCAAGCGTCACCGTATCGCCGGGGAGAATGCGGATGAAGTGGAGCCGCATCTTGCCGCTGATGTGGGCAAGGACGATATGCTTGTTTTCAAGTTCGACCCGGAACATGGTGTTGGGGAGCAGTTCGCGGACGACGCCTTCTACTTTGACAACGTCTTTAGACACGTGTTAAGACCTCCGTATGAGTTTCAGTTATAAGTATCATGTGTTCGAAATGCGCCGACGGCTGTCCGTCCGCGGTGCGGACCGTCCAGTTGTCCGGCTCCACGTACACGCGCGCCGTGCCGAGGTTCAGCATCGGCTCGATGCAGAGGACCATGCCGGGCGCGAGGACCGGGCCTTCGCTCGTGGTGACGAAGTTCGGGACTTCGGGCGGCTCGTGGAGACGCGTGCCGCAGCCGTGCCCGACGAGGTCGCGGACGATGCCGAGCTTGTACTGGGCGGCGACTTTTGCGACGGCGCGGGAGATGTCGCCGACGTGCCCGCCGGGGTGCGCCGCGGCGATGCCGGCTTCGAGCGCTTCCTCGGTTCCGGCGAGCAGGCGTTCGATGTCCTTCGAGGTCGGCTTGTTGCCGACGAGGACCGTCTTCGCCGTGTCGCCGATGCCGCCGTTCAGGGTGACGCCGACGTCCACGCTGACGATGTCGCCTTCCTTCAGCACGCACTTGTCGCTGGCGATCCCGTGCACGACCACGTCGTTGACCGAGATGCAGATGTTGCGCGGGAAGCCGTTGTAATTCAGGAACGTCGGGGTGCCGCCGGTGGCGCGGATCACGGCCCCGGCGAGCTCGTCGAGCTCGAGCGTCGTCATGCCAGGGTGGGCGAGCGCGGCGATCTCCTCGCGGGCGAGCGCGGTCACATGCGCCGCCTCGCGGATGCGGGCGATCTCCTCGGGCGTGTGGATCACGAAATTACGGCGTTTCATCAGGCGCATACGCGGTCACTTCAGGAGCGCGAGAAGAGCCGCGAACCCTTCCTGGACGGGCAGGGAGGAATCAATGCGCGCGAGGCAGCCTTTCCCTTCGTAGAACTGGATGAGGGGGGCGGTCTGCTCGTGATAGACTTTCAGGCGGTTTTTCGCGGTTTCGAGGGAGTCGTCGGCGCGCTGGATCAGCTCGCCGCCGCAGCGGTCGCAGACGCCTTCCTGTTTCGGGGGCGCGAAGAGCTTGTTGAACGCGACGCCGCACTTCTTGCAGGTGAGGCGGGCGGTGAGGCGCTGGAGCAGGAGGTCTTCGGGTGCCTCGAAGAGGATCACGGCGTCGAGCTTCATGCCGATGCGCTTCATGGCTTCCTCGAGGAGTTCGGCCTGTGCGACGGTGCGCGGGAAGCCGTCGAGGATGAATCCGTTGGCGCATTCCGGCGTGGCGAGGCGGGCGGCGACCATGTCGGCGACGACCTGGTCGGGGACGAGCTTGCCGGCCTTCATGCAGGCTTCTGCCTGTTTGCCGAGTTCGGTGCCGGCGGCGACTTCGCCGCGGAGGATTTCGCCGGTGGAGATGTGCGCGAGTTTTTCCTGCGCCATCAGGGGATCGGAGAGCGTGCCTTTGCCGGCGCCGGGCGGGCCGAGCAGAACGAGATTCTTTTTCGTAATCATAAGAGTGAAAGCCTCTGAATGAAATGATTTTTAGGAAAAAACAATCATTTAATATACTGCGGTTCAACATGTTTTTCAAGCGTTTGAAGCGGGAAAACGCAAAAAAATCCGAAAACTTTATTTCCGGCGGCATCCGGGAGGCGGGAAAGTCCGGAAAAAACGCGTTCTGAACTTGTAAATTCTGAATGATGTGCTACTTTAAAAAGATTTTACTTTTTTAAATCACATGGAACGACCCAGGAGGTTATCCCCACCATGAGTGAAACGAAGAACGAATTTTCGGACTACCTGTCCGCCGACCTTATCGCCTGCGGCGTGACGGAACCCGACGGCGCAAAAGTCATGGACATGCTGCTGGGCATGCTCAAGAAGCAGTATCCCCAGCTCAACGTCGAAGAGGCGCGCGCCGAGATCGAAAAGCGCGAAAAAGTGTTCCCGTGCATCGTCGCGCCCGGCCTCGCCGTGCCGCATGCCCGCCTGCCCAAGCTCGAAGCCCCGATGGTCGCCATCGCGTGCTGCCCGAAGGGGATCATGTACGGCGGCCAGGATGTGAACACGCAGGTCATATCCCTGAACATGAATGTGCTCATCAATGTGATGGTGCTGATCCTGTCCCCGGTGGAGGACCCGAACCTGCACCTGCAGGTCATGTCCATGCTGGCGAAATCGTTCTCCGATCCCGCGAACATCCGTCAGGTCGCCGGCCTGAAGAATCCGGCGGACATCACCTCGTTCTTCGCCACCGGCAAGATCAAGATGCCGGAATACCTGCTCGCGAAGGACGTGATGCGCACCGACTTCACGCCGCTGCACGAGACGGACACCCTCCGCGAGGCGATCGACATCTTCGCCACCACGCAGAGCGCGTCCCTGCCGGTGATCGACTCCGTGGGCGACCTGCGCGGCGTGCTGTCGCTGAAGGACGTGCTGTCCTACACGCTGCCGGAACACCTCCTCTGGATGGAAAACCTCTCCCCGATCTACCGGTTCCAGCCGTTCGTCGACCTGCTGAAGAGCGCCGGCGACACGCGCGTTTCCGACATCATGCAGGAACTCGGCGAGCCGGTCTCGGAAGACGTCCCGGCGATCCAGTTGGCGAAGCTCTTCCTGGAACAGGAGACGGCGCAGCTGATCATCACGGATGCGAACGGCCGCCTGTCCGGCCTGGTCTCCCTGCGCGAGTTCTGCGCGAAGTTCTTCTGGGAATGACCGCGGCGCAACGAATACGAGAAAACTAAAGAAAGGTTACAGATACCATGTCGGAAGAATCCTCCTCCATTTCCGTCAAATACTTTGTTTCGCGTTTCCTGATCCTGCTCGCCGTGAGCCTGTTCGTGGGCCTCGGCGGCTTCTTCTCGCATGCGCTCGAATCGCATCAGGCCGTGGCCTGCGCCGTGTTCATCGGCCTCATCATGGGCACGCTGTTCTTCTGGAAATTCCGTCTGGCGCTTGCGTTCCTCGGCCTCGCGGTCCTGATCTTCACCGGCTCGCTCGATATTCCGCACTTCGTGCAGTCGTCCTCGCTGGAAGTCATCCTCTTCCTGGTCGGCATGATGGTCATCGTCGGCGCGCTGCGCGACCTCGGTTTCTTCACGTGGATCGTGCAGCTGATCGTGGAAATGCCGAACCTGTCCGGCATGAAGTTCATCACGGTTACGAGCGTGGCGTCCGCGCTGCTCGCCTGCGCCGTCGACGAAGTGACCTCGATCATCTTCATCTCCACGCTGATCTTCCAGGTGTGCGACCGCCTGAAACTGAACCCGACGCCGTACATCCTGATCGCCGTGCTCGCCACGAACATCGGCAGCTCGGGCACGATGATGGGCAACCCGGTCGGCATCTACATCGGCACGAAGGGCGGCCTCACGTTCGGCGACTTCATGATGTGGTCGTTCCCGATCATGCTCGTTTCGCTGTTTGCCGTGATCGCGCTGCTGCTCTTCATCTTCCGCAAGGAGCTGAGGAAATTCGACGAGAGCCTCCAGAGCCGTCTCGCGCAGGGGCTTTCGCTGGCTCCCCGTGTGAAGGTGCCGTACAAGCCCGGTCTGATCCTTCTCGTCTGCACCGTGTGCGCCATCGCCTCCCACCACCCGACCGAAGAGCTCCTCGGCCTGCCGAAGAACACCGTCCTGATCGTGGCGCCGCTCGTCTGCTCCGGCATCGTGATGATCATCAAGCAGAACCGCGCGCGGTACTACATCGAACGCGAAGTCGACTGGTGGACGCTTATCTTCTTCATGCTCCTCTTCGCCGTCGCCGGCACGCTCGAATACACCAAGGTCGACCTCGTGATGGCGAACGGCTTCTCCAAGATCTGCGGCACCAGCCCGTATGAGCTCGTCCCGTTCATCTTCTTCTCCTCCGCCGTCGGGTCCGCGTTCGTCGACAACGTCATCTTCGTGGCGGCGTTCTGCCCCGTGATCGAACAGCTCTCCCAGAGCGTGAAGGACTTCCCGCTGTGGTGGGCGCTCCTCTTCGGCGCATGCTTCGGCGGCAATATCACCATGATCGGCAGCACCGCGAACATCGTGGCGCTCGGCATGCTCGAAAAGCGTCCGTCCGCCTCGCACGTCACCTTCATGAAGTGGCTCGCGGTCGGCCTGCCCGCCACGCTCCTTTCCGGCGTGATCGTCGTCTGCGCCATCCTCGCGCTGAATCCGCTCATGGCGGACCGTCCCGCCGAGCTGAATTTCGAGAAGGTCGACAAGGCGTCCGGACATCATTTCGCGGGCAAGCTCGCGCATTTCGAGGTCGCCGGCATCCGCGCGTACGATTCCGGCGCCGCCGCGCCCGCGGTCGAGTTCGAGGGCAAGGACGCCTGCGTCTTCGCGACCGCCTACGGCAAGAACGCCGACGAGGTCATCCCCGTGGCGCTGCCGAAGGACGTTCCCCTGACCGATGCCGCGACGACGCTCACCGCCACGGTCTACAGCGTGCCGGAATCCGACGCGAAGTATCCGGTCCTGCTCGTCGTGAAAGAGGCGAAGCCCGTCAAGACGAAATAACATCCGAATCCTTTGATTCGCGTTTCTCTTTGAAAGTCGGTGAACTCACCTTCACCGGCTTTCTTTTTTCGCCTTTTTTCTCCGAATGCGTTTGACTTTTTTTCTATATGGTGATACCTTTTGAGTTGATACCATACCGCTTCCATCAAGATACATCCATGTGAGACCCGGAGCCGGATTCCATGAAACACACCGTCTGTCAGCTGTTCGTTTTCGTTTCGGTCATTCTTCTGTGTGCCCTGAGTTTGCCTGTACTGGGGCAGACTGCCGCCGCGCCCGCCGCGAAGGAAACGGCAACCGCCGTGAAAAATGCCGCGCCTGTCGCCGTTCCAGTAAAAGAGGCGGATGCGAAAGAAACTGCTCCGGCGAAAGAGACTGCGCCTGAGAAGGATGCCGCAACTGCCGCCGCGGAGCGTTCCGGTGCGTACCAGTATTTCGAGTATCAGGTCATTGCGGTCCCGAAAAAGGTGCTTGCCGCCGCCGCCAGGTCCATGAAGCTCCCGGAGGATTCGCAGCCGACGGACGAGCTTCTGCCCGCGATCTACAAGGAAGGCGGTTACCGCGTGATCGGGTATTCCGCCGGGTATTCCGCGGCGAATTCGCCCGTCGCGTTCAAGATGTCGCGTTCGGAGTATTTCCCGGATTTCTACATCATGCCGAAAAGCGCTTCCGACGCGGATTCGTTCAACGACCGCGAACTCCCGCCGCCCGACATGGACGACGAGGACGACGGGGACGCGGATGACGCCGCCGACGATCCGGACAGCGATACCGGGGACGACGGCGACGACAGCGGGGATGAGGAGGACGATTCCTCCGGCGACTACGACAGCTCGTACAACAACCTCGCGAGCATCTTCCCGTTCTTCGGGGATCCCTCGCCCTATGGCAACGAGTTTTTCCTCGACATCCGCCCGCCGCGCGTGTTCTCCATGGAGTCGAGCATGCGGAAACTGACCGGATTCACGAATACCGAGTACGGCGACTGGGGCAGGGGACAAAGCCCCATTTTCGACGACAATTCCTTCTCCAGCGCGCTCGCCGCGACCGGCGGCAAACCGATGATCGTCGCGAAGGCGGCGTCCGGGACCGTGTGGACGCTGCACGTGTTCTACACCAAAGCTCTGCCCGCGCCGGAAACGCCCACGCCCGCGACCGGGAACGAAAACAAGCTCGTCAGGCTGGATTTCCAGATCGTGCGCGCGAGATGGAACGACATCTGCGCCGCGGGGAGTTCCGACGGATGCCCCGCCGTCCCGTCCGACGACTTCATGGCGAAGCTCCTGAAAAGCAATCAGCTGCGCGACCTCTACAGCCCGAGTTTCCGCCTGATCCCCTCGCAGGAACCCGTCTCCATCCAGCTCAACACGAAAACGCAGTTCGTCCCGCTGAAATGGGCGCCCGGACAGAATCCCGGAGATCCCGCCGAGCCGCTGAATACCGGGACCGTCTGGACCGGGACCGCGCTGCAGGCGGCGGCGTGCGTCCTCGGCGACGGGAAGACGGTGCAGCTGGACTACAGTTTCGAGAAGGCGAACCAGACCGGCTGGCGCAATTACCAGTATTCGTTCTACGGCAATTCGGACGGCTATGACGACGAGGACGACGGTCCGGCGGACCGCTATGCGCGCCCGAGGCGTTCGACCGAACAGGAGATCCTGTCCGGCACGCTGAAACTGCCCATGATCGACACGACGGCATTCCGGCAGACGCTGTATCTGGAACTCGGGAAGCCCGTCCTCGCGGCACGCATCAGCAATCCCGCGTATCAGCCGGACATGCTGACGATGCTCTTCGTGACCGCGACCGTTGAGGAGCCCGCAAAGTAACACGCGGAGAGTGTCAATCCGTGCCGGGCTGACACTCGCACACGGGGGCGTTCAGGCGGGGAGAACAAGTCCTCCACTGCGGTAGTGCGCGGCTGTGCTCGCGCACGAGATCGTTCAGGCGGGGAGGACAAGTCCTCCACTGCGGTAGTGCGCGGCTGTGCTCGCGCACGAGGTCGTTCAGGCGGGGAGGATAAAGCGGACGGCGGGATCGAATTCCGAGTCGGCACGGTCGTATGCTGCCTTCGCGGCGGCATCGTTGCGGAACAGCGCGAGGAGGGTCGGGCCGCTGCCGCTGACCATGACGCGGAGCGCGCCTTGTTCGAGCAGGAATCGGCGGAGCAGGACCAGCAGGGGATACTTGTCGAAAAGGGCGTGTTCCAGGTCGTTCCGCATGAACCGCGCGGCGGATTCGTAATCGCGGCGGCGGAGGGCGTCGATCAGCTCATTTGTTTGTGGCGGCGTGGAGATCGCGCGCCGGAGATCCGTGTGCTTGTATGCCCATGCCGCACTGACCGGGTACTGTGGCGCGGCGAGGAGGAGCGGGAGGTGTTCCGGCAGCCCCTCGACTGGCGTGTGGTGTTCGCCCGCTCCTGTCACGTGCGAGGGACGCGGATTCAGGAAGAACGGGACGTCCGCGCCGAGGGAGAACGCCGCGTCTTCGAGCTGGGAATCCGAAAGCGCGCGGAAGCGTTCCTGAAGCAATCTGAGCACGGTCGCGCAATCGGCGGACCCGCCGCCCATTCCGGCGGCGACGGGGATATGCTTCTCCAGATGGATGACCAGTCCGGGGACGTCCATCCCGGCAGCTTTGCAGTACGCGTAGACCGCCTTGCCGCAGAGATTCTTCTCCGGCTCGAGCGGGACGCCCGGCGCGTCGCAGCGGATGGTCACGCCGGACCCCGCGGGGGTGTCTTCGAGGCGGATCACGTCGGACGGGTCGCGGAACGGATAGAAGAGCGAATCCAGGTCGTGATAGCCGTCGGGGCGGCGCGCCGTGACGGCGAGCGAGAGATTGACTTTGGAACAGGTCAGCATCGCGGGGAGGGGAATCCGGCCGGGATCACTTTTTGAACTTGTAGAGGCCGTACTTGGAGTTGTAGTCGTGGATCTCGCGGCAGATGGCGTCGGCGAGTTCCAGCGCGCGGAGCCCCTGTTCGCCGGTGACCTTCGGCGGGACGATCTTTCCGGCGGCCTTCGAGGCGATCACGGAGTCGACGAAGTTGTTGATCTCGTCGGCGAGCGCGTTGGTGTTCGTGCACTTGATGTCCTTCTTGCCGACGCCGAGGAATCCCTTGCGGTAGATGACGCCCGTGCTGTTCGAGTAGTCCATGGAGATGTAGGAGTCGGTCTGGAAGACGCGGAACTTGCGCATGGGACCGGCGCTGATGCGGCTCGCCGTGAGGTTCGCCACAGCGCCGTTCACGAACTTGATGCGGACGTTCGCGATGTCCTCGGTGTTGCTGAGGATCGGCACGCCGACGGCGTCGAATTTCTCGATCTCCTGTCCGACCATGGTGAGCACGAGGTCGAGGTCGTGGATCATGAGGTCGATCACGACGCTGACCTCGGTGCCGCGGCGGAGGTGGCCCGGACGCGGCGGGGGATATTTCGCGAGGCGGTGCGCCTCGATGAAGAGCGTGTTCTTGCGGTTCTTCTCCAGGAAATCCATGGCGGGGTTGAAGCGTTCCACGTGGCCGACCGCGAGCACAACGCCCTTTTCGTTGGCGAGGCGGACCATTTCGCGGGCGCGGCCGACCTCGGAGTCGATGGGCTTCTCCACGAGGACGTGCTTGCCTTTCTGAAGGAGCGGCATGACGGATTCGTAATGAAGCGTGGCGGGGACGGCGACGGTGAGGGCGTCGCAGCGGTCCACGAGCTCGTCGAGGTTCTCGAACGCCTGCACGTTGAACTGCTTGGCGGCGTCGGCCGCGACTTTCGGGTCCGCGTCGTAGATGCCGACGAGGTCCGCGTGAGGCGCGGTGCGGTACAGGTTGGTGTGGTATTTTCCGAGGACTCCGGTGCCGATGACGCCGACTTTCAGTTTGAGTTCATTTGCCATATTGGAAGGTTTCCTTGCGGTTGCCGTGAGGGGGTTCGTGAGGAGTTCGAGTTGCTGTTCAGTTCGAGGGTTCGTCGCCGAGGTATTTGTCCGGGAGCAGATAGCCGCGCACGTAGTCCGCGACGGCCTCGGCGAGCGGTGTGCGGCCGCCGGCGAAGCCCGCGGAACGGAGCTTGGTCATGTCGGCGCAGGTGTAATACTGGTACTTGCCTTTGAGGATCTCCGGCATGTCGATGTATTCGATGCTCCGCGGCTTCTCCATGGCGTCGAAGACGGCGGAAACGAGGTCGTTCCAGGTCTCGGCGAGGCCGCTTCCGGCGTTGTAGATGCCGCAGAGGTCCGGGCGGTCGAGCAGGAAGAGGATCATCTCCACGATGTCCTTCACATACACGAAATCGCGCTTCTGTTCGCCGTCGGCGTACTCGGGGCGGCAGGACTTGAAGAGCTTCACGGTCCCGGTGTCGCGGATCTGCTCGAACGCGCGGCAGACCATGCTGCGCATCGGGCCCTTGTGGCGTTCGTTCGGGCCGAAGACGTTGGTGAACTTCATGCCGGCGATGGAGCCGACGAGGCCGTTGCGGATCGCCCACAGGTCGAACATCTGCTTGGAGTAGCCGTACATGTTCAGCGGACGGAGCGCCGGGATGCCGTCGAGCGCGTCGGAGTAGCCCTGTTCGCCTGCGCCGTAGGTGGCGGCGCTGGAGGCGTAGATGAAGCGGACGCCGCGGGCGGCGCAGAGCGTGGCGAGGAGCTTGGTGCACTCGAAATTGTTGCGGACGAGGTAGGAGGCGTCGAGCTGGGTGGTGGACGAGCACGCGCCGAGGTGGATGACCGCCTTCACGCCGGAGGGCAGGCCGTTCGCCGCGAGCTCGCGGAAGAAGTCGTCCTTCTCCATGTAGTCGGCGTAGCGGAGCGCGCGGAGGTTTTTCCATTTTTCGGACTCGCCGAGGTGGTCGACGATCAGGATGTCGTCGATGCCCCTGCGGTTGAGTCCCCAGACGACGGCGCTGCCGATGAATCCGGCGGCGCCCGTGACGATGTATTCGGTGTTCGTGATGCTCATGGAATCGGGGAATCCGGTGTGTTTTCAGTTACCAGTTATAGATGGCGGAACCGCGTCCGAGGAGGGATTCGCTTCGGTGCGGATCGTGGGTCTGCCAGGGGAAAACGGCGTTTGCCGCATTGTCTTCCAGGCGCTGGTTCACGTTGCCGAGGCGCTCGCGCTTCTCGACGCTGTGGACGCTGGAGAAGAAACCCTTGTTGGAAGCCTCCTTTTCCTCCTGAAGCCGGGACTGCTCGGCGCGGAGCCGGGCGCGGCGCGCGTAATATTCCGCGACCTCGTCGGGCGTCATGTTCGCGATCTGCTCGGGGGTGAGCTCCGCCATCTGCTGCTGTTTTTTCGCCTCGGTTGAGGCGCAGGACGATGCGGAGAGGAAGGAAACCGCGCATGCGGAAACGATCAGAAGCGCGAATTTTGAGGCGAGAGTCATAGTCTGGGGTCCTTTCTTCAGATGAGGGGCGAGATGACGACGACGGTGCGGTCGTCCTGTTCGCCGTTGGCGGGGGAGAAGCGGTCGACGCTGTCCATGATCTTGGCGACGGCCTCGCGGGGCGATTCCTGCGCGACGCAGGACTTCATGAAGCAGTCCTTGATGCGCTGGATGCCGAACTGCTCGCCGTCCGCGTTTTCCGCTTCGTTGATGCCGTCTGTGAACATGATGAACGACATCTCCGGGCCGAACTGGGTGTTGAACGTGTCGTATTCGGTGAGCTCGGACGGGAGCAGGCCCAGGCCGGCGCCGTTCGGGTTGATGCTGCGGATGTGGTTGCGGACGTAGAAGATCAGCTCGGTGTGTCCGGCGCGGGCGTATTCGACGGTATTTTCCTTCTTGTTCAGGAGGCAGACGGCGAGCGTGATGTAGCGGCCGTCGCCCATGTCGCGGAAGAGGTTGTCGTTCAGCTCGAAGAGCATTGCCTTCAGCGTGGTGAAGTGCGGGATGTTGGCGCGGATGAAACTGCGCGTCATTGCCATGATGAGGCACGCCGGGATGCCCTTGCCGCAGGCGTCGCCAATCACCACGAGCAGGCGGTTCGAGTCGATCTCGACGAAATCGTAGAAGTCGCCGCTGACCTCCTTCGCGGCGCGCGACACCGCCTGAATGGAGAAGCCGCCCCACTGCGGGCAGTCGGGCGGGAGCAGGGAACGCTGGAGCGTGCGCGCGAATTCGAGCTCCTGCGAGATGCGCTGCTGCTGGCTGAGGCGGTCGTACATCTCCAGGATGTTGCGTGCGAGGATGACCGGCGCGGTGAGGAGGTTCAGCCGGTTGACCTCCTCCTGCGTGAAGTATTTGCGGTGCGGCGTGGAGCTGTTCGAGGCGCAGATGATGCCGAGAAGATTCTTCTCGTAGACCATGGGGACCGCGATGAACGTCTTCACGGTCTCGGTGTGCGTGATCTTCGTGAGGAGCGGATGCCGCGGATCGCTGATGAGCAGGGATTCGTGCGCGAGAATCGTGGAGAGGATGAGCTCGGCGAGGTCTTTCGGCGTGGCGGCCCTGACCGCTTCCACCGCCTCGGGATCGTTCAGGTCGCAGGGCAGGGGGCGCGAGAGCTGGAGCGGATAGTGCGGCGTCATGCCGGACGGGAAAAATGCGCCGTCGCGGTACAGGTACACGCAGACGGAATCCGCCTGGATGAGGTCGGACAGGTATTTCGCCGTGACGCTCATCCATTCGCTTTTGTTCTCGGTCTGGCGGACGCCGCGCGAGAACATGTTCAGATAGCTTCCGGTCTGCGCGTTGGTGTGGATCGCGTTCTCCAGCTTGCTTCGGAGCAGGGCGATCCTGATGCGCTGGTACAGCGCGATCAGCCCGACGACGAGCAGCAGAACGATCAAACCTGTAACAAGCCAGAACATGAGACAAACTCCACGAAGATTCAAATTAACTTTAACTATACCCCGTCAAACCCGATTCTTCAACCGGAAAACACGGTTTTTTTGACTTTTTTCTATATTTTTCGCGCATGGGCGGGATTTCAGGCGGATTTCAGGCGGATCGTCCGCTGTTTCGCGACAAAAAAAGCCGACGCCCGTTGCTTGCGGACGCCGGCATATTTTATGTTGGAATAATCCCTGTAAAAACTCAGGCGGATTCGTGCTTGGAAATGCGTTTCGCGGCGGTCGAACGGCGAGGAGTTGTTTCTGTTTTGTGCGGACGACCGCCCTTCAATCCGTTGCGGCGGCTGGCGGCGGCTTTCCGTGCGGATTTGACCTGACCCAGAATCCGCGCGGCGTTCCGGCTTCTTGCCTTGAGCCAGGATTCCACGGAAATCTTTTCGGGGAACCGCTCCGGGTGTTCCAGCGCCTCGACCGGCAGGTCGATCCCGATCGTGTTCCAGTATACGCCCCAGCGGTCCGCCGTGACGTCGCGCAGTTCCGTCGCGCAGCAGTATTCGAACCACGGGAAATCCGCATAACGCAGGAAATAGTCCTTCCCGTGGACCAGGACCGCCATGCCCTCGTCGGTCGTCCCGAGGAAGCATGTCTTATTGTCCGATGTACTGATCCCAAGCATCTCGGCAAAGCTGTTCATTTCGTTTGACCTCCTGAAGAAGTTCGTTGAGCATGGACTCGTTGATGCGTCCCTTGACGGACGCGACGGAGATTTCCGGTTCCAGCCATATTTTGACGTTCGCATCGTCGCTGATGGCGTGAACATGCCGGCGCCGTTCCTCGAAGCAGTACCAGAAACGGATGACAAAGCCTTTGTAGCGGAAAATGAGCGGCATGAAGGAAATCCCTTGTGTTGACGGAAATAATATAAACCTGACGTTGGATTATTTCAAGTGAAAAACGAAGAAAAAACAAAAAAGCCGATGCCTGCTCTGCACAGACACCGGCTGTTTTAATATTACGTTTCTTTACTTGTTCGGCAGGTAGACTGCGCGGACGGAGACGCCGGGGTCGACGGCGCGGATCGTGAACTTGTTTTCGCCCTTCCTGAGGTTCTTCAGCGGGACGACGACGCGTGCGAAGTTGTCGAGGATGAGCGTGCTGCGCGGGCCGTTTTCCTCCTTCAGGCTGTCGGAATGCGGCACGGAGACGGTCTGGACCTCCTCGCCGTTCAGCAGGACGGCGATGCGCGCCTTGCTGCCGGGGTAGAGCTCGTAGGACGGCAGGAAGTCGATGAGTGCGTTCGCCTCGGCTTTTTCCGTTTTGAACGTGTATTCCAGCGTCTGGTCGTCCTTTTTCATGTCCTTGCGCTTCACATCGGTCGAGAACGTGCAGAATCTGTTTCCCGCCTCGTCGGGGGAGGGCATGCCCGGTTTGCCGGACAGCAGGTCGAGTTCCCCGATGCCGCGGAACGTCAGCCAGTTGTTCACCTTGTCCGGCGTGGCGAGCGCGAGGCCGGATTCCAGGCCCTTCTTGTGGTCGGTGTTGCCCCAATGCGGCCCGGGACGGTCGTTCCACGGCCACTGCATGTGCGTCCACCATTCATTGTTGGTGGTGCGGTTGCGGACGGTGTCGGGGAGGAATCCCGCCCACTTGCCGTCGTGGAGCCTGCCGAAGCGTTCGCGGTTTTCGTCGATCGCCCTGATGTACGGTTCGGCGGCGGCGCGGAGGTCCTGGTTCTGTTTCGATGCCTCGCGGCAGGCGAGGAAGATGAGTCCGGCGTTGCCGAGGTACTGCGCCTGATAACCGGCGAGCTCGAACCAGGCGTCCTTCGCGTCGTCGTCCCGGATCTGCTCCTCGGCATTCTTCGCGGACCGGATCAGCTCTTCGTACAGGTTTTTGAGCACAGGGATGTAAGCGTCGGGGAGGTCCTTCGCCCATGTCAGGGACATTTCCTCGGGCTTGCGGAAGAATCCGAGCGAGAAATAGCGTTCCAGCGTTTTGCAGGCGTCCGGACCGATCTTCCCGCGGAAGCTTCTGTCGAGGAATTCGGAGAAGAAACGTTCCTGCTGGAGCGCGGAGTTCGCCTGTCCGGGGAAATCCGAAGTCGGATCCCATGCGAGGCGCGCGAAGTAGTCGACGCCGATCTCCATGAGCTTGAGGTCGCCGACGTTCAGCACCCACAGGTCGCGCGTGTTGTTGTTATACGCCTTGAGGAGTTCGAGGTACATCAGGCCGGGCGGGGTGGTGTTCAGCTCGCAGTAGGAGTGCGGCCCGCCGTAGTAGGAGATGTGGTAGTACACGCCGGAGCCGCCGGAGCGCTTCTGTTCCTCGGGATTGCTGAGGCGGCGGATGTAGCCGTAGTTGTCGTCGACCCAGACGAGCGTGACGTCCTCGGGGACCTCAAGTCCGGCGTCGTAGATGGCGAGGACTTCCTTGTACGGCACGAAACACTGCGCGACGGGGCCCCATTCCTTGCTCACGCCCTTTTCGAGCATGGCGCGCTGGTTCGCGATCGCCTTGGAGACGAGCGCCTTCTTCTCGTCCATCGTGTTCGCGCCCTGCATGGAGGAATCGTGGATGCCGCGGATGCCGAGCGTCCAGACGGCCTCCTTGTCGCCGCGCTGGTCGACGCTCTCCTGCCAGTAGGCGTCGATCTTCGCCTGGTTGGAGACGTAGTTCCACGGGCCGTCCTCCTTCTTCCAGTGGCAGTTGTTGCGGAGCATGGGCTCGCAGTGGCTGGCGCCCATCACGATGCCGTACCGGTCGGCGAGGACGGGGTTTTCGGGGACCGCGCCGAACTCGACGCTGACGTCGTGCATGGCGGGCCAGAAATAGTTCATGCGGAGACGGAGCATGAGTTCGAAGATCTTTTCATTGGTCTTCGGGCCGATGCGCCCGAAGCCGTCCTTTTCGAAGTTGTTTTTCGCCCACTCGTGAAGCGCCCAGTCCTCGTCGTTGATGAAGATGCCGCGGTACTTCACCTTCGGCGCGTCGATGCGGCCGATGCTGACCTCGCCGCGGTCGACCGCGCCGAGCCAGAAGATATGGGATTCCTCACGGTTCGGCGGCACGTCCGCCCACCAGTTCCACGGGGACATGCCGCAGTCCTCGGAGAGCTTCATGAGGCCGAAGGCGGCGGCGCGGCGGTCGCTGCCCGCGATGACGAGGGCGTCTTCGCCGCTGCCGAACGGATTTCTGACGCATGCGGTCAGGGTGTGTTCCCATTTGCCTTTGATCTGCGAGACATCGATCTTTTTCTTCTCGACGAGCCGGTCGATGAACTTGCTGTGTCCGAGCGTGCCGACGACGACCAGGGATTCCTTCGTGCTGTATCGGAGTTCGTTTTCGACCTTGGCGGCATCCTCGCGTCCAGTGATCGCCTTCAGGTCGGAGCAGAACATGTCGGCGGCCTTTTTCACGCAATCGTAGTCCGCGTCGTCGACGAGGATCCGGACACGGGAATCCTTGTTGACGAGGGTGAGGAAATGCCTGTAGTTGCCTTTGACCGATGTGTGATCCACGGTCTGTGCCTGAAGATCGGCGGACATCATGTTGATCGCGGCGCAGCAGACGGCGGCCGCGGCGACGAGTTTTCTGAGGCTGAGGAATGACATGGAGGACTCCTTTCGTTTCCGGGGCGCGAGAGCTGGATGTGCGCCCGGACCGGGGTGTGAAGATGCGGATACATTTTTCCTTTACTGTAGCACGGCGGGACGGCAAAGTCAAGGCGCGGACGTGTCTTTTACGTTGAAAAAAGGGGGATGGCAACGGAAAAACGTGTTCCGAGTGCGTTTCGCTGCTTGATTTTTGAAAAGAAAATGGTATATTATCCTGTCCAAATTCCTCCGGCGGAATTCCGCTCCCGGATTCAGCCGGGGCGTGCTTCCCGCCTTCATGCCGTCCGGCGCGGCGTGCTTTCCGTCCCGACGGCTGCCTGCGCGGCATCGCCTGCGTGCGGATTTTCGTGGATCCTTAGCTCAGTGGTTAGAGCGGAGGTCTCATAAACCTTTGGTCGCTGGTTCGAACCCGGCAGGATCCACCATTTTTTATGCCTTGATTATCAACAAGTTTGAACTTAAACAACCCCGTTCCCGCATTCCCTTCTTTTCCATTATTTTCCGCTGTTTTTTGACTGGTTTTACCCCTCGTAAAGTAAAATTAAAGTATAACACTTTACTTGAGGTTAATCAAGCTCAGAAAAAACGATGCTGAAAAAGCGAAGAAGGCTCCTTCGGCATAACTCCTGCCCTGTTTTACGGTAATCATGTCGCCAAAACGTATCATTAAAAAATAACCTTGAGCTCAAAATCGGCAAGTTGGCGAGTTTTTGTTCGGCAAGTTGGCGAAAAGAAGATCGGGAATCAAAGCCAGATCCCCGATCACAATTCACCGTCTGCGGCCCGCAGTGATCGTTGCGCAGAATACGAGACGCGCACCACAGACGGTTCTTCAGGATTCCCCTGACATAGACCCACACGATTGTTAGACTCACCTCAAGTCACGATGCAGACATGCCTGTGTTCGCAAAGTGAAGGATCTCGCTTTCATCGTAGCGAATCTTCCGCTGAGAGAGCTTAATCTGAGTAATACAGCCCCGCTGTAC
>JAFSZN010000127.1 GCA_017455665.1 Lentisphaeria bacterium
GTCGCAGTCAACATCACCAGTAAGGAGCAGGTCATCCTCAACACCTGGTACGGTGGCGAGATGAAGAAGGGCTTGCTGTCCATGATGATGTACTACCTGCCGCTGAAGGGCATCGCCGCGATGCACTGCTCGGCGAACACCGACCTCGAGGGCGGCAATACCGCCATCTTCTTCGGTCTGTCCGGCACCGGCAAGACCACGCTTTCGACCGATCCCAAACGTCTTCTGATCGGCGACGACGAGCACGGCTGGGACGACAACGGCGTGTTCAACTTTGAGGGCGGCTGCTATGCCAAGGTCATCAATCTCGACAAAGAGTCCGAACCCGACATCTACAACGCCATCAAACGCAACGCGCTTCTCGAAAACGTCACCGTGGACGAAAACGGCAAGATCGACTTCGCCGACAAGAGCGTCACCGAAAACACGCGCGTTTCGTATCCCATCGAGCATATCGAAAAGATCGTCAAGAAGGTCCGTCCCATCTCCTCCGGTCCCGACGCCCAAAACGTGATCTTCCTGTCCGCGGACGCGTTCGGCGTCCTGCCTCCCGTTTCCGTTCTGACGCCCGAGCAGACCAAATACTACTTCCTGTCCGGCTTCACCGCCAAGCTCGCCGGTACGGAACGCGGCATCACCGAGCCGACGCCCACCTTCTCGGCTTGCTTCGGCCAGGCGTTCCTGGAGCTGCATCCCGTGAAATACGCCGAGGAGCTCGTCCGGAAAATGGAAAAGAGCGGCGCCAAGGCTTACCTCGTCAATACCGGCTGGAACGGTTCCGGCAAGCGTATCTCCATCAAGGATACCCGCGGCATCATCGACGCGATCCTCGGCGGCGACATCCTCGGCGCGCCCACTAAGACGATCCCCTACTTCGATCTGGAGGTCCCCACCGCGCTCACGGGCGTCGATCCCGCCATCCTCGATCCGCGCGACACGTACGCCGATCCCGCGATCTGGGACGAAAAGGCGAAGGATCTCGCTTCCCGCTTCATCAAGAATTTCAAGAAATATGAGTACAACGACGCCGGGAAAGCTCTCGCCGCCGCAGGTCCTCATATCTGATGCGGCTGCCGGCGCCGGGGTGACGCACGCCGGCAAACTGCGGCCAATCGGACTTTGATGCATTCGGAATGCGGAGTCCGGAATGCGGAATTATTCTGAATCATGCGTAATTCCAAATTCCGGGCCCCGCTTTTAAACATTTTGAAAAATGAAAGGAGAGCCCTGTGATGAAAACTCCGGTCAGGATCGTCAGTCTGTTTCTGTCCGTCGTGATGACGCTCACCGCCCCGCTGGGTCTGCTCATGGGCAAAGAAACGGCGAAGCTCGCCCGTGCGAAGGAGGACTGCCGCGTCAGCTTCGCGGCGATCTCCGACATCCATATGCGCGGCAACTACAAGCTGATCTTCCGCGGGATGCTTGAACTGGGGCTGCTGGACATGGAGCGCGCGCAGGACAAGCTGGACGCCGTCGCGTTCGTGGGCGACGTCACAAACCACGGCTACGTCGACCAGTGGGACGCGTTTGCGGATTCAGTCCGCGGATACGATATTGCCGAAAACACGATGGTGGTCGTGGGCAACCATGACACATGGGGGCCGAACCGCGACGAATTCGACGACCCGGAGGACGGCGTGAAGGCGACCTTCATCCGGTACAACAAAACGATCTCCGGCCGGGATATTACGGAGATGTACTATTCGGACATCATCAACGGCTATCCCTTCATCGCGCTCGGTTCGGAAACGGACAGCACTTCGGCCTATCTCAGCGATACGCAACTGGCATGGTTTGCGCGGGAGATGGAGAAGGCCGCAGCCACGGGGAAGCCGATCTTCGTTTTCATGCACCAGCCCATCAACCAGACGCACGGTCTGCCCTACGTCTGGGATCTGGACAAGGACGATCCGCCGGACAAGGGCGGCGTCGGCGACCAGTCCGCCGCGCTCGCGGCGATCCTCAAAAAGTACGACAATGTGTTCTATATCAGCGGACATCTCCACGCGGGCTACAAAAACGCCGACAGCCGGATCGGGCCGGCGTACGCCTGTGTGGAAACGATGGAGAACGACAACGGCAACCCGATCACGCTGATTAACCTTCCCTCGTATATGTACTTCGATCTCCAACGCGGCGGCCACATCGCCAACGGCTGCGGCTGGGTGGTCGAGGTCTACGACGGCGAGGTGCTGCTGCGCGCCAGGAATTTTGCCGCCGGCACGTGGATCACACGCTATGACCGTACCGTGCCGCTGGTCGGCTGAACGCACGAAAAACGCAAAAAAGGGGCTGTCGCACTAAGGCAGCCCCGAGATTAAGAAAAAAACAAGCCGGGCAGCCCGAAAAGGGTTGTCCGGTTGCTGCTTTCATAGTATAATTAAGTTGCAGACAAAACCACACAGAAAGCAAGGTTAATTGTACTATGA
>JAFSZN010000128.1 GCA_017455665.1 Lentisphaeria bacterium
AATTAATGTACCCGCGGAATCCTCATTTTTCCAGTGTTTTTTTCGTTTTTTTGCTGACTTTGGAGAAAAAATGTATCCCATCGCGTTTCACATCGGTAATTTCGCCGTCCACTGGTACGGCATTTTCATCGGCATCGGATTTCTGGCGTCGTTCGGCCTGCTTATGCACTTGAAATCGTACGCCAGGCTCACGTCCGACCAGATCTACAACATCGCCATGATCGCGCTCTTCGCGGGCGTGATCGGCGCGAGAATCTTTTATGTGGTGCAGTTCTGGGACCAGTTCTCCGGGCGCGGCATCTTGGCGATCCTGAACGTGCACGAGGGCGGACTCGTCTTCTACGGCGGGTTCATCCTGGCGTTCACGGCGGAATGCATCTACGCCAAGTGGCCGACCGTGCGGCGTCTGCTGGGCATGAAGGAAAAACAGCCCGCCGACGGCTCCGAGCCGCGCAAAGACATCAGCATCCTCGCGCTGCTCGACATCCTCGGACCCGCCATGGCGCTCGCCCACGCGTTCGGACGCATCAGCTGTTTCATGCAGGGCTGCTGCTTCGGCAAGCCCGCGCCGCAGGGCTTCCCGTTCGCCGTGTGCTTCCCGCCCGGATCGGGCGCGGCGGCGCGGTATCCTTCGCTCCTGTCGAGCGGGTCCGAACCGGTCTATCCGGTCCAGCTCTTCGAGTCCGCCGGAAACATCCTGATGTGCGTCATCCTGCTCCTGCTGCTGCGGAAACGCAAATACGCCGGGACGATCGGCGGCGTCTACCTGATCCTGTACGGCGTGATGCGCTTCCTGATCGAGTTCATGCGCGGCGACCACACCGATTCCATCCTCGGGCTCACGCCGTCGCAGTTCATCGCGGTCGCGATCGCGATCCCCGGCGGCGTCATCGTCGCCTGCGCGGCGCGTTCGCTGGGCCGCAAACAGGAAAAGAAACAAGCCGGGGAGTCCGCCGATGCCTGACGAACCCGGAACCGGAAACGACAGCGGAGTGTACGAGTTCACGCTCGGCGAATTCGACGCGGATGAACGCATCGACCAGGTGCTGGCGGCGTACTGCCCCGACCTCTCGCGCACGCATATTCAGAAGCTCATCCGCGACGGCAAGCTCACGGTCAACGGCAAGGTCTGCGACGTGCCGCGCCTCAAATTTCCCGCCGGAGCCGTCGCCCGCCTCACCGATTCCCTGCCTTCCGTGCCCGACCGCGCCGAGGGCGAGGACATCCCGCTGGACGTGATCTACGAGGACGACGTGCTGCTGGTCATCAACAAGCCCGCGGGCATGGTGGTGCATCCGGCGGCGGGCAACTGGCACGGGACCGTGGTGAACGCCGTGCTCGGGCGCGAACCCGGGCTCGACGACGAGGATTTCGACGCCATGCGGCCCGGCATCGTGCACCGGCTCGACAAGGACACCAGCGGCGCGCTCATCATCGCGAAGACCCCGAAGGCGCTCCGCAAGCTCGCGAAGTCGTTCGCCGACCGCGACGTGCAGAAGACCTACCTCGCCATCGTGCACGGCTGGCCCTCGCCCGACGTGAACGTGGTGAACGCCCCCATCATGCGCCACCCGGACCACAAGCGCATGGCGATCGCACGGGCGGGGCAGGGACGCGAGGCGGTCACCACGTGGAAGGTCATCCGCAAGGGCCTCTGGGACGGCCGCAAGGTCGCCGTCATGGAGATGCACCCCCACACCGGCCGCACGCACCAGATCCGCGTCCATCTCTCGTACAAGGACTATCCGATCGTCGGCGACAAGCTCTACAACCGCGGGCGTTCCTCGCCGGCCCCGCGCCAGATGCTCCACGCTCGCCGGATCTCGTTTCCTCATCCCGTGACCGGCGAACGCATGACGGTCGAAGCGCCGATCCCGGACGATTTCCTCGCGATCATTCAGGCGTTCCAGGAAGCCTGATACCATGCCGCGTCCCCGTCCGGACAGACATGTGCTGAGGATAGACGACCTCGAAGGTCTCTGCGCCGCCGCGCTCGCGCCGATCCGCAAACGCGACGGCATCTACTACACCCCCCGGTCCGTCGCCGAACGCATCGTCTCCGCCGCGCTGGACGCTCTCCCCGGACTGACCCGCGAAACCGTGCCCGGTCTGCGCGTCATCGACCCCGCGTGCGGCTGCGGCGCGTTCCTTGCCGCCGCCATGCGCATCCTGTACGAACGGTTCGGCGTGCTGCCCCGTCCGGAGAATCTCTGCGGGATCGAACTCCAGCCGCTCGCCGCCGAGGTCGCCGCGCTGCGTCTCCGCTGGCTGTACCTGAGCCTGACCGGTACGCCCGGCGCGCCGCGCATCGTCTGCGCCGACGCCCTGAACAAAAACGTGTTTCCGGCGGGTTCGTTTGACCTCGTGCTCGGCAATCCGCCGTTCGTGCCGGTGGACGCGATGTCCGGGGCGCGGAAAAAGCGTTTGCGGACGCGATACCGCTTCACGAATGGACGGTTCAATCTCTTTTCGCTCTTCATCGAACTCGGCGCGAAGCTGGCGCGCGAGGGCGGCGTGTGCGGCTGGCTCGCGCCGGACCGTCTGCTGCTCAATACGCAGGGGGCCGCCATGCGCCGCTGGCTTCTCACCGAACAGCGCCTGGTCTCCGCCTCGTCGCTGCCGCCGGGCCTCTTCGGAAAAGCCGTGGTGGACTCCGCCGCGGTGGTCTTCCGGCGCGAACTTATGCCGCCCGACGGATGCGTCCGCATCGACGACGCCGGGGACGTGCCCGCCGCCGACATCCTCGCATTTCCGGGGTGCCGCATCGTCGCCGGACTCTGCGCCGACGGCGCGTTCCTGCAGACGGTCCGGGCGCACAGCGTCCTGCTCGGCGAGGTCGCCGACGTGCGCGACGGCGTGATCCAGGGCGCGGTCGGCAAAGAACTGTTCGTGCGCTCGCCGGAACGCGCCGCGAACCCGAAACCTCTCCTCACCGGGCGCGACGTCGTCCGCATGAGGATCCTGCCCGCCGCCCGCTGGATCGACTACGATCCGTCGCGCATGACGGCGCTCGAAGCGGCCCGCCTCGGAGGCCGTCCGCCCGGACTTCGCATGCGCACGCCGGACGTCTTCGAACGCCCGAAGATCCTGTCGCGCCAGACCGCCGACCGGATCGTCGCCGCCTGCGACTCCGCCGGACGGTATTACTACGCGAACACCCTGCACGGCGCCGCGCCGCGTCCGGGGACGTATTCGCTGCATTTCCTTGCGGCGGTCATGAACAGTGCGGCCGTGGACCGCTGGTACCGGCTCGTCGCCTCGGAGTCCGGCAAGCCGTTTCCGCAGGTCAAGATCGCGATCCTGAAACGTCTGCCCGTCTGCCGCGCCACGCGGGCGGAACAGTGCGCCGTGCTGCGGGCGCTGCGCCGCGGCGGACCGTCCGCGGCGGACCGCCAGATCGAACGCCTTTACGGGCTGTGATTTGTCAGCCGTTCAACCATTTTTTCTGTTTTTTTGTTAGAAAAAAACGGGGTTTCGATTTGTAAAAATCCGCCTCATGTGCTATACTATACCGAAAACATTTTTACATTTTCTATCCTTTATCCTCAAGGAGCCTGATGCCATGAGCCGCGAAACCGAACAAAAGCAAGTCGAACCGTCCGCCGTTTCACAGGAAACCGCCTCAAATCCGGCTGAAACGCCCGCATCCGCGCCGGCGGAAACGCCGGAATACGCGCCCGGCTCCGTGGAGGCGCGCCTGCTGGCGCTGGATGCTGCGTCGTCGAAGAAGGCGCTGCACGATTCCCGCGCGCTGAAACGCCTCGGCATCCTGTATTATGTGCTTGCCGTGTTTTTCGTGTTCTTCGAGCTAGCGCTGTTCGCGGTGCCGCATCTGCCGGGGTGTCCGCCGACCATGAGGACCGCGATCGTGATCCTGACCTGGCTTCTGCTGCCGCTGATCGTGATCATTCCGGCGTTCGGCGTGGCGCTCCGGACGCAGCGCTCGACCGCGGCGCAATGGCTCTTCCGCATCGTGGCGATCATCGGGATCGTCAGCGGCGTTCTGGAGATGATCGCCATGGTCCGGCAGGCGAATATCGGCGGGTTCATCGGCGAGCTTGTTTCGCTGCTGATCAGCATCCGCCTGTGCGTGATCACGTACAACCGCGTCCTGTTCGGCAAAAACGCCCCGTCGCACAACCAGCTGGGCTATGTCCGCTCGAAGTGGAAAGCCGGAGAGAAGCCGGAGCACATCCCCGAGCACAAACACAAGCAGCCCGGCTACGCCAAGCCGTGCTTCTACATCGCATTCCTGATCCTCCCGTACAGCGTGTGGCATTTCGCCATGGGGCTTTCCGCGCAGCTGGAATACTCCAAAGCGCAGGAATACTATGAGGCGGGCCAGACGCTGTTCGCCGAGGCGGGGCAGGCGAAGGATCCGCATGCCGCCATGGCGAAATACGCCGAGGCGTACTTCAATTTCAGGCGCGCGGCATCCGATCCGAAGAACGAGGACGTTCACGTGTACCTCGGCCTCTGCGCGGCGCGCGGACTCGGCTGCGCGCAGGACTATTTCGAGGCGTTCCGGCAGCTGACCATGCATCCGTCCGCCACGGTCTTTTTCCCCGATGCCGAGTATGAACTCGGTCTGCTTTACCTCTACGGGCACGGCGTCACGCAGGACATCGCGCAGGCCGCGAAGTATCTGAAGGACGCCGCCGCGAAGGGGCAGCGCGACGCCAAGGCGCTCCTCGGCTACGACATGAGCGATCTGGACGCGGACGGCAACGAGGTCGAGGGCGCGGAAACGTCCTACTCCGAGCCGGACTACGGCGGACTGACCGTCGAGCAGTATCTGGAAAAGAAGATCAACGACAAAGCCGTCCGCAGCGCCGGGAAAGACGATCCGGAGGAAGCCGAATCCGCGGAATGATTCCGGCTGGCTTTCCGTTCAAAATGATGCCCGCGCACAGGATCGGCTGTCGCGGGCATCAGTGTTCCTGCTGGCGCCTGAACTCTTCCATCAGCTGGACGATGGGGTCGGAGGAGAGGCGCACCTGCTTGAGCCACCTCGGATGGCTCACTTCGATCACACTGCCGTTTACCTTGACCTCGATTGTGCCGAGCGGGGTCGGCTGGCGGTAGGACCCGTTTTTCAGGCACGGGTCCGGCTCCACGCAGAACTCCGCGAAGCCCGGCGCGAGCGGACGGATGCCGAAGAGACGCCGCGCGACGATGTTCGCCGGAGCGGTCGACCACGAGTGGTTCCAGTCCTGGTTCGGCTTCACGGAGTTGTCCCACGCCTCCATGGTCACGGTCGCGCCCGCGCGGAGCATGTTGCGCCAGCTGCGGAGGCCGTCCGAGGTCATGAGTTCCACGGCGTGTTCGCCGAGTCCGAGCTCGAAACACGCGTCGAGCAGATACTGCGCACCGTACACGCTGCACGCCATGCCTTTTCCCTTCAGGAACTCGGCGATCGCGGGCTTTTCCGCCTCGCGGACGACGCCGGTGCAGACCGCCGCCATCTGGGCGTGGACGGAATGGTGTTTCGAGCCGGGCGAATCGACGAAAAGCTTGCCGTCGAACATTGCCTCGTGCAGGCGTTCTTTCAGCTCGACGGCTTCCGCGCGGTACTGCGTGACCTCGTCCGCGTGCCCGGTCTGTTCCGCCAGATACGCCATGTCGAGCAGCGCGAGGTGCCGGAACGCGTTCGGCACGAAGTTCACGTCCTTCATCTCGTAGCCGTCGCGCTCGCCCTCGGGCCAGTCCACGATGTCGCGGACGCCCTGCGGCAGGCGTTTCGCGGTCAGGAAGCCGCGTTCGTCCAGACTGCCGGAGAGCAGGAACGGCTTCAGGCGTTCGTACCAGCCGCGCACGGTGTCGAAGTCGCCGCTGTACAGCAGATAGACTTTCACCAGCTCGGGCATCAGCAGACGCCATTCGGTCGGCCAGGTGGGATTGTCGAGCGACCATTCGATCGAGGCGCGGCAGGCGGCGTAGTTCGCGTCCACGGCGAAATGGCTGAGCGCGGT
>JAFSZN010000129.1 GCA_017455665.1 Lentisphaeria bacterium
ACGGTCATTCAGAAAATCTTAGCGAACCATCTCGTGTCCGGCAGCGGCGTTCCGGGCGAACCCGCGGCGATCCGCATCGACCAGACGCTGACGCAGGACGCCACCGGGACGATGGCGTATCTGGAACTCGAGGCGATGGGGACCGGCAAGGTGAAAACCGAGCTGTCCGTGTCGTACGTGGACCACAACATGCTCCAGATGGGGCCGGAAAACCCCAATGACCACCTCTATCTTCAGTCCGTCGCCGCCGCGCACGGCATCCGCTTCAGCCGTCCCGGCAACGGCATCTGCCACCAGGTCCACCTCGAACGCTTCGGCGTGCCCGGCAAGACCCTGCTCGGCTCCGACTCCCACACCCCGACCGGCGGCGGCATCGGCATGATGGCGATCGGCGCGGGCGGACTGGACGTCGCGCTCGCCATGGCGGGCAAGCCGTTCCGCCTCGCCTACCCGAAGATCATCGGCATCCGCCTCACCGGCAGCCTCCGTCCGTGGGTCGCCGCGAAGGACATCATCCTGAAGGTCCTGAGCATCCTCACGACGAAGGGCAACGTCGGCTGCATGGTCGAGTATTTCGGGCCGGGCGTCGCCACGCTCTCCGTGCCCCAGCGCGCCACCGTCACGAACATGGGCGCCGAACTCGGCGTGACCACCAGCGTCTTCCCGTCCGACGCCAGCACGCGCGCGTTCCTCGAAGCGCAGGGACGCGGCTCCGTCTGGACCGAACTCGTCGCCGACGCCGACGCCGAATACGACCGCGTGATCGACATCGACCTCTCCGCGCTCGAGCCCATGGCGGCATGCCCGTCCAGCCCGGACAACATCAAGACCGTCGCCGAACTCTCCGGCATGAAGGTCAACCAGGTCATCATCGGCTCCTGCACGAACAGCTCCTACCGCGACCTCTCCATCGTCGCCGGCATGCTCAAGGGGCGCAAGGTCCACCCGAATGTCTCCCTCGACATCGCCCCCGGCAGCCGCCAGGTCCTCGCCATGCTTGCCGCCGACGGAAAGCTCGCCGACATCGTCTCCGCCGGAGCCCGCATCCTCGAATGCGGCTGCGGCCCCTGCATCGGACAGGGCCAGAGCCCGGCAAACGGCACCGTCACGGTCCGCACGTTCAACCGCAACTTCCCCGGCAGGTCCGGCACGAAGGGCGACCAGTCCTACTTGGTCAGCCCGGAGACCGCCTGCGCCGCCGCGCTCACCGGCGAATTCACCTCTCCGCTCACGCTCGACTTCGAGTATCCGGTGTTCAAGGATCCCGAATCCTTCACGGTCGACGACTCCATGATCCTGCCGCCCGCCGACGATCCTGCCTCCGTCGAGATCATCCGCAAGCCCACGATCGGCGCGCCGCCGAACTGCAAGCCTCTGCCGGAGAAGCTTGACGGCGTCGTGGTCATCAAGACCGGCGACAAGACCTCCACCGACGACATCATGCCCGCGGGCGCCTACCTCAAATACCGCAGCAACATCCCCGAGTACGCCAAGGCGGTCTTCGCGCAGACCAACGTCCCCGGCAAGCCCACCTTCGCCGAACGCGCCTCCGCAGTCCGCGACTCCGGACGCCAGGCGGTCATCGTCGGCCGCGACAGCTTCGGCCAGGGCTCCAGCCGCGAACACGCCGCCATCTGCCCGATGTACCTCGGCGTGAAGGCGGTCATCGCCATCGCCATCGAACGCATCATCCGCGCCAACATGATCAACTTCGGCATCCTGCCGCTCACGTTCGCGGATCCCGCCGACTACGACCGGATCGACCCGGAGGACGCCGTCGAGATCGACGACCTCCGCAAGGCAGTGCAGGAAAGCTCCATCACCGCCACGGTGAAGAAGCCCTCCGGCGAATCGTTCCGGATCCAGCTGAACCTGAACGTCTCCGACGAGGACCGCGTGATCCTGACCGCGGGCGGCCGCCTGAACGTCAAGTAAGGCTCCGGCAAAAAAACGACCCACGCGTGCGGCGTCCGGCACAGGAAAAACACGGACACTCGGACGCCCGCGCGGCTAATAAATAATCACATGTTTTCCGGCATGGACTGCCGGGTTTTCCGAGGGTGCGGGAATGAACGTCAAGAAAGACAAATTCGAACATTGGTCGGCGGAGGACTCCGCCACGCTTTACGGCATCAACGACTGGGGCGCCGGGTATTTCCACGTCAACGAGAAGGGCGAGCTCACGATCTCGCCGAACCCGGGCAAGGACGCCCCGGCGGTCAGCCTGCCCGACATCGTGCAGGGCATCCGGGAACGCGGCATGAACATGCCCGTGCTGATCCGCGTCAGCAACATCCTGGAATCGCGCATCAACCAGCTCCACGCGAGCTTCCGCAAGGCGATCGAACAGACCAAGTACCAGGGAAAATACAAAGGCGTCTTCCCCATCAAGGTCAATCAGCAGCAGCAGGTCGTGCAGGACATCTCCCGTTTCGGAAAGGACTTCCACCACGGTCTCGAGGCCGGCAGCAAGGCCGAGCTCATCGCCGCCCTCGGCACGCTCCACGATCCCGAGGCGTGCGTGGTCTGCAACGGCTACAAGGACGAGGAGTTCATCGACCTCGCGCTGTTCGCCTCCATGCTCGGATACCGCTGCATCCTCGTCATCGAGATGCCCAGCGAGCTCGACGTGATCATCGAACGCAGCCGGATGCTCAAGGTCAAGCCCATGATCGGCGTCCGCATGAAGCTCTCCACGCGCGCCGGCGGCAAGTGGACCGAATCCGGCGGCGACCGCAGCGTGTTCGGACTGAACACCGCCCAGCTCATGGAGCTGGTCGACCGCCTGAAGGGCGAGGACATGCTCGACTGTCTCCGCCTGCTCCATTACCACATCGGCTCCCAGATCCCGAACATCCGCGACATCCGGTCCGGCGTGCAGGAGGCAAGCCGCGTCTACATCGGGCTCGTGCAGGAAGGCGCGCCGATGGGCTACCTCGACCTCGGCGGCGGCCTCGCCGTCGACTACGACGGCTCCCACACGAACTACCAGCACAGCCGCAACTACACCATCGACGAATACTGCGTCGACATCATCGAGACCGTCGGCGAAATGCTCACCGAGGCGGACGTCCCCCACCCGGACATCATCACCGAGTCCGGGCGCGCCACCGTCGCGTACTCCTCCATCCTGCTCTTCAACATCCTCGACGTCGCCCGCTTCGACCCGGTCACCATCCCGGACAAGATCCCGGAGAACGCGCACGACCTCACGAAGGACCTGATGAACATCCTTTCCAACATCAACCAGAAGAACCTGCAGGAGTTCTTCCACGACGCCATCTACAACCGCGACGAACTGCGCCTGCTCTTCAAGAACGGACGCATCTCCCTCCGCGAACGCGCCCTCGTCGAATCCGCCTTCTGGCACATCATGGCGGTCGCGAACAAGGAGGCGCAGAAGCTCGCCTACATCCCGGACGAATTCGAGGACCTCGACGCCCAGCTCGCCGACATCTACTACGCCAACTTCAGCGTCTTCCAGTCGCTCCCCGACTCCTGGGCGATCCACCAGGTCTTCCCCATCGTCCCCATCCACCGCCTCAACGAACGTCCCACGCGCAGCGGCATCCTGTCCGACATCACCTGCGACTGCGACGGCAAGGTCGACAAGTTCGTGGACCTGCACGACGAGCTCCACACGCTCCCGCTCCACGAGCTCAAGCCGGACGAGGAATACTACCTCGGCGTGTTCCTGGTCGGCGCGTACCAGGAGACGCTCGGCGACCTCCACAACCTGCTCGGCGACACCAACGTCGTCAGCATCACCATCTCCCCGGACGGGCATTTCGACATCGACAAGGAGATCGAGGGCGACTCCGTCGGCGACGTGCTCTCCTACGTCGAATACGACGCGAAGGAGCTCATCACCTTCTTCCGCAGCGTCGCCGAACGCGCCGTCCGCAGAAAAATGATCACTCCCGCCCAGCGAAAGACCATCACGAACGCGTTCGAGGACGGCATTCGCGGATACACTTATTTCGAACGTTAAGACACTTCAAAGAAGGAGACTTACACCATGTCAAGAGTCCTGATCATCGGAGCCGGCGGCGTCGCGACCGTCGCCGCCCACAAATGCGTCCAGGCGTCCGACGTCTTCACCGACATCATGATCGCCAGCCGCACGGAGTCCAGATGCAAGAAACTGGCCGCCGCCCTGAAGCGTCCCGTTCAGACCGCGCAGGTCGACGCCGACAACGTCCCGCAGCTCGTCGAGCTCATCAAGTCGTTCCGCCCGGACGTCGTCCTGAACCTCGCCCTGCCCTACCAGGACCTCCACATCATGGACGCCTGCCTCGAGACCGGCGTGGACTACGTCGACGCCGCCAACTACGAGCCGCCGGACGTCGCGCACTTCGAATACAGCTGGCAGTGGGCGTACCGCGACCGCTTCCGCGAGAAGGGCATCACCGCGCTCCTCGGCAGCGGATTCGACCCCGGCGTCTCCAACGTCTACACCGCGTGGGAAAAACAGTATTTCGACACCATCGACACGCTCGACATCATCGACTGCAACGCGGGCGACAACGGACAGGCGTTCGCCACCAACTTCAACCCGGAGATCAACATCCGCGAGGTCACCGCGAAGGGCAAATACTACAAGGACGGACAGTTCATCGAGACCGAGCCGCTCGAGTTCTCCAAAATGTTCGACTTCCCCGCCGGCATCGGTCCGAAGAAGATCTACCTCCTCTGGCACGAGGAGCTCGAATCCCTCGCCCCCTACCTGAAGCCCTACGGCCTCAAGGAGGCGCGTTTCTGGATGACCTTCTCCGACAACTACATCAAGCACCTCGAAGTCCTCCAGGACGTCGGCATGACCCGCATCGACCCGGTCATGTACGAGGGACACGAGATCATCCCGCTTCAGTTCCTGAAGGCGCTCCTCCCCGATCCCGCCTCCCTCGGCCCGCTCACCAGGGGCAAGACCTGCATCGGCTGCCTCCTCCAGGGACAGAAGGACGGCAAGCCCGTCAAGCGTTTCTTGTACAACGTCTGCGACCACGAGGAATCCTTCCGCGAGACCGGCGCGCAGGCAGTCTCCTACACGACCGGCGTCCCCGCCATGATCGGCGCGATGATGCTCGCCACCGGCACATGGAAGGGCCCCGGCGTCTTCAATATGGAGGAATTCGATCCCGCTCCCTTCATGCAGAAGCTCAACGAGTACGGCCTCCCCTGGGAAGAGATCGTGTACTGATTCAGCTCAAATTCAGGACGGTTTTCCGAACGGAGGACCGTTCCTTTTCATCCTGAACCTTTTTCGTGCCCGAGCGCAGCCGCGCACTGCCTGGCACACTTTGTGTGATGAAACGGAAAACGAAGATTCCAAGAAAAGTCTGGGAACTGATCTGCACGGCGGCGATCCTCGCCGCCCTCATCCTCGCCGCCTTCGCGATCTTCAAAAAGTAACCAGAGCCACCCATGTACACGACAAGGAAAACACTGCTGCAGCGGATGCAGAACTGCGACGAGATCTCCTGGGAGGAGTTCTATCGCATCTACTGGCCGCTCGTCCTCGACATCGGCAGGAAACTCGGCTTGTCGCAGGACAACTGCAGCGACCTCATGCAGGAGATCATGCTCGATCTGTTCAGCGGGGAACCTCTGCTGCGCTACGATCCGGCAAAAGGCAGATTCCGCACCTACTTCGGCGTGCTCGTCCGGCACAAGGCGGCGGAAATGCTCAAAAAATCCGCCCCGTTTGACAGCGTTTCCAAAACGGTTTCCGGCTCCGGCGAGCCCGGTTCGCCCGTCGACGACCTTCCGGCGTCGCTGACCGGAGACAACCTCGGCGAAAGCAACCCGTTTCAAAAGCTGTTCGACGAGGAATACCGCAAGTGCCTTCTCGCCGCGGCGATGAACGAGCTCCGGAACACCGTCGAGCCGAAGACCTACGCGATCTTCGAGATGGTCGTGCTTCAGGAGCGTCCGCAGAAGGAAGTCGCCCGCTGCCTCGGGATCAACCGCGCCACCATCGACGTCTACTGTTCCCGCTGCCGGAAGACGCTCCGCAGGATCGTTTCCGACATCCGCATCGAAAACCCCGATTTCAACCTCGACATGCCGTTATGAGCTTTTCCGGTCCATTCGATTTCCAAAAGGGCGATCTCCTGGAGGGGATGACGATCGTCTCGCCCATCGTCCGGGGCGGCCACGGCGACCTGTACCTCGTGAACGAGGACGTCGAGCAGAAAAAAGTCCTGAAGGTGATCCAGAGGGCGGACAACGACGGCGAGCTCACCGGGATCGAAAAATGCCGCGCGGTCTCCTCGCGCATCCCCGGACTGGTCCCCATCCTGAAAGTCGGAAAGCTCGCCAGCGGCCGCATCTGGTGCGTCATGCCCCCGGCGGACAATCTGGCGCAGTGGGGCCGGACTACGAGCCGGACACGCTCGCGAACCGCATCGCCCGGAACGGACGCCTCCAGCCGGAGGAAGTCCTGCGCCTGGCGGACAAAATGCTGGCGACCGTCCGGGACCTTCACAGGGCCGGGCTCGCGCATTGCGACATCAAGCCGGACAACATCGTTTTTCTCGACAGGGAACCGAAGCTGACCGACTACAGCCTGCTTTCCGACACGCTGAACCGCCTCGCCGACGCGCCGTTCGGGACCACCGGCTTCGTCCCGCCGGAAATGACTTGCGATCCGGACGCCTACAAACCGCGTGACTGCGACCTGTACGCCATCGGGAAAGTCATCTACTGCGCCTGGTCCGGCATGGACGCGACGCTGTTCCCGTCCGTCCCGGAGGAGATCCCCCTCTCCGAGATCGGGATCATGCTGCCGCTCTACATGAAGGCGTGCAGCGAATCGCCGAACAGGCGGTTCCAGAGCGCCGACGAGTTTATCTCCGCCGTCGCGGACGCGCGGTCGCGTCTGCGTGAAAGCCGGATGTCGTGGAGCAGAAGGTTCCTTCGCAGGTGCGAACGCGTCCTGCCCGCGCTCCTGATCCTGACCGCCCTGTGCGCCGCCGTCCTCCTGTTCTTCTTCTGGCGCACCCGAGGCAAAAACGCCGATCCGCTCGTCGTCACGACGCCGTGGGACAGCGCGGACGAGAACGACGGCGTGGTCAGCCTGCGCGAGGCGGTCGCCCGTTCGCAGATTCCCGGCGGTCCGTGGAAGATCCGGTTCAACATGCCCGACAGCGACACCGTCTACCTGCCCGACCCGACGCAGATCACTCCCCTCATGCGGTTCTCGACGACGAACGAAAAGACCGGCAACCCGGTGGACATCGTGCTGAACGAACTCCATGTCGCGGACCGCGTGATCAACACGTCCGAAGACCTCGAGGGCGGCGGCGCGGCGATGCATGCGAATACCGGACGTTTCCTGGTCAAAAAGGGGACGTATGAAAGAAATGTGGACCGCGGGTCCGGCGGCGCGGGCGGCGCGTTCCGCATGATCGACTGCGACCTGACCATAGACGGCACGGTCTTCCGGCAGAACGGCGCGTTCAGCAGAGGCGGCGCGCTGAACCTCGAGCGGACCCGCGCGACGATCCGGAACGCGCAGTTCCTCGGAAACGAGGTCAACGGATTCGGCGGCGCGATCAACCTCTTCGACTGTCAGGAGGTCCTGATCGTCGATTCGTGTTTCGAGAACAACAGGACCGGAGACCATTTCCTGTACGGCTGGTGCGGCGGCGCGATCCAGGTCGAGAGCAGCAACCTGGTCTACGAGGTCTCCGACGGCATCACGATCATAAACGAGGGCAACGCATCCGGCTGCGGCGGCTTCATCGCATTCTCCATTTACGACAGGACGCCCGTGAAATCCTCCGGCGCGGAGTTCCGCATCAACGGCGTCATGATCATCGGCGACGGCGACGGCAGGGATTCCATCGCGTCCAGCGTCAGGACAGGCGACGAGCATACGGATATGCCAAGCCCGGTAGAGGACATCAGCGCCTACGACATCTGCATCCGCAAGACCGGCAAGGGGATCCTGTCGGTCAATGCGCCCGTCGACGACTACGACGGGAAATGGGTCATCGAGGAGGGATCGCTGGTCTTCACCTACGACCGGGGTGGCGACCTCGACGGCGCGATCACGGTCTCCGGCGGGCAACTGGTCATGGACGATCCGTACAAGTTCAGGGAACTGACGTTCCGCCTCGGCGAACCGAATGAGCGGCCCTTTGTCGTCAACCTTTTCAACCTCACCGGCGGATCGTTCGTCATCGACGCCGCCGATGCCCCGGACGGCACGTACCTGCTCGCGGACGGCACGGACAGTTTCAACAGGATATTCACGCTCCGCGACGATGCGTCCGCAGCGCTGTCCGTCGGGCAGACCGTGACCGTCGGCGGCTCCGATTACACGCTGAACCTGAACGCCGGCATATTGAGCTTGACGAAATCGACTCCGCGGGAATGATCGCCCCCACGCGTTACGGACATCGTCCAGTTATATGTATATGCGGCGGCAAACCGCCCGGCAAAGCGTTCTTTTCCCAGAAAAAAGCGGAAAATCAAAAAAAAGAGAGGCCGCGGGTGTTAGATTTGACGCCCCAAAGCGGTATATATGAATACAGGATTGCGTTCTGTCCGCCCGGCAGGGAAACCGGATTCCCCAGGGACCGGGAATATTCGGGCCGGCGCATCCAGCGCAAGGAGAAAAGATTTTGAACTGCAACAAAGACATCACGGACAATGCCGGCAAGGCATTGGAACAACACGAAGGGAAACACCCCGACACGTGGATGAAGTCCGTTGTGGGAGGGATCTTTCTGCTTCTTGCAGGTCTGCTTCTGGCGGCGATCTTCCTGCTCAAAAACGCCTGAAGCCCGCTGGCAGGCATCCCGCCACCGTTTCCGCCTCGGCCTCCCGGTCCCGTACCTCCCGGGACTTGCCGGTTCAAGGCTGCCTCATCCTTCCGCGGACCGCTTTACCCTGTCCTCAAGATACCGGATGGCATCGCCGACGGTATGAAATCCCGCGGCGACCCCGTCCGGGATCCTGAGGTCGAATTCGTCTTCGAATGCCATAATCAGCTCTTCGATGGACATCGAATCAAGATCCTGATACAACGGGCGGTCGTCCGTGATCCGGTCCGGCGTGATCCGTTTCTCTTCCGACAGTCTCGGCTTTACCGGCATGTACAAGCGGAAAGATTTCGGTTTCGCGCTCCGGTCTCTTTCATGGGCTATGGAGAATTCGATTCCAGCCTCCCAATTCAGGCACTCCGCCACGACTTTCCGGACACGGTCGGCGACGGTAGGCTGTTCCGATGACACAGGCAATCCTCCAATCACTTCTTTTCGGGTTCGGCGGCCTTCGCGTCCTTCCCGTCGGCCGTCTTGTCCTTCGCGGGGTCGACGTCGATATAGCCCTGCCTGAACATCCACGCCGCGCAGGCGTCCTGCCACATCTTCCAAAGCGGCAGTTTCGAGCCGGTGAACCCGTGGCCGCCCTCGGTGAACTCCAGATACTCGACCGGGACCTTGTGCGCCTTGAGCGCTTCGACGTACATGCGGCTGTTGTCGACCGGGACGAGCTGGTCCTTCGCGGAATGGCACACGAACGCCGGCGGGGTCTTGTCCGTGACCTGCTTTTCGTTGGACAGCAGGTCGATCAGCTCCTGCGAGGGACTGCCGCCGAGCAGATTGCGTTTCGTGCCGCCCTCGGTCTTCACGGTCATCGTGATCACCGGGTAAATCAGCACCTGGAAATCGGGGCGCGAGGACATCTTTTCGACCGGGTCCTCGGA
>JAFSZN010000130.1 GCA_017455665.1 Lentisphaeria bacterium
GGAACGCCTGCCGGATCCCGGCTGGGAATACCGCGCGGCGAAAGCGCACCCGGAACGTTTCCGCTGTCTGTACGACGACGATGCGTGTGCGCTGTTCGAGGTGCTGAAAAAGTAAATTACAGCGGATCGACCGAGCCGTCGGCGGCGTGCTTGTCCAGGTAGTCGCGGATGGTGCGCGCGAACTCGATGCCGATGCCGCTGACGCGGGCGGCGATCTCCTCCGCCGTGGCGCTGCGGAGCGCGCGGACGGAGCCGAATTCACGCAGGAGCGCGGCCTTTCTCGCCTCGCCGATGCCTTCGATCTCGTCCAGCAGGGAATCGCGGATGGTCTTCAGCCTGAGCTCGCGGTGGTAGGTGATGGCGAACCTGTGCGCCTCGTCGCGGACCGCCTGCAGGAGCTTGACCGCGGCGCTGTCCAGCGGCAGGCGTACGGACTCGGATTCGCCGGGGATGAAGACCTCCTCGTGCTTTTTCGCGAGGCCGATGACGGGGAACGGCGGGCAGTGGATGGCGACGAGGGCGTCGAGCGCGCTGGAGAGCTGGCCCTTGCCGCCGTCGACCATGAGCAGGTCGGGCAGAGGACGGCCCTCCTCCATGAGGCGGCTGAAATGCCGCGTGACGGCCTCCTTCATCATGGCGAAGTCGTTCGGCCCCTCGACCGTGCGGATGCGGAACCGGCGGTATTTCTTCTTGTCGGGGCGGCCGCCGGTGAAATGCACCATGCTGGCGACGGCGAGCGTGCCGGAGATGTTCGAGATGTCGAAGCACTCGATGTTTTCGGGCATGACGGGGAGGCAGAGCTCCTCGCCGAGCTCCTTTACGGCGCCTTCGCCGGTGTCGAGGGACGGGATTTTGACGTTCGCGAGGTTGCGGCGGCGTCCGGCGTAGAGGCAGTCGAGGTTGTCGGCGACGTCGCGCAGGTTGGCTGCCTTCTCGAACTGCTGTTTCGCGGCGGCCTCGGTCATGCGCTGTTTCAGGATCGCGGCGACCTCGCCGATGTGCCCGTTCAGCACGTCGATCAGCTTTTTCACGCGTTCGTCGTATTCCTCCTTCGTGACCTCGCCCACGCACGGGCGGCAGCAGTCGCGGACGGTCCCGGCGAGGCAGTGCGCGCGGTCCTCCGGCCCCGGCTCGGCGCAGCGGCACACGCGGATGCCGAAATGCCGCACGAGGAAGTCGGCGGTGAGGTGGAGCGCGCCGCCCTTCGGGAACGGCCCGAAATAGAGGCAGGAATCGTCCTTTTTGAGGCGTGCGAATTTGAGGCGCGGGAAGGTCTCGGCGGGGTCGATCTTCAGCATCAGGTAGCGCTTGTCGTCGCGCATGAGGACGTTGTAATGCGGCGCGTACTCCTTGATGAGGCGGGATTCGAGGATCAGCGCCTCGTCCTCGGTGCGGACCGTGATGGTCTCCCATGTGGCGATGGAGTGGATCAGCGAGCGGAGTTTCGGGTCGGCTGTGCGGATGCGCGAGTCCTGGAAATACTGGCTCATGCGCCGCCTCAGGTTCGCCGCCTTGCCCACGTAGATGACCGTGCCGAAGCGGTCGCGGTAGATGTAGCAGCCGGGCTTGTCCGGGATGTCCGACGGCCTGAACTCGGGATGCAGTTTCGACATGCGCGCCTCCGTTCCCCCTCCGTCCGCTCAGACGCGCCCGGTGATCAGCATGCAGTCGCCGTAGCTGAAGAACTTCATGCGTTCCTGAACGGCGATGCGGTATGCCTTGCGGATCGGCTCCATGCCGGCGAACGCGGACACGAGCATGAGGAGGGTGCTTTTCGGCAGGTGGAAGTTTGTGAGGAGCATGTCGGCGGATCGCACATGGTACGGCGGGTAGATGTAGATGGACGTCTCCCCGGTGCGCGCCGTGAAGACGCCGCATTCGTCCACGCAGGATTCGAGCGTGCGGAGCGAGGTGGTGCCGACTGCGAGGATGCGGCCCCCGGCGGCGCGGACGCGGTTGAGGCGTTCGGCGGCTTCCGGCGTGAAGACGAAATACTCCGCGTGCATCGGGTGGTCCTCGATCTTCTCCTCGGACACGGGCTTGAACGTGCCCGCGCCGACGTGAAGCGTGAGCTCGACGCGTTCCACGCCTTTCTCCTTCAGCGCCGCGAAC
>JAFSZN010000131.1 GCA_017455665.1 Lentisphaeria bacterium
AGCCCGCCACCACCACGAAGCCCGCCACGAGCACGGCGAAGCCCGTCGCGAAGGACGGCGAGACCCTCTACGTCGTGAAGAGCGGCGACAACCTCAGCATGATCGCGTACCGCCACCACGTGAAGCTCGCCGACCTCATCGCGGCGAACAAGGTCGATCCGAAGGCAACGCTCCGCATCGGCCAGACGCTCGTCATCCCGGCCGCCGGCGCCAAGGCCGCTTCCACCACCACGAAGCCCGCCACTACCACGAAGACGGATTCCGGCTCGAAGCCCGCGACCACCACGAAGCCCGCAACGACGCCCGCCACCACGACCAAGACCGAGCCCGCGACCACCACGAAGCCCGCAACGACGCCCGCCACCACCACGAAGGGCGGCGAAGGCTCCGGCGGCATCGTCGAGCCCATCGGCGGCGGCTCCATGGGCGGCTCCGGCTCCGCGTCCGCCTCGACGCCCGCCACCACGAAGCCCGCGGCAGGCAGCGCCACCGCCGGACTCGACCCGGTCTCCGGTCTCTCCGACAGCAATGTCTTCGCCGTGCCGATCGACTCCGAGTCCACGCTCGAGGAAGTCGCGAACAACCACGACAAGAACCTCGAAGACCTGATCCGCCTGAACCCCGAGTTCAAGCCCGGACAGAAGATCCCCGCCGGAACGGCTGTCAGAATGCCGCTTTTCTGAGCGAAGGCCTCACGAATCCGCGATCCGCAAATCCTTTTGCGGGTCGCTTTTTTTAAGACAGCCTGAATCCGCTTCATGGACAAGCTCCGCGCACAGACGTCCGTCCCCGCCCGCTGGCGAATCGTCTTCGCCGCCGCGCTGGTCCTCGCGTTTCTGTGCGGCGGACTGCTGCTTTCGCGGAAGGACATCGTCCCGCCGCGCGACAACACAGACAACGCCATGGACGCCCGGATCCGCCTGCAGACTGCCGCCGTCGCCTTCTCCTCCGGCAAGCTCGCGCCGCGCGTGCTGATCCTGACCGACTGGCCGGAATCCTACCGGAAGGATGACGGAGCGTTTCCGGAATTCGAAAAATTTCAGGACAGCCTCGCCGTGATCGACCCGGCGTCGGTCCCGGATTTCGGCATCGGCGGGCCGGGGAAGGCGTTTTCCCAGTTCCGGAACCATTTCAGCCGGGACTATCATCCGCTCAGAGTTCCGCTCCGGGGCAACCCGGACCGTGAAGCCGGCTCCCTGAAACGGACCGTCGACCGCTCCGGCGCGAAGGCACTCTCTTTCGACGTGATCCTGCTCGACTGCGCGTTTCCGGACAGCGTCTTCTCCCGGAAATCCCTGCTCTGGTCCTCCGCGTTTTTCGACATGATGAAGGAGGACGCCATGAACTCCGGCGGCGTTTTCGCGGCCGTCCTGCCGCCCGACCGCCCGGAAGTCTCCGCCTGCATCCTCGCGTTCCTGCGCCGTTCGTTCGGCAACGCCGGCGCGTTCTGTTTCGGCGACCGCGTGATCCTCGCCTCGGGATTCGACGCCGAGCCAGTCTTCGAGCTGGACAAACTGAACGCCACGGCGGAGCTTGCCGGATACTACGACGGCGGAAGCATCCCCGGCAACGCCATCGGGCTGGTGCTGGACGAGGATTACTCCGACTCGATCCCCGCCGGCATGCTCGAAGCCTCCCACAATATCACGATCCCACAAAGAGTGTTCACGCCGTTCCGCGCCGTCTTCGCACGCGCCCGGCTCCTGCCGAAACTGAGGCGTTTCCTGCCGGACGGATTCCCGGTTCAGACAGTCTGCGCCTGGCTCCTCGGCATCCTCCTCGCCGCCTATCCGTTTCTGCGCTACTTCATCTCGTGGAAGCCCGTCCACAAACAGGCGTTCCGCGCATTCGAGGACATGTTCTACCTCACGGGCGTGCTTGCGCTGTACCTGATGTTCACGCACGAGATCATGCCCGATTACGGATTCCAGATAGTGCTTTACCTCGTCATCATCGTTTTCGTCTTCTATGAAACGGTGGCGAAAGACAAGGGGTGGTTCATGGCGGGAATCGTGCTGCGGCATCCGTTCGGGCGCGTCCTGTTCAGTCTGCTGGTCCCGCTGCTGTTCGGGTTCGCGTTCTTTCTTCCGCGGACAAGCTTTCTGGCGGGGTTCCTCCTTGCGCTTTCCGGACTCTGTGCCGCATCGCTGCTCGTTCGCGCGCGCATGAAGGAATGGGTCCAGCCGGGACCGGCGATCCCGCTCGCGTTCCTTCTGGGCGTGATCGTCTCGCTGGGGATGTTCGCCGTGAGCCTGTGCTTCCCGCTCGGCCCGGCCGTGTTCGCGGCGGTCGTCTGCACGTACCGCCTCCTCCTCCTCGACTGAGGAGGAGGAAGCTTTTCAAGCCGCGCCGGGCTTATTTCCGCCCGGAGGCGCGAAGCCAGCGGTGTACCGGCTCGAATTCGGCAGTCACGTCCGCGAATCCCGCCTCGACCAGCAAAGTGCGCAGTTCGTTCAGATCCGGACAGCGCATCTTCAGATACTCCACGATCGCGAGCTGGCGTTCGTTCATCGCGCCGCCCGCCATTTCCAGCGCGGTCGCGAAATACCCGCCCGGGGCGAGCACGCGCCATATCTCGCGCAATCCCGCGACCTGGTCCCGCCAGAAATACAGGCTCTCGACCGAGATCACGGTGTCGAACGCGCCGTCCGCAAACGGCAGGTCGGGCACGCCACATTGTAAAAAGCGCATCCGCCCCGCCTTCACGAAATCTTCGTTCAGCGCCGTCGCAGTCTCGACCGCGAGCGGAGAGATGTCGCATCCGGTCAATTCTACCTCGGGATACCGTTCCGCCAGTTCGCGCAGCGCCGCGCCCGCGCCGCATCCCACGTCCAGCACGGATCGTCCAAACGGAACGCGCGCGAATCCCCACGCCCGGAGCGGGCCGTGTTCGCGGTTCATGCGGAGGATCATGTCGCGTCCCGCGTCGCCCGCGGGGCATCCGGCTGTTTCGATCTTGGAGAAATCGGGTTCGGTCATCGTTGCGGTTCCATGTCGGTTGAAAATGAGTTTTGAGGGCAAATAAGATAGAACGGACCTGCGTGAAATTCAAGGGCGGAAGCGGAAAAAGCGGATGAAAATGCTGATTTTGGCGTGTTTTTTCGGAATCGCGTTTGAAAAAACGTGGAAATGTGCTATCTTTTATGGATATATTTTTGTACGCGAACCAAATCCAACAATCATGGAGAACCACAATGGGAAGACAGTATAACAAGCACGAGAAACAGGCACGCCGCAAACAGTACCTCAAGCGCGTCAAACTCCGCGTGAAAGAGGCGATCAAGGCCGCCAAGAAGAAATAATCCGAGCTCATTTTACCTGGACAAACTGACATGGCGCAGATCCACCAGACCGCCATCATCGGAAACGACGTCGAGCTTGCCGACTCCGTTTTCGTCGGACCGTACTGCATCATCGAAGACCACGTGAAGATCGGCGAGAACACCCGCCTGATCGCACAGTGCCACATCTACTCGAACACCACGATCGGCGCGGGCAACACCATTTTCCCGTTCGCCACGCTCGGCGGTCCCCCGAACGACCTCAGCTACGACCCGACGCAGGAATCCTACACCCGGATCGGCGACAATAACATCATCCGCGAGGGTGTTTCCATCCATCGCGGCGCGCATCCCGGCACGGAAACGGTCGTCGGAAGTCACGGATTCTTCATGGGCAACGCCCACATGGCGCACAACACCGTGATCGGCGACCACGTCATCATGGCGCTCGGCGCGCTTGCCGCGGGCTACGTCCAGATCGGCGACCGCGCGTTCATCTCCGGCAATGTCTGCATCCACCAGTTCGTCCGCGTGGGCCGCTATGCCATGATTTCCGGCGGTTCCGCCATCTCGATGGACCTGCCGCCCTTCATGATCGGCGACGGCCGCAACGGCGGCGTCCGCAGCTTCAACAAGGTCGCGCTGGAGCGTGCCGGATACTCCAAAGAAGACATCCGCACCATCCACAAGATGTACGACATCGCGTTCCGCCGCGGCCTCAACATGAAGAACGCGCTGGAAGAGATCGAAACCACCCTGCCGCAGATCCCGGAAGTCAAGGAATTCGTCGAATTCGTGCGCTCCGCGAAACGCGGCGTCCTGAGCGGGGGCAGCACCCGCCGCGCATAACAGCAAATCAAGCATCGCCCGACAGTCCTTTCGATCATTTCGGGCGCATAAGAAACGGCATGTATCGCCAAAGTGTGATGCGTGCCGTGTTTTTTTCTGGAAGCAGTGCCTCCACTGAAGCAGCGTTTTGCCTTCGCAACGGCACAAGGGCAAGCCCTCCACGGAAAAAGATCCGGGCTTATTCCGGCACATACTGCATCCGCTGCGCACCGTTCGACACACGCCGTGTATCAGTCCGCATCGGCAGTGTATTGTTTCATGAATTCTTCGTGTTCGGAGGCGAGGCGTTCCCATTCGACGGTGGCCTCGGCGATGTCGTAGTCGAGCGCCTTGCGGCGTTTCTGGAGCGCGGCGAAATCGGTCTGCGGCGTGGCTTCCATGAGCTGCTTGTCGATCTCCGCCTTCTCGTTTTCGGCGTCTTCGATGATCTTCTCGCATTTCGCCAGGCCGCGTTCGATGCGGCGTTTTTCGGGAAGCAGGGCGTTGCGTTTCGCGGCCTTCTCGCGGCGGCGGTCCTTGCCCGCGGTCTGCGGCTGGGATTGCCCCCCTGCCCCGGCTGAATTGACATTCGATGCGGTCTGCGCGGCGGCGTTCGACTTCGTCTGCGAGGCGGGGGCGGGCGCGTTCGCGGCTTCTTCCTCGGCGAGCTTTTCCTTGTAGTAATCGAATCCGCCGAAGAAGCGTTTGACGCGGTCGTGGCGCATTTCGAGGATGCTTGTGGCGGTGCCGCGGATGAATTCGAGGTCGTGGCTGACGAAACAGACCGTGCCCTTGTAGTTCACGAGTGCCTCCTGCAGCGCCTCGCGCGCGGCGATGTCCAGGTGCGTGGTCGGTTCGTCGAGGATGAGCAGGTTCGGCGGGTTCACGAAGATGCGCGCGAAGCAGAGGCGGATCTTCTCGCCGCCGGACAGCACCTTGCACTGCTTCATGGCGTCGTCGCCGGAGAACCCGAACGCGCCGAGGATCTCGCGGATGCGCGAGGGCGGGGTGTCGCCGGGGGCGGCGTGCTTCACGACGTCGTACGCGGCCTCTTCGGCGGGGAGGAGTTCTGCGAATTCCTGCGCCTGGTAACCGATGACGACGTTGTGTCCGAGGCGGGCGCGGCCGGAGGTCGGGGCGAGCGTGCCTGCGATGATGCGGAGGAGCGTGGTCTTGCCCATGCCGTTGTAGCCCACGATGCCGAGCTTGTCGCCGTTGTTGATGCTGAACGAGACGTCGCGGAAGACGAAGCGCGCGCCGTCGTAGGAATGCGAGACGTTTTCGACGGCGCAGACCTCGGCGCCGCAGCGGGGCGGCTCGGGGATGCGGATGCGCCCCTGGAAATGAAGCTGTTCGGGCAGTTCCTCGGTCTCGATCTTGTCGAGCATCTTGATCCACATCTGCACCTGGGCGGCCTTGCTCGCCTTGTAGCGGAACCGTTCGATGTTCTCCTTCAGCTTGTCGCGGCGCTTCTCGGTGTTCTTGCGGGCGGCCTCGGCGAGCGCGGAGCGCGTTTCGCGTTCGACGACGTACTTGCTGTAGCTGCCGGAATAGCGCGTCGCCTTGCCGCCGTTGATCTCGAGCGTGACGTTCGTGAGGGAGTTGAGCAGGAAACGGTCGTGGGAGATGAGGAGGAGCGTGCCGGTGTAGACGCGCAGGCGGCGCTGAAGCCATTCCACGGCGGGGATGTCGAGGTAGTTGGACGGCTCGTCGAGGAGCAGGATGTCGGGTTCGGAGAGCAGGACGCGCGCCATGGACGCGCGCATCTGCCAGCCGCCGGAAAACGAGTTCAGGGGCTTGTGGAAGACGTCCTCGTCGAACCCGAGCCCGGCGAGCGCGGCTTCGGCGCGGTGCCCGGAATCGTATCCGCCGAGGTGTTCGTAGGTGGTCTGCAGATGCCCGAACTCGTCGAGCAGCTGGCGGTTGGCGGGATCGGTCTCGAGGGCGCGTTCGATTTCCGCGAGGCGCGCCTGGATGAGCGGGAGTTCGCCCGTGGCGGCGACGTAGGAGAGCACGTCCTCCTGCTTGTCGGAGAGGTCGATCTGCTGGCGGAGAATGCCGATGCGGAGGCGTTCCGGGATCAAGATCTCGCCCTTGTCGGGCGGGAGCTCGCCGAGGATCATGCTGAAGACGGTGGTCTTGCCGGCGCCGTTGGGGCCGACCATGCCGACGCGCTCGCCCTGATTGATGCGGAACGAGGCGTTGTCGAGGATGGACTTGCCGCCCAGGAGCTTGGTGACGTTCTGGAAATCGATCATGGGGCTGCGTTCTTCGTCTTCGGCGTTTCGGCTGGCTGCACCGGGAAAGGCAGGCCGCGCGTCACTCCGCGCCTTCCGCCTCGGCTTTCAGCATTTTGCCGCGGATGCGGCGGCGTTCGAGCGAGGTGAGGTATTTCTTGCGGAGGCGGATGTTGAGCGGGGTGACCTCGACGTATTCGTCATCTTCGATGTATTCGAGCGCTTCCTCGAGCGAGAGCTTCGCGGCGGGCGCGATCTTGAGGTTGCGGTCGGACCCGGCGGCGCGCATGTTGGTGAGCTTCTTCGCCTTCTGGAGGTTGACCTCCAGGTCGTCGTCGGTGCAGTGGGAGCCGACGATCATGCCCTCGTAGGTCTCCACGCCGGGGTCGATGAAGAACGTGCCGCGGAGCTGGAGGGCGTCGATGGCATAGGCTTCCGCCTTGCCGCGTCCCATGCTGACCATCACGCCGTTGGTGCGGCTCGGCACGTCGCCCTTCATGGGCTCGTAGTGGTCGAAACGGTGGGAGATGATGGCTTCGCCGGCGGTGGCGGTCATGACCTTGCTGCGGAGTCCGATGATGCCGCGCGTGGGGATCATGAACTCGAGGAGCTGGCGGGAGCCGTGCTGCTCCATCTTCATCATCTCGCCGCGGCGGAGGCCGACGATCTCGATGACCTTTCCGGCGGCGTTGCCGTCGACGTCGACCGTGAGCTCCTCAATCGGCTCGTTCTTCACGCCGTCGATCTCCCTGATGATGACGTGCGGCTTGGTGATCGTGAGCTCGTAGCCTTCGCGGCGCATGGTCTCGATGAGGATCGCGAGGTGAAGCACGCCGCGTCCGCTGACCTTGAAGCTGTCGCCGTCGCCTTCCTCCACGCGCAGCGCCACGTCGCGCTCGGCTTCCTTCAGGAGGCGTTCGCGGATGTGACGGCTGCTGATGAACTTGCCTTCCTGTCCGAAGAACGGGGAGTCGTTCACGCGGAACATCATGGAGAGGGTGGGCTCGTCGATGGAGATCGGAGGCAGCGCCTCGGGCGCGGAGGCGTCGGCGATGGTGTCGCCGATGTCGATGTGCTCGACGCCGACGATGGCGCAGAGGTCGCCGCAGGGCACCTCGCGGACTTCCTTGCGGGAGATGCCCTCGAACGTGAAGAGCTGCTTGATCTGCGTGGAGATGACCTTGCCGTCACGCTTGACCTGGCAGAGCGGCTCGTCGAGGGAGAGCGTGCCGCGATGGACGCGGCCGATACCGATGCGGCCCACATAGTCGTTGTAGTCGAGCGTGGTGATCTGGATCTGCGCGGGCCCCTCGTTGAAGGGCGGCGGCGGGATGTGGTCGATGATCGCGTCCATGAGCGGGAGGATGGAGTCGCGGGAGCCTTTTTCGAGGTCGGTGGTCGCCCAGCCGTCGCGTCCGCTGGCGTAGAGCACGGGGAACTCGAGCTGTTCCTCGGTCGCGTCGAGGTCGATGAAGAGGTCGTAGACGGCGTTCAGGACTTCCTGCGGACGGGCGTCGGGACGGTCGATCTTGTTGATGATC
>JAFSZN010000132.1 GCA_017455665.1 Lentisphaeria bacterium
GACGATATCGCGTGGTGCAACAACTCCACCAACAGCGTCAACTACTGGTCGACTTACAACATACAGATTGACCCCGATAACAATAACGGGAATAACTGGAAGACCATCGGCACGATCGCATAAAAACCGATACCGTGCCGGGCTCCGCTCGCGCACACTGAAAGCAGTGCCTCGTAGTGCTCTCAGCTTCGCTTGAGCACACTGCAAGCAGTGCCTCGTAGTGCTCTCAGCTTCGCTTGAGCACAAAACAAACTCCTCATCTCCCGTGCCGGAGCGTAGCCCGGCTCTACCCAAGTCAAGGGCTTGCCCTTGTGCCGTCGCGGAGCACGGCACAACCTCAGTGGAGGAATTTTCCTCCTTTTTTCGGTTTTTTTTCGATTTTACTCTTGTTTTTCTCCGTGTTTTCGGGTATAATATTGTGTGTAATTTTACCGAAGGAACGAAACCCGATGACTGAACCGGAAGCATTGCCGAGAGGCACCGAAACACTGCTGATCGTGGACGACCAGGAAACCGTCTGGGATTTCCTGATCGAGGCGCTGCAGAACCTCGGATACTCCGTCCTCCTCGCCGAGAACGGAGAGGACGCCGTCGCCATCTACCGCGACAACCCGAGCCAGATCGACCTGGTCCTGCTCGACATGGTCATGCCGCGCCTCGGCGGACACGGCACGTTCTACCAGATCCGCGCCATCGACCCGGACGCGAAGATCCTGCTGTCCAGCGGATTCGTGCAGGAGGGCGCCGTGCAGGACCTCCTCGACAACGGCGCCGCCGGGTTCATCGCGAAGCCGCACCGCCTGCCGAAACTCACGCGCGCCATCCGCGACGTGCTGGACGGCAAGCCGGTCACGCTTTAACACTGCCTCCCCCTCCCCGTGCCGTCGCGAAGCACGGCACACTGCCGCAGTGGAGGCTTTGCCTCCATTTTCCTCCATTTTTCTGTATTTTCGACTGGAAAAAACGGAAAAATGGACTACTTTAAACCAGGGGTTTAAGAAAAGGAGAATCCACGCCGATGAAATCCACGAAAAAGTTTTACATATTCTGTTTCGCCGCCGTCTGCACGGCATTTCTGCTGACCGCCTGCGGACCGGAACCGACCGCCGACGAATGGATGCGCAAGTCCCTGGCGTCCGCGAAAGAGGCGAAATGGCGCCGTGCGCTCGACTATGCCGAAAACGCTGTGGAGAAAGCGCCCGGCGACACGCTCGCGAACGTCCTGTACGCGATCACGCTCGAGAACAACGACCGGACCGATGAGGCGCTGAACGCCGCGGTACGGGCGGGCGCGGATTCTTCGAGCTTCATCGCGCAGTACACGCTCGGCCGCCTTTATTTCCGCCAGCAGAAATACGACAGCTGCGTCAAGCCGCTGACACGCGCGCTGGAGCTCCGGCCCGACGACGCCAACACGCTCATTCTGCTCGCGCGCGCGAAACTGCGCCTGAACACCGAGGACGCGCAGAACCTCAACATGCGCCTGCTCGACCTCCCGCAGTTCAAGGACTCGCCGTTCGTCTACAACGAGCTCGGCGTCATCCAGGTGCTGAAAGGCAAACCGAAGAAGGCGACCCCGCTGTTTTTGAAGGCGCTCTCCCTCGACGCGGACAATCCGTACCTGCACATGAACACCGCCATCCTCTACGACTACTATCTGGGCAACCAGATGATGGCGAACAGATACTACAACACCTTCCTGCGGCTTTCGGCGAACCGCCGTGAACTCCTTGACGAATACAAGGAAGTTCAGACGCGGCTGGAAATCTTCCGCTAACCCCCCCCGCCATGCCACGCTATATCCCGGACGACGTACTGGACCAGATCCGGCTGCGCGCCGACATCGTGGACGTCGTGCAGTCGTATGTCCCCACGCTCAAGAAGAGCGGGCCCGCGTCATGGAAGGCGTGCTGCCCGTTCCATCACGAGAAGACCCCGTCGTTCACGGTCAACCAGGACCGCCAGTATTTCAAGTGCTTCGGCTGCGGCAAAGGCGGCGACGTCTTCAATTTCGTCATGGAGCTGGAGAACCTCGATTTCTCCTCGGCGGCCGAACAGCTCGCACGCAAATACGGCATCATCATCCCGGAGACGCCCCGGCGCGGGCCCGGCGGCAGCAGGCGCGAAAGCCTCGACGGGCAGCCGGAATACGGTTCGCGCGAACGCCTCTGCACCCTGCATGAAAAGCTCGCGGAGTTCTATCGGGACTATCTGGTCGGCCACCCGGACGGACCCGTCGCGGCGTATTTCCGCACGCGCGGCATCCCGGACGACATTGCGAAGAAGTTCTGCATCGGCGCCTCGCCGGACAGCTGGGACGCCGCCATCCAGTTCGCGCGCAAGGAGGGATTCACCGACCAGGAACTGCGCGACTCCGGCATCGCGTCCAGCAAGGACGAAAACTCCACCCACATCTACGACCGGTTCCGCAACCGCCTGATGTTCCCGATCTGGAACGAATCCGGGCGCGTCGTCGGATTCAGCGCGCGTTCCGTGGAAGCCGATCCGCAGGGCTGGAAATATGTGAACACGCCCGATTCGCGCATCTTCCACAAGGGGCGGCTGCTCTACGCCCTGAACTTCGCGCGCACCTCGATCCCGAAGGCAGGCGCAGTGGTCCTCTGCGAGGGCCAGCTCGACGCCATCGCGATGCACCGCGCGGGCGTCACGCACGCCGTCGCGCCGCAGGGCACCGCGTTCACCGCCGACCAGGCGGCAATCCTCAAGCGCTACACCTCGACCGCCGTCCTCGCCACCGACAACGACAACGCCGGGCGCGAGGCGGTCTTCAAGGACGCAGCCATCCTCCTGCCGCTCGGATTCAACGTGAAAGTCGTGCGCTACCCAGGCGCGAAGGACGCCGACGAGACCCTCTCCAAATTCGGGGCCGACGCGCTCGCCGGAGCCGTCCGCGACGCCGCCGATTTCTTCGAATTCGCGCTCGAGCACGCACTGTCGAACGTCGATCCCTCCACGCCCGCCGGGCGCGCCGCCGCCGCGAACGACGTGATCTACTGGATGATCCAGCTCGAAAACGAGGTCACGCGCGAATTCTATTTCGACTGGCTCGCGAAAAAGCTCAACGTCCCCCTGTCCTCCGTCGAAAAAGTCGCGGAGCGCCGCCTCGTGGACGGCGCGCGCCATGCGGCATCCGCCGTGCGGCGGCAGGCAGGCGAAGTCCCGCCCCCGAAACCCCGCAACACCTCGCTCGACAACGCCGTGTTCGAGCTGCTCGTGCTGATGCTGGACTCGGAGGAATACGCCAGAAAGGCGGGCGAAGACCTGCCGGAAAACGCGCTCGGCGGGTCCGTCACGGGAAAAGCCGCCGAGGCGCTGATCCTGAGCGCCATGAACGGCGAATGGAAGGACGCGCCGTCGTCCATCCTGACCTCGTTCGAAATGGAGGGCGCCGACGTCTCGAAGCTCGTCGAGGCGATCGACCTTGCCGCCGGACGATCCGCCGAACGCGCCGCCATCGAAGCCGCATGGAAAGACGGAACGGCAGCGCCGCCCGCCTCATGCAAGGCCGCCGATCCCGACCTCTGCGTTAAATTCTTCCGCAACACCTACAATTCCAGCGTGCGCATCATCCTCGCCGATCACTACCAGCGCGAACGCACCAAACTGCTCGCGCAGCTCAAAGCGATCCCGCAGGACGCCCCGGAACGCAAAGCGCTGTTCGACGAGATCAAAGAACTATCCTCCGCCCTCCTCAAGCTCCCCGCCCGCTTCAAAGTCGTGATCTGACCGGGGCGCAACAGCCTTTTTTCAGCGGAATTTCCGCAGGCGCAGGGCGTTCGTCACCACGAAGAGCGAACTGCACGCCATCGCCGCCGTCCCGAGCATGGGATGCAGGCGCCACCCGAAGAACGGATACAGCGCGCCCGCCGCGACCGGGATCCCCAGCACGTTATAGAAAAATGCCCAGAAGAGGTTCAGGCGGATGTTGCGCATGACGGCACGGCTCAGGCGGACGGCAGTCACCACGTCGCGCAGGTCGCCGCGCAGGAGCACCACATCGGCGGTCTCCATCGCGATGTCCGTGCCGCCGCCGATGGCAATCCCGACGTCCGCCCGTGCGAGCGCGGCCGCATCGTTGATGCCGTCGCCGACCATCGCCACCTTCGCACCGTCCTGCTGAAGCTCGCGGATGCACGCCTCCTTGCCGTCCGGCAGGACGCCCGCGATCACGCGGTCGATCCGCAGCTCGGACGCGGCGGCTTTCGCCGAGACCTCGGTGTCTCCGGTCAGCAGCACGGTCTTCAAGCCGAGTTCATGAAGCGCGCGCAGGGCATCCGCGCTGCCGTCCTTCACGGTGTCGCGGAGCGCCATGACGGCGCGGAGTCGTTTCGCGTCGCGGTCCGCCATGAAGAGCAGGCTGTGGCCGCCGGATTCGAGTTCGCGGACCAGGGTTTCCTGCGCGCCCAGCGCGATCCCCTCGCGTTCCATCAGACGGGCGTTGCCGCAGACGTAGCGGACGCCGCCGACCGTGCCGGACACGCCCATGCCGGGCGTCGCGAAGAAATCCTCCACGCTCGCGTCCGAGGCATTCACGCCGTGTTCCTGCGCGTACTGCACGACGGCACGCGCGAAGGGGTGTTCCGACTTCGATTCGAGCGGCGCGGCGATCTTCAGAAACTCCGCCTCTCCTCCGTCCGATTGCGAACCGTCCGGGTTCAGCGTCACCACACGGGTCACGCGGTGGCGTCCCTCGGTCACGGTCCCGGTCTTGTCCAGCACGATGGTCCTGACTGCGTGCAGCTCCTCCAGCGCGGCGGCGTTCTTGAACAGGATGCCGTACTTGGAGCCGACGCCCGTGCCGACCATGATCGCGATCGGGGTGGCGAGTCCGAGCGCGCACGGACAGCTGATGACCATGACGGCGATCGCGGTCGTCAGCGAGAAATACACGGTCTGGTGCTCGACGAACAGCCAGAAGCACCCCGCCGCGAGCGCCGCGACCAGCACGGCCGGCACGAAAACGCCGCTCACGCGGTCCGCGAAACGCGAGATCGGCGCGCTGGAGTTCGACGCGCTCTCCACCAGCTGGATGATGCGCGACAGCGTGGAGTCGCGCCCGACGCGGTCCGCACGGAACCGGAACGAACCGTTCACGTTCATCGTCCCGCTCACCACACGGTCGCCCGGCTCCTTGCCCGCCGGGACGCTCTCCCCGGTCACGCTCGACTGGTCCACGGTGCCGTTCCCGCTCACGACCACGCCGTCCGCCGGGATCGACGAACCGGGCCGGATCACCACGACGTCGCCGACGGCGAGCTCGTCCGCCGGGATCTCGATTTCATTTTCGCCCCGGACCACGACCGCGGTCTTCGGCGACAGGTTCATCAGGCGGGACACGGCGTCCGTCGTGCGGCGTTTCGCCCGCGCCTCCAGGTATTTTCCGAAAGTCACGAGCACCAGGATCATGCCCGACGTCTCGAAGTAGAGATTGCCCGCCGCCTCGGTCACGCGCGCGGGATCCCCCTGCATCTTTCCGAGCAGCATCTCCCCGGTCATCACGAGGCTGTACAGCACGCTCGCGCCGGACCCGAGCATGATGAGCGAATCCATGTTCGGCGACAGCTTCAGGAACCGCCGCGCGCCGCTGACGAAATACACGCGGTTCACGTACAGCAGCGGGATCACGAGAACGAGCTGGAGCCAGGCGGCGTCGAGCGGATAATTCTTCAGCCATCCGTGCATGGAGGAGAACGCGACGTACATGAGCGGAAGCATCAGGATCGCCGACCAGAGGAACTGGCGAAGCAGTTCGCGGCTGGGATCGGGGATCGGTGCCGGCGCTTTCTTCGGAGCGGATTCCGCCTGCCCGTCCATTTTCCGTTCGGAATCCGCCTCCGGCGCGGACGC
>JAFSZN010000012.1 GCA_017455665.1 Lentisphaeria bacterium
CGGCGTTCGAAGGCGTCGAACATGACGCTGCCCTGAAGCTTGAACGCGCCCGCCTCGAAACTGTAGATGCCGCCCGTGACCAGGTGCACGAACTCGCAGTATTTGAAGACCTGGTCCAGGTGGATCGGGGAGATGTCGGACATGAACGAGAACCGCGCCCCCTTCGCGGCAAGCGCGCGGACGGTCTCCGCCATGCCGGGCATCGGGTCCCGGACGCAGCACCGCCAGGCGTCGAGCAGATATTCCCGTGTGTGACGGTGTCCGCAAAAGACTTCGAGCCGGTCCAGGAACTCCGGGACCGTGATGCGTCCGGTTTCCAGCGCCGCGCCGTGTTCCCACAGCCGCCCGATGCTCTCGCTGTCGCCCGGATCAAGGTCGAACCGGCGGTACATCTCATCGAAATTCAGCTTCATGCTGACGTTTCCGATGTCGAGCGCGATGACCGGCGCGGAAACGCGTTTTGCCGTATGATCCGTGCTCATGCGAGGGTCCCCTCCGCGATCCGGATGGTGAGGAGTTCCAGCGCGACGCGGGCGTTTCCGCCGGAGGACACGATGGCGCGGTTGGCGTCGACCAGCGCGCGGAACGCCAGGACGAGCTCGCGGTCGGTGAAACGCCGGGCGTTTTCCCACGCCTTGTATGCACGGAACGGGTGCATGGAGAAGAGCGGGGACTTGACGGGCGGCGGCGACTGCTTGTATCGCTCGTTCATGCGGTAGAAATAATCGGAGGAGGCGTCCTCGGGGATGCCGAGCTTGACGCCCTCGCATTTGACCGAGGCGAGGTTGCGGAATTCGCCCATGACGGAGTAGATCAGCATGATCTCCGGCTTGGACGCTCCGCGCTCCTGTTCCAGGTGCTCCATGATGCTCGGGATCAGCTCAAGCGCCTTGCGCGAGTTGCGTTCCACGAGCGCGGACGAGAACGCCCAGGCGAGCGTTTCGGTGGCGCGGCTGCACACCTCGCGGCAGTCGTTGTACGTCACGACCGGCTTGTCTCCGGCGTAGGTCAGGAGCTTTTCGAGTTCGGTCCCGAGGCGCGCCTCGTCCGCGCCGATGGTCTCGGCGAGGAACGACGCGGCGGCGTCCTCGATGCGCTTCCCCCGGTCCATCACGATGGACTGGATCCGGCGGATCTGCATCTTCGCGAAGCCCTTGGTCTTCGGGTCCGCCTTCTCGAACCATTCGAGCTTGCCGCCGGAGGCTTCGCAGGCGGCCGCCGCGACCTTGTAGAACGCCTTGCGGCGGTCGAGTCCGGGTCCGTCGATCACGAGCGTGATGTCGGCGGGGACGCCGTCCTGGAGGAACGCCGCCAGACGGTCGAGGCGCGACGGCTTTTTCTTGGTCGAGGGCTCGGAGAACGCCTCGTCGAACTTCAGGAAATGCTTCAGCCAGACGATCTTCTCGCTGGAGAAGAACGCCGGGGAATCCAGCGACAGCAGGAGCTTGTCGAGGACCTGGGGCGCTTTCTCGTTGTCCGAGTCGCCGCGGATGATCTCCAGCGACGGATTGTCGTCCGGCGGATCGCCGCAGAGCGCGCGCATCATCTCGTTCGCGCGCTCCTTGACCGCGTAGTCCTCGTTGCCGGAAATCAGGTAGAAAGCGCCCATGGGAATCCGTCTCAGTCGATGCCGGGGATGAAGGTCTCTTTGCCGGTGAGGGAGGCGATGGTCTCCACGATCAGGCCGATCGCGGACTCCACGTCGCGCAGGTCGCAGATCTCGGCGGGCGTGTGCATGTAGCGGTTCGGGATGCTGATAAGCGCCGTCGCCACGCCGCCGCGCGTCATTTGGATGGCGGCGGTGTCGGTGCCGCCGGTGGCGCGGTGGCCGGTGGTCATCTGGTACGGGATCCTGTGCTTCGCGGCGGCCTTCAGAATGCGGTTCAGGAGCGGCGGATTGTTGTCGGCGTTGCGCTGGAGTTCCGCGCCGCCGCCGAGCCTGATGTCGCCGAGGAGTTCGGGCTTGATGCCGGGGACGTCCGTGGCGAATCCGACGTCGACCGCGATGGCGGCGTCCGGGTTCACGCCGAACGCGCCGGTGATCGCGCCGCGGAGGCCGAGTTCCTCCTGCACGGTGCCGACGCACGCGACGCCGACTTTGATCTTGCGTTTGGCGAGCTGGCGGAAGGCTTCGGCGATGACGAACGCGCCGATCTTGTCGTCGAGGCTCTTCGAGTGGACGCAGGTCTTGCTGAGCATTTCGAAATTACGGGAGAAGGAGACCGGGTCGCCGACCTGGACGAGCTTCTCCGCGGCCTTCTGGTCCGCCGCGCCGATGTCGATCCACAGGTCTTCGATCTTCGGGACCGCCTTGCGTTCGTCCGGGGTCTGCAGGTGGATCGGCTTGCGTCCGATCACGCCGGGGATGTGGCCTTTTTCGGTGAGGATCTCGACGCCGGTGCCGGGGAGCGTGAGCGGGTCGATGCCGCCGACGGGACGGAACGAGACCAGGCCCTGCGGCATGATGCTGACGACCTGGAAACCGATCTCGTCGTAGTGGCCGGACAGCATGAACTGGAACTTCGCGTCGGGATTGAGGCGCGCGATGGTGTTGCCGAGGACGTCCGTGCGGATGTCGTGGGCGAACGGCCTGAGGTAGTCGCGGTAGACTTTCGCCTGTTCGAACTCGAACCCGGAGGGTCCGCAGGTCATCAGGAGTTCTTCGAGAAACTTTTTCGCTTTTGCGTCGATCATGGTGATATCTCCAAAAATGAGGGGGTTGATGTGTCGGATTTCAGGTGCGGCGGGTCATGGTTCCTGCGCGGACGCGTTCAGCGGCACGCCGAGCTCGCTGTATTCGCGCGCCCCGCCTTCGGGCTTGCCGTCGCGGAAGAAACAGTCGCTCGCGATCATGCCGTTTTCGTGGAAATTGCGCGTCAGTCCGTGCAGGACCTTTTCGCCCGTGGCGCTGTATTTGAACTCGTGGATGGTCTTCGGGTAGCCGCTTTCTGGGAAACGCTCCATTTCCGTCGTGACGTCCGCGTCCTTCGCGAGCTTTTCGTAGATCTCCGTGGCGCGGTCATAATCGTTTTTCAGCAGACAGGTCTGGAGTTCCGCCGCGACCGAGGCACCCTGCCCGGGCGGCAGGTCCAGCGCCAGAAACGCCGCGCGGTTCACGACGTCGGCGGTGCCGGTGCCGCTGCCGGAACTCCTTTTGTCCTGATGGAAGAAGAAGCCGACGAAGAGCACGGAGGACGGGTTCTCGAGCCGGTATTTCGAGAAGAGGCGTTCCATCGGCGTTCCGGTCACCATGAAATGCGAGGCTTCGCCGTCCGCGTCCACGACGGTCTCATGGATCACGCCGCCCACGGTGAATCCGCGCTGGAACCGGGCGGGCGTCACGGAGGAACACGCCGAAACGAGCACGGCGGATACGATCATCAGGGCGGTCAGGAAAAAACGCTGGAACATGGTTTGCGGACTCCGGGATTCGGGATGTTTTTCTTATTGGATTAATGTACCACAAAAGACGGATTTTTCAAGCGGAAAAGGGGCGGCACGGGAAAAAGAATGCGCCGGGCGGTCACTTCGACGGCGACGCGGTGCGCCAGTAGCTGGTGAAAATCGTGCGCAGGGACGTCCGCTGGGCGCTGTTCTGCGGATTGAGGCAGTGGCGCGCCGCGAAGAAGACGACGCCGGAGACTTCCTTCCTCAGAATGAGGTAGAGGATCTGGTTGGATATCTCGTTGGGCGACTCCATGCCCGCGGTCACCCCGGCGTTGTACACGCCGATCCCGGCGTACAGCTTCACGTTCGTGCCGCGCACGAGGTCGGACCACCAGTTCACGATCCCGGCGAACGGCGCGATCTTGTTCGCGAACCCCCAGTTGATCTGCGGAATCACGAAGTCGATCCAGGAGTTCTTCACCCACTTGCGGACATCGGCGAATGACTGTGAATACGCCTCAACGCCTCTGGACGGGGAGCCGTCCGGGAGCGCCGTCGACTTGTTCGCCCAGATCCCGACCGGGCTGATGCCGAACGGGATGGAAGTGCCGTTCAGCTTGTTGAACGCGCGGACGGTGCCGGACACGCTCCGGATCAGGAGTTCGGTGTTGGCGCGCCGCCAGTCGGCGAGCGTCTGGCCCTTCCTGCCGAACTTGCGGAACGTGGCGGCGTCGCAGGTGTCGTCTACGCCGATCGGGTAGAAATAGTCGTCGAACACAATCCCGTCCGGACGATATTGTTCCAGCACCTCGCGGACGCTGTTGACGACGTGCGCCACGACCTCGGTGCGTCCGGGGTCCAGGAAGAAAAACGAAAGATTCGTCTTCTTGTTGTCCCAGCGCACCACGAGCCCGGGGTTCTGCCGCGCGAAATTGCGGCTCGAAAGCGTCTTCAGGTACGTGGACGCCGCGGGTGTATTGACCTGTCCGACCCGGTACGGATTCATCCACGCGTAGAACTTCAGGCCCCGACGGTGCGATTCGGCGATCATGAACGCCATCGGATCGAACCCGCCGTCATGCGGTTTTCCCTCCTCTCCGGTCAGCCAGCGCGACCACGGATTGATCGCGGACGGATAGAGGGCGTCGCAGGTGGGGCGCACCTGGAACATGATGGTATTGAACCCCATGGCGGCGATCCGGGCGGCGAGCGAACGGAACGTCGTCTGAAACTCCGCCGCTGTGTCATGTTTCGGGAAATCAAGATTGAACGCGGTCGCGACCCAGATGCCGCGGAATTCGTTCGGCTTCGCCGTGTACTCGACGGGAAGCAGAACGGGGCTTCCGCCGTAATTGCCGTTCATCGTGACGACATTGCCGGAGATGTCGCGCAGCGGCTGAGGGTTCACGAGGATCGGAGAGGATGTCGTTGTGACTGGCGCGGGCTGTTTCGTCGTCGTGGTTGTTGTACTCGTGGCCGTTGTTTGCACCGCCGGTTGCGTCGTCGGAGTCGTAGTCGTTGTTTGTGCCGCCGATTTCGTCGTGGTCGTTGGTTGCGTGGTCGTGGTTTGCACGGGCTTCTTCGTCGCGGGCGGGGGGTCCTCGGCGGGCGGCGGGATCGGATGCGGCAGCGGCAGGGACGCGCCGGAGAGGCACGCGCAGAGAAACACTGTCAGGAAGAGCGCCGGCAGCAGGAATGCCCGGAAACGGAGTCCGATTCGCGGAATCCGGGCGGGAAAAGAAGTTCTGCCGACGCGGTCCTTCATGCGTTACGCTCCGGGGAACGTGCGGATGGGCTTCGGGTCGACGAAGACCGCCGGGCGCAGATAGATCAGCTCCGTGGGCGGCATGTCGCAGACGCCGGGCGGGATGTTCGCCAGCGTGGCGGCGTTCACGTGCGGAGAGAGGACGACCGGGAGCGACGGGTCGAAGAGGCGGACCGCCTCGATGTCGTGAGGGCTGGCGGTGAAGGTGTCGTAGGAGCCGCGCAGACCGGCGAGCTTGTCCGGGGTCTCCAGCACGCCCTGCCAGCCGTCCGGGATCCAAAAACAGCCGTCCCGTTTCAGACCGAAGCCGAGCAGTTCGTGCTTGCGCCCGTCGTACAGCACCAGGACGCGGTCGCCGAACGGCGTTTCGCCCTCGAATCCGCATGCGGACGGGATCCCGCGCACGGTCTGGTTCTTGCCGCGCGACGCGCCGAGCACGAACGCCGCCGCCACGCGCAGGGCAGTGAAGGAGCCGGGCCCGGTCCCGACGGTCCACGTGTCGATGTCGTCGTAGGTGAATCCCGCCTCCGCCAGCGCGTTGCCGACGAGGATCGGGAGCGAGGAGGAATCGCGCCCCGGCAGGTCGACCTGGAACGAGGCGGCGGGGTTGCCGCACGGATACACGGCGGCGAACGAAAGCTCGCCGCACGAAAAATCCAAAGCCGCTCTCAGCATGGGTCAGGCGTCCTTTCCGTCGATCAGGACCAGCGACACGCCGGATTTCCGCAGCTGGCGGTTCGCCCAGCGGGCGAATTCCCGGAGCGCGGGCAGATCCCAGTGCGGCAGGTCTTTCTTGCGGCCGCGGTCGAGGTGGCCCGCGCGACGGCAGAAGCGTCCGCCGCCGATCGCGACGGCGAACACGTCGCCCTCTTTCGCGGAGGCGAGACGCGTCCGCACCCATTTCTTCAGGTAGTTTTCGGTGGCCTGGGCGCAGGCGCATTCGTCGCATTCGGCGCGCAGGTCCAGCACGTCGGCATACTTGGTGTCAACGGCGGCGGGATCGCCCCATTGGACCGACCAGGTGATGTTCCAGTTGCGGCCCGGCGGAGGCGGCGTTTCCGCGTCGGCGGGGGAGAAGACGTACAGGCTCCAAGTGCAGATCAGGTCGCCGCCCTCGCTGCGGACGATGAACGTGGACGTGCCGTCGCCGATGCGGGCGGCATTCGCCCAGCGCCAGATGTCCTTGCCGGTCTCGAAGCGCACGGCGCGGCCGTCGGCGAGGCGGAACAGGATCGCGAGCGGTGGCACGGCACCCTTGTAAAGCTCGGCGTCGGCGCCGTCGAACGGCGTCATGTCGGGTTCCTTCACGATGCCCTCGGCGGACGGCGCCTTCACGACGGCGTACGCGGCGATGGCTCCGTGGAAGCGCAAGCCGCCCGCGGTGAGACTGCGCAGCTCGAACGCGTGCGGCAGCTCGAATCCGGTCTGGACCGCGAGCGAAGAAGCATCCAGCTTGTAGCGGTGCGAAATCACGGTCGGGATGCCGAACGGGATGCGGCTTTCGCTGTCGAAGGAGACTTCCGCGCCGTCGTCGGAGTGATGCGGACGGCGGAGTCCGGCGAGCGCCATGGACTCGGGATATTCGCCGGGGACCGCCTCCAGCGAGGTGACGGTGAGGCCGTTGAACGGCGTGAGCGTAAAGAGTCCGGCGGCGGGCTTGTCCAGCTCGAATCCGATGCCTTCGCCGCCGAGCCGCCAGAGCCCGTCGGGCGTCTGTTCGAATTGTCTGTAGTTCATCCGATCACCTTCACGAGCTCGTCAACGGGTTTCACGTTGCGCGGACGGCAGGCGTTTTCCCTGCCGAATCCGAGCGGGGAGACCGCGACGGATCGCCACGGGGCGGCGATCCTGGCCGCGGCGTCGACTTCGGCGCGGTTGTAGCAGCAGATCCAGCACGTGCCGAGCCCTTCCGCCGTCGCCGCAAGCACGAAATGCTCCATCACGATCGACGCGTCGACGTCAACGATGGACCCGCCGTCGGGACGCTCCCACGCGGCGGAGGCGTTCCCCGCCAGCACCGCCACGACGGGCGCTTCCTTCAGCCACGGGAACATGATCTTTTCGCAGATCTTCGCACGGGCGGCGGGGTCGCGGAACAGAAACAGCCGGAAGGGCTGGCGGTTGCAGGCTGTCGGGGCGAGCTGGACGGCGCGCGAGATCCGTGCGATAGCATCGTCCGGGACGTTTTTGTCAAGATAGCCGCGGACACTGCGCCGGGCTTCGATCACATCGTAAAAATCCATGAAAACCTCCTTGCAAAATGATTTCCAGAAAACAGGCTCAAAACATAACGGCGCGAAAACGCCTTATCTTACTATACAGGCGGTACGGCATTTTTCAACCGGAAACCGCCGGATATCCCGTTTTTTTCGAAGGAACATCAGAGGAGGAAATCCGGGATATGCCTCGCGCTGCCCAGAAGTATTTCCCATTGCAGGCGCCATTCGGGACATATTTTGCTCAGTTTCTTCTTGAACCGCTCGGAATGGTTCATCTCGTATTTGTGGCAGAGCTCGTGCAGGATCACATAGTCCGCGGCTTCGGGAGGAAGCAGGATTAGCATGGTGTTCAGCGAGATCGTTCCCGAGGAGGAACAGCTCCCCCAGCGGGATTTCTGAGGATGCACCAGCACCTTGAACTTCGGGATCCCAAGCACCGCCGCATGGGTATAGATGCGGGCTTTCAGCACGGGCTTCGCGAACTGCGTCAGCAGGGCAAGGAACGCCTTTGCAACGGCTTTCATGTCCGAAATATCCCCCTGGATCGTGATCTGCCCGAACAAAGGGTCGAACCAGCAGCGAACACCGGGACCGGGCGTTTCCTCCACCTTGATCTTCAGGCGTTCCCCGGTCAGGCTCAATTCGATTTCCGACGGGATCCGGCGCGGCATACCCGGGCCGAGGGGCTTCTCGCCGTTCGTTTCGATCTCCACGCGGCGGATGGTCTTAGCCAGCCATGCGGTCTTGCTTTCGGCGTATTTCCGCGCGGACGCCACGGATCGCTTTTGCGGGATCACAAGCTGGATATAAAAAGGATGCGGACAGACCCGCAGGAGAAAGCGCTTTGCCTTCATGGAGCGCCGGACCATGCAGCAGACGGGCGGCATGCCGTCCGGCATGTCGAGCATGATGTATTCCGGATCCGGTTTCGGTTCCCGTGGCATAGTTTTCTTCCTTTCCCCCAAAAAGGTCCCGTTTTTCGTGTCCTGGCAGAGGCGGACACAGTTTCGGCGGAGGCGTCGCCCCCCCCCGGCTTAAGCTTTCTTTCCGTGCCCGTATGCGGCGTAGGCAAGCGCGGAGCAGACCTCGGCGGAGGTGCGTCCGACGACCGCGATCGACTTCGGCAGCAGGCTGGACGCCGTGAATCCGGGGAGGCTGTTGCCCTCCAGCATGAACACCGCCTTGTCGGAGTCGCGCACGATGACGTCGATGCGGATGAGCGTGGTGTTGCCGACCGCCTGCGCGAACTTCAGCGCGGCGGCGCCGATCTCCTTCTGGACTGCCTGGTCGATGGTGACAGGCGGGCAGAAATACTTGGTCTCGCCCTGCGCATGGGTATACTTGGCGTCGTAGTCGTAGAGGGTGCCCGGATGCTGGATCTCGACGACGGGGTAGACTTCGCCGAGGACGACGCCGACCGTGGCTTCGGTCCCGGCGATGAACTCCTCGACGAGCACGCGCTTGTCGTATTTGAGCGCGGTCGAGATCGCGAACTTCCATTCGGAGGCGTCGCGCACGAGCGACAGCCCGAACGTGGAGCCTTCGGAATTCGGCTTCACGATCAGCGGCAGCGTCATCCCGGCGGGCATCTCCGCCTCCGGGTCGTCGATCAGCGTGTAGGCGGCGTTGCGAATGCCCGCCTGGTCCATTACACGCTTGGACTCGAACTTGTCCATCACGATGCGGCAGGCTTCGGCGGAGCCGCCGACGAACGGGATCCCCGCCTGCTCCATCATCGCCTGGATCGTGCCGTCCTCGCCGAACCCGCCGTGGAGCACGGGGTAGACGACGTCCGCGGCGCGCATCCGGTCGGTGATCTCCGGCTTCGTGATGTCGTACGTGGTGACATTGTGTCCGGCGTCGCGGAGCGCCTTGGCGACGTTCGCCGCGGACTGAAGCGAAATTTCACGTTCGGAGCTGTCTCCGCCCATTAGGACGAGGATGTCGAGAGGTTTCTGCTGACACATGGCCGCCGCCTGTTCTTTCATGTTGATCGATTTGACCTCGGGTTGAAGGATGATATTGGAATGCCGGAAAACCGCGCCGCGCATGGCACGGATGAGTTCGTAGCAGTCGTGGCCGGAATGCGCCAGGAGCTCGGGAGACGGCGAGGCGTCGCGCACGATCCAGTTCGCGTGGACCGGGGACACCACGAACGCGCCGCAGCGCTTGCCCTTCATCCCGGCGGATTCCAGCAGACGGCCCGCGTAGAGCTCGGGCGCGGGGTTGCGGAAGATGGAGCCGGCGCTGCGCCCCTGGGGCGACTGGCGGCGGCGTTCGTGCTCCGCGTCCATGGCGGCTTTTTCCGCCGCGGGATCGACCGGACGGAACCGGAACCGGGCAGACATGACCATGATGTTCTCCGGGATGCCGGAGTCGCGGTAGCGCCAGAGATAGGCGTTCTTCGGGACGACGGACACGGACGCGGTCTCGAGGTCGAGCAACGTCATGTCCAGCAGGAAATCGGAAATGGTCTGGCCGTTCGCGCCTGCGTTCATGTGCAGGCCGCCGCCGATGGAGCCGGGAATGCCGCAGAGGCCCGCCGCGCCGCCGAAACCGTGTTTCAGCGCTTCGTTCAGGACGGCCGCGAGCTTCGCGCCTGCGCCCGCCGTGCAGAGGCCGTCGTCCGAGCAGGCGACTTCCGCCAGGACGCCGGACGGCTTGAGGTAGACGGTGCCGTCGGTCGGTTCGTCGGAGCCGACCAGGTTCGTGCCCGCGCCGAGCGGACGCGCGATCCATCCGGCGCTGAGGACGTAGCGCAGGAATTCGAGCGTGACGCCGGGATCGGTGACGCGGGCGTACAGGAATGTGCCGGAGCCCGCGCCGAGGGAGGTGTGGTCCGCCCAGACGGCGTCCGGGACAAGCTCAATGCCCGGAAACTCCCTGGCGGCTCCGGCGATCAGTTCACTTTTTGTAAACTTTTTTGGGATCAAAGACACGTTCTCCAACGACTTCCAGATTGTCGCCGACGACCTTGCGGAAGAAGCAGGTGTGATAGCCTTCGTGGCAGGCGGCGCCGCCGACCTGTTCGACCTTGAAGATCACGGTGTCCGCGTCGCAGTCCACCAGGATCTCCTTCACGATCTGCACGTTGCCGGACTCTTCGCCCTTGTGCCAGAGTTTGGAGCGGGAACGGGACCAGTAGACGCCGTGTCCGGTTTTGAGGGTCTCTTTCCAGGATTCCTCGTTGATGTAGGCGAGCATGAGGACCTCGCCGGTCTTCCAGTCCTGGGCGATGGCGGGGATCAGGCCGCCGCTTTTCTTGAAATCAAGTTCAATCATGGCAAATCAGTCCAAATCGGTGCGTGACGGGTCATTCTTTTTCCGCGGGAACGGCCTTCGGAACGGAGTCGGCGTCCTTGTCCGGGATGCCGATGACCTTGACATCCTTCTTGTCGCCGGAAACGTTCTGCTCGGGAAGTTCGGGGAGGATCTCCTTGACCTTTTCCTCTTCGGCCTCGGCAGCCGCGGATTTGTCATCGGCTTCCGCGGCTTCACCGGCTTCCGCGTCGGCGGGTTCCACGCCGTCGGATGCGGGCTGTTCGGACGCGGTGAACAGGACCATCGCGAAGCCGCGGCATTCCTCGGTCGGAGCGTGGCCGACGAAGCACACGGGGTTGCCCGGGGTGGTCAGGCGGAGGCGATAGGATTCCTGCTCGGGAACGAGGTTGCCGTCTGCGTCGAGCCAGTAGAAGCGGTAGGCGAACTCGTATTCGATGTCGCCGAAGAACGCCCATTTCAGGGCGGAAAGCTCGCAGGTCTTGCCGAAGACGCGCACGGCGAGATAGCCGTTTTCGTTGATCTCGCTCTCGACGTCGCGGAACGTGAAGATCTCCGCTGCGTCCGCGGAGACGTAGATGTTGCCGGACTGGATGTCCGTTGCCCCGTTTGCTTCGATCACGTGGACGCGTTCATCGGTCGGAGCCGGAGTGGAAGCACATGCCGAAACGACCAGGGCGCATGCGGCAGCCGTCAGAATGGAGAACAGTTTCATAGTTGTTTCCTTTCGGTTTTATTCAAAAAACGTTTGTTTGATTTGTATTCCGGTGAGTAATTTACACCGCGCAAACGGTGTTTTCAAGCCTGGATGTCACATTTTTTGCCGACATACACCTGCCGCGGGCGAACGATCTTGGTGTTCATGCCGATCATCTCGCGCCAGTGGGCGATCCAGCCGGGCAGGCGCGCAAGCGCGAACATCACGGTGAACATCTTCTCCGGGATGCCGAGCGCGCGGTAGAGGATGCCGGAGTAGAAGTCGACGTTCGGGTAGAGGTTGCGCGAGACGAAATAATCGTCGCTGAGGGCGGCTTTTTCGACCTCGAACGCCACCTGGAGCAGCGGATCGGTCACGCGGCGTTTCGAGAAATACCTTTCGCATTCCGCCTTGATGATCCTGGCGCGCGGGTCGAACGTCTTGTATACGCGGTGCCCGAAGCCCATGAGGCGTTCCGGATTGTTGTGGTCCTTCACGCGGTCGAAGAACCGCTTCACGTTGCCGTCGTGCTCAATGCGGCGGAACATCTCGATGACCTCCTGGTTGGCGCCGCCGTGGAGCGGACCGGACAGCGCCGACACGCCGGCGGAGATCGTGGCGTACAGGTTCACCTGCGCGCTGCCGATCGTGCGGACCGTCGTGGTCGAGCAGTTCTGTTCGTGGTCGGCGTGGAGGATCAGCAGGACGTTCAGCACGCGCACCGCCTCCTCGGAGATCTCGTACGGCATGACCGGCGAGTCGAACATCATGTTCAGGAAGTTCGCGCAGTAGGACAGGTCGTAGCGCGGATACACGACCGGTTCGCCGATGCTCTTCTTGTACGCGAAGGCAGCCATCGTGCGGACCGTGGAGATCAGGCGCGCCGTGGACGTGTCGATGTCCTCGCGGAACGACAGCAGGTCGACGTTCGGGTAGAACACCGCCAGGGCGTTGATCATGGTCGAGAGGATGTGCATGGGGTGCGCGCCGCGCGGATACAGGTCGAAGAAATGGCGCATGTCCTCATGCAGCAGGGAGTTGACGTTCAGGAGCTTGGAGAATGCGCGCGCCTCCTCCGGGCTCGGCAGATTGCCGTGGACCAGCAGGTACGCCACATGGACGAAACGGAGTTTCTCGTCCGCAACAAGCTTCTCGATCGGGATCCCGCGGTAGCACAGGATGCCTTTCTCTCCGTTCACGTATGTGATGCTGCTGCGGCAGACCGCGGTGTTCATCAGTCCGGGGTCGAACGTCAGGCAGCCGGTCGTCTTGCGGAGGGCTGTAATATCGATCGCCTTTTCGCCCTCGGTCCCGACAATAATCGGCAGCTTGATCTCCTGTCCGTTCACGGACAATGTCGCGAATTCACTCGCCATCATTCAGCCTCCTCTCTCGTTTGGTTCGGGCTGTTCGTGGTTGCAAAACTGTATGAAAAACATATAAACTGAATAATGTACACCCCATACGTGGAAAAATCAAGCGGGAAACCGAATATAAATTAAGGAAAACGGATGGAAAAGCTTTCGGCATCCTTTTCGACGGATAGGAATGAGACAAAAGATACATATGGGCGACTGGGACACGGGTATGAGACACAATGTCTCACGCAAAGATTGCCGGACAAGCCGCAACCGATTGTCGATGCAGTATTTTAAATCTTGGCACACAAGTTGCTTGATTTCAGTCGGCATATTCAACACACATCAGATCAACCGTCAAAAACAAAGGAGTCGCGATTATGCTGGATATTCAGAAAATGACCGAAAAGACACGGGAAGCCCTCGCAGCCGCCGGCGCCGCCGCCCGCGAATACGGACACCAGGAGATCCGCCCGATCCACCTGCTCTCCGCATTGGCGAAACAGGACGGAGGCCTGCTGCCGTCGCTGCTGAAACGCCTCGGCACTCCGAATTCGCTACTATCGGACGCGGTCGAAGCCGAACTGGCAAAGCTGCCGAAAGTGACCGGAAACGCCGCCGACGTGTATCCGTCGCGCGATTTCAGCAACATCCTGGTGGAAGCCCGCGACCGCGCGGAAAAGATGAAGGACGAATACATCAGCGTGGAACACCTGCTGATGGCGATGATCGACAAGGATGCCGCCTGCGCCGCCGCGCTCGAAAAGGCGGGTCTTACGGCGGACACGCTACTAAAGACTCTCGTCGAAATCCGCGGCAACCAGCGCGTGACCAACGAAAACCCGGAAGCGTCGTTCGAGGCGCTTGAGAAATACGGACGCGACCTCACGCAGGCCGCCCGCCAGAACAAGCTCGACCCGGTGATCGGCCGCGACGACGAGATCCGCCGCACCGTGCAGATCCTCGCCCGCCGCACCAAGAACAACCCGGTCCTGATCGGCGAGCCCGGCGTCGGCAAGACTGCCATTGTCGAAGGGCTGGCGGTCCGCATCGTGAAGGGCGACGTGCCGGAATCCCTGCGGAACAAACGTCTGATCGCGCTCGACATGGGCGCGCTGATCGCCGGCGCGAAGTAC
>JAFSZN010000133.1 GCA_017455665.1 Lentisphaeria bacterium
GCTCCAGCAACAGTACCCGTCGAACACCGCCGCGCCGCCGTTCCTTGCCACCGAAAGCTCCGTCGAGCTCGGACCCGCCAACGCCCAGCCCGGCTACGCGCCGCCCGTCCAGCTCGGCAGCAACACCGCCGTCGAGTGCCTCAAATACGCCGACGGCACCGGCCTGCTCATCGTGAGCGCCGAGGAATACCGGTTCAGCGACAGCGAAAACGGCATCGGCATCGACACGCTCGTCGCCACGCTCGACGACCCTGCGCTCGGCGCGCTGAACTACGGCTACCAGATGTACATCTACATGCCGAAGTTCGTGCCCGCTCGCAACCTGATGCCGCTCATCGAAAACGTCGGCATGAACATCAACGACGCGACCGAGGTGTGGCAGGGCATGGACCTGGTCGCGTACGACCCGGACCTGAACTGGCTCATCTTCGACGTCTGCAACTACTCCTGCGACAACATCGCACACATGCTCGCGAAGTTCGACGTCCCCGTCCCCCAGGTCCGCCTGAAGATTAAGGTCTACGAGCTCGACACCGAGAACGACGACCGCATCGGAATCGACTTCCAGAGCTGGAAGAACAACGAGGGCGCGGACTTCTTCTCCGTCGGCGGGCGCTACCGCAACAACTGGTCGTCCGTCTACAGCGGCGGCGTCGGCCCGGTCTCCGCCTACGGCTCCGAGCGCACCAGCTACTTCAACTTCAATCCGAAGTGGAACACGCGCTACATCGACTTCCTGGAGTCGCGCGGGAAAGCGAAGGTCCTGCACACCGGCGAACTCTGCATCCGAAACGCCGCCGAGGGCGCCACGTTCGCGCGGACCACGCAGATGCTCTACTCCGACGACTCCGCCGCCGTCTCGAAGGCGACCGCCACGCCCGACATGGGCGTCGGCCCGTACCAGCTGCTCTCCCAGGTCATCAACAAGGTGTTCGACAAGGGCGATCCGCTCCCCGTCGGCAAGGGCGAGGCGCAGGAGATCAAAGCGTTCCCCGGTTTCGGGTTCACCATGACCGTGAACAACGTCTCCGTCAACCTCGAGGAAACGCGTTTCGATATCACGCTCTCGAACACCAGTCTGCTCGGATTCCAGTCCAACGGCGCGCCGCGCGTCTCGAACGGCGGCGTGGTGAAGCAGACCGTCAGCCTGCCGCACGGCAAGGACACGTTCGTGATCGGCGGCCTCACGAAACAGGAGGAGGTCGAGTCGCGCACGGGCGTGCCGTGGCTCATGGACATCCCGGTGCTCGGGTATCTCTTCAGCTCGGTCTCCAACTCGGTCAAGCACACCGAGCTGGTCGTGATGGCGCAGTGCGAATGGGACGCGCCCGCCGACAAGCCCGAGGTCAAGAACACCACGAAACCGGAGACGCGCGGCGCGCCCGTCGCGGCGAAGAAGCCCGCTTCCGTCTCGGAGCCGGTCATGCCCGCGCAGAATATCCCGGCGGACGTCCCGCAACCTCAAATCTGAACTTGGAAAGGAGTTGAACCATGAAACTGTTTATCAGTGCGCTTCTCGGGTTTCTCTGCGGATTCTGCCTCGCCGCGTGCGTGGTCGTCGAAAAGGACGATTTCGAGGACGTCGACCCGGACGACGCCACGCTCGTGGAGTCCGTGAAGCTCGGAAACAACATCCTCGCGTCGTTCCGCGACGAGGATTTCGGCAGGCTGAAGAAAAACATCCCCGGTCCGCTTCAGACAAAGATGACCGAAAAGGACTTCCAGACCTCGTGTGCGAACTGGCGCGATTCGCTCGGGCGCATCAAGGATTTCGATTACGTCTTGGAGCTGGACACGCCCGCGGTGCGGAACCTGATCTGGCGCGTGGAGTTCGAGCGCGACGCCGCGAACGGGAAGGAGGTCGAACAGGACATGCTGTTCCGTCTCGTGACCGGGAAGGTCGACGACGAAACATGCGTGCTGTCCTGCGGATTCTTATAAACTCAAAGTGAACACACAAAACGGGCGCGTTTCCCGAATCAGGAGACGCGCCCGGAGTTTGAGCTGGATTTGAATTTGGATCACTGCACCGGTGTCAGGTTGATGCGGCTCACGTTGAGCCCGTCGGATTTCCAGCGGAGTTCGAGCGTGTGGAAGCCCTGCTTGAACTCGACCGGATAGGACTTCGTGGAAACCCAGTTCTGATCGCCGCCGGTGGAAGTCGCGTTGAACGTCGCGGCGATCTCGCCGTCGAGGTACAGCTCGATTGCGAGCTGCGCCAGTGTGTTCGCCTGGCTGCTCGCCACACGCAGGGAGACCTCGAACTTGCGGTCCTTAGCGCAATGGACAGCATAACGCGCCACACTGCCGACCGTGGCATTGAAGATGGCAAGGTCCAAATCCTCTGCCGGTAAGAGATTTTCCCGCGAGGTTCCTATGCGGAGTCCCTGCGAAAGGAACACCGCGTATCTGCCCGTGTTGGGCGACTTGAACGTCAGAACCGACTCCGGATGATCGCGTCTGTCGAGGTCGATGACCTGGAGGGGGAAGTATTGGATGCGGCGGTCTTTCCGGTGCTCATTGAAGTCGATCGTGTATTCGCGGGCGTCCGCGCCGGAACCCGTGCGAATGGTCACGGTCTTCGCGGCATCGTTCTTCGTGATCGTCTTTTCGACTCCGGCGGGCGTCGTGACCTCGATCTTCGCGGCGGCGAAGTCGACACCGGGGAGATAGTAGGTCGTCATGGCAGGATTGAACCCGATCTTCTCGCCGTTGACGGTGATGCCGGTCGGGGCATTTTTGAATTCATCGCCGGACTTCGCGCCGGTCGCGGAGACCTCTGCAGCGGTCGGGACGTCCGACTTGACGTTCGAGCTGAGGATGAACCAGTCTTCGCCGGGTTTGTAGGTGTTCGGGAGGCTGTGTTCCTTGCGGAACGTGCGGGAATTCATCACATAGTTCAGCACGTTCTTCGTGCTGCGCTGCATCTCGCCGAGCGTGATGCCCGCCTCGATGCCGTCCGGACGGCCTGCGGCGACCCACTGGTTGTAGGATTCGAGCAGGGAGTTGTCCTTGCCGCGTCCTCCCCCGAAGCCGCCTCCGCCGCCGGGGCCGTCGCCGGGCATGAGGACGTCCATCTGGGAGCGCACGCGCCACGCGTTGTTGCGGACGTGGAGCGCGTCAGACGCGCCTTCGCGCGCCCACCAGTCGGTCATGAGGGAGCCGGTCCAGCCCCACTGGCCGCGCAGGATGGTGGTGTCGAGGTCGTAGTTGTAGTAGTTCCAGAAGCTGTTGACCTTGTTGTAGCTGCCCATGATGTTGTAGGGCTTGCCGACCTTCACGCAGATCTCGAATGCCCGGAGATAGATCTCGCGGAGGGCGCGTTCGGAGCAGCGCGAATCGTTGGCGTTGCGGTTGGTCTCCTGGTTGTTCAGCGCGAAGTGCTTCGGCACGGTGGACGAGCCGGCCTTCTGGATGCCGCGCGTCATGGACGCCGCCATAAGCCCGGTGAGGAGCGGGTCTTCGGAGTAGTACTCGAAGTTGCGTCCGCAGAGCGGGTTGCGGTGGATGTTCATGCCGGGGCCGAGGATGCAGTCGACGCCGTTCAGCTCCATCTCAAGTCCGACCTGGTAGTACATCGCCTCGATCAGGTCGTTGTTCCAGGTGCAGGCGAGCAGCGAGCCGATGGGCAGGAGCGAGGCGTTCGCGCTGAGGCGCAGGCCGGAGGGGCCGTCGCAGGTCGCGATGGGCGGGACGCCCTTGTCGCGGACGCTCTGGAGCGTGCCGCCGAAGACGGAGGCGTTGCCCGCGGGTCCGAGGCGGCTGCCCATGCCGCCGTCGCCGCGGAGGAGCGTTTCGATCTCAACGGGCGTGAGCTGGGCGACGAATTCGTCGAGCGTGTTTTTGCCGTTCTTCACGTCGATGAGCTTGATGCCCTTGTCGCCGGTTTCCGGCACGGCCTTCGGGAGGCGTTCCTTCACGCGGGCGGGGAGGTCGACTTTCGAGACCGGGACGCGTTCCGTGCCGGGGACGAGCTTGCCATCCTGCTCGACTGGCCTGATGCGGTCGAACGTGACACTTTCCGAGGCGATCGCGAGGGCGGGCTCGAGCTGTTCGACCACGACGAGGTCCTTGAGCTCAATGCTGCCGGAATCCTTCGTGCCGCGGCTGCTGTCGCCGACGTAGAACGTGTACTTGCCGGGTTCGAGGACCCATGCGGCCTGATGCCCGGTCGCGCCGCCGTCGTCGAACGAGGCGAAATCCTTCGCCGGGATCGTGAATGTGAACCTCTGGGCTTCGCCGGGTTTGAGCTCATTCGTCTTTGCGTATGCCACAAGGACTTTCGCGGGTTTGCCGAGCTTGCCCTGCGGCGCGCCGCAGTAAACTTGCACGACTTCACGGCCGGAGTATTTCGTTCCGGTGTTCTTCACCGTGGCCTCGATGGTCACGCCGGCTTTCGCGAGGTCGGCGGACTTCATGTTCACATCGAAGATGTCGAACGTGGTGTAGCTGAGGCCGAATCCGAAGGGGTAGAGGACCTTTTCGGGGGCGAACGTCTCGAAGTAGCGGTAGCCGACGTAGATGTCCTCGACGTAGTTGTTGAAGTCGCGGTTGCCGAAGCTAGAGGAGGACGGATAGTCCTGGTAGGTGTTCGCGATGGCGGACGCGAGCTTGCCGGACGGCGTTTCCTTTCCGGTCAGGACGTCCACGATGGCGTTTCCGGTCTCCATGCCGCCCTGCCAGACGTACATGAGGGCGTCGATCTTGTAGTCCTTGACCCACGCCATGTCGATGACGTTGCCGACGTTCAGCAGGACGACGGTCTTCTTGAACGAGCCGGTGATCTCCTTCAGCAGGAATTTTTCGGCGTCGGTGAGGTAGTAGCTGCCGGGCTCAAGCTTGCATTCGCGGTCTTCGCCGGCGGCGCGCCCGATCACGAGCACGGCGGTGCCGGCGCGTTTCGACGCGGCCTGGATCTGTTCGGCGGTGATGGGCATTTCGGGGGCGTAGAACGGCCAGTTGCCCCAGCCGCCCGTGCGAAGCGGATTCGCCTGCGCCCACTTCGAGTAGGTGTCGAAAAGTTCCTTGTCCGGCACGATTTTGTCGGTTTTTGCGAGGGCGTCGGCGAGCGTGACGCGGTACGGCGGCTTCACGTCGCCGCCGGATCCGTAGCCGACCAGGAAAGTCTGGATCTGCGTGATGCCGAAGAACGCGACGGGTTGAGGTCCGTCCTGCCCGAGCGGGAGCGCGTTGTTGTCGTTTTTGAGCAGCACGATGCCTTCGGCGGCGGCGCGGCGGGCGTATCCCTGCACGGCCGGGTTCGTCGTGGCGAACGCCTGGATCGAGATCAGGGCGGCGGCGACGGCGCAGGAGACCTCGGCGGCCGCTTTGAGACTGAGGAACGGGATGTGGAATTTCATGTTGTTTCCTTCAGCGGATGGGGGTGATAGCTGTTTCCGGTGGAACGAAAGAAAACCGGCTGCCCCGAGGCGGAACAGCCGGATGTGTTTTTGAGCTTACTTGAAGCTGTCGGCGGTCAGTTCGACCGCGCCTTTCTTTCCGGTGAGGTCGACGAGCTTGCCGTTGTAGCGTGCCGCGAGCGGGATGCCGGAGAGGTCGGAGAGCACGGCCTTGCCGAGCGCGCCGTTGTCCCACTGGATGGCGACCGTGACGTTTCCGCGCGCCTTCAGGCCGGAGACGTTTCCTTTCGGGAGCGCCTTCGGGAGGCAGGGCAGGATGTCGACGATGACCTTGCCGTCGGCGGTCGTCTCCTGCGACTGGAGCAGGATCTCGATCATGCCGGCCGCGCCGCCGAAGTTGCCGTCGATCTGGAACGGCGGATGCGCGTCGAAGAGGTTGTTGTAGGTCTTGCCGGGGCGGATCAGGTTGCCGACGAGGCGCCATGCGCGGTCGCCGTCGAGGAGGCGCGCCCACAGGTTGATCTTCCAGCCCATGCTCCAGCCGGTGGCGTCGTCGCCGCGTGCGTTCAGGGAGACTTTCGCGGCGTTGAAGAGGTCGGTGTCGCTGGCGCGGATCACGTTGCCGGGGAACACGGTGAAGAGGTGGGAGACGTGGCGGTGCTTGTTGTTCGGGTTGTCGTCCGGGTGGTCGTCCTGCCATTCGCGGAGCTGTCCCCAGGCGCCGATGGTGAACGGCGGGAACTTCTTCAGCGCGGCTTCCATCTTCTCACGGAAGGCGGGGTCGTCATTGAGGAGCTTCGAGCTTTCGATGGTGGCGCGGAAGAGCGCGGTCAGGATGCCGGTGTCCATGGTCGGGGAGGCGCAGAGGCCGCCCTGTTCGGGGGAGTAGGACGGGATGGTGACGAGGACGCCGCCGTGTTTGGGATCGGGCTGGAGGAAGTCGAGGTAGAATTCCACGGACTCCTTCATGACCGGGTAGTGCTTGCGGAGGTCGTCGAGGTTGCGCGTGAACTGGTAGTGGTCCCAGAAGTGGAGGCAGAGCCAGGCGCCGCCCATGGGCCACATGCCGGTCGGGGAGAAGTCGATCGGGCCGCACTGGCGCCAGAGGTCGGTGTTGTGGTGGGCGACCCAGCCGTGGTCGACGTCGTAGAGTTTCTTGGCGGCCTTCTTGCCGTTCGGGACCATCTCGTGGATCATGTCGAAGAGCGGCTCATGGCACTCGGAGAGGTTCGCGGTCTCGGCGGGCCAGTAGTTCATTTCCGCGTTGATGTTGATCGTGTACTTGCTCTGCCACGGCACGTTCACCTCTTCGCTCCAGATGCCCTGGAGGTTGGCGGGCTGGCTGCCGGGACGCGAGCTGGCGATCAGCAGGTAGCGTCCGAACTGGAAATAGAGGGACGCGAGGTCGGGATCGAGCGGGACACCGTTCGGACGGCGGGCGTCGAGGCGGAGGTTGGTCGGGACCTTGGACGGGGTGCCGCCGAGGTCGAAGGTCACGCGGTCGAAGAGCTTGCGGTAGTCGGCGATGTGCGTTTTCTTCAGGGCGTCGTAGTCGACGGTGCTGAACTTTTTGAAGACGTCGTCGATGCGCTTCGCGGGGTCGCCGGAGACGTCGTTGTACGCCTTGAACGAAGATTCGGCGTCGAGCAGGATGACCACGGAGTCCGCCTTTTCCACGCTGATGCCGCGTTCGCCGGAGACGAGCTTGCCGCCCTTGTTGAACACGCGGCCGGTGATCTGGATCTTCGTCGCGCCGGGGATGCCGTTGTAGTCGATGGTGCGGCCGGTGAGGGTCATGGTGTTGCCGCTGACCTTGACGGCCTGGAGGTCCTGCGCGGTGCCGAGGAAGGCGCCGACGGTGATGCTGGCGGGCTTGTCGGCGGTCAGGCGTACGGCGACCACGCGGTCCGGGAAGCTGGCGAAGTATTCGCGTGTGTAGGTCACGCCGTTGCGCGTGAACCTGGTCTGCGCGACGGCCTCGCGGATGTTCAGGCTGTGGATGTAGCCGGAGACGTCGCCGTCGCCGGTGTCCTGCTCAAGCCCGAGCGCGCCCGCCACGGAGAACGCCATTTCGGCGCTCGGACGGGAGATGAAGCTACTGTTCGCGATGTTTCCGGCCTCGCCCTCCTTGCCGTCGAAGATGAGCTGGCGCATGCGGGCGAGCTTGTCCGGGGAGGCGTCCGGGTTCAGGTGGTCGTACGGACCGCCAGCCCAGATCGTGTCCTCGTTGAGGATGAGGTATTCGCGTTCGGGGCGGCCGGCGATCATCGCGCCCATGTGGCCGTTGCCGATGGGGATCATGTCGGTCCACTGGGTGGGCATGCGGCGGAACCAGACCGTGAGCGGGTCTTCGGGAGCCGGGGCGGGATTGGGATCCTCGGCGGGATTGTTCCCCTCGGCGTCGGCGCGCAGGATCTTCACGTCGCGGACGGGGAACAGAGGCACGCCGCCGGTGATGGGCTTCGCGGCCTGGACGTCCCAGGAATAATTCGCCTTGGCGTCGGCGAAACCGGCGGCCGCGTCCGAAGCGGAGTTGAGCTTCGCGATCTCGTCGGCGGAGAGAGCGCGGTCCCACAGCGCCACATAGTCGATGCGGCCGTTGAACCGGCTGTTGCCGTTGCCGTCGCCGCCGATGACCATCGCGCGCCAGGTGGGCTCGCCGATCACGTTGTTCGCGCGGGACTGCGTGACGCGCTGGCCGTTGGCGTACACCTCGAAACGGTGTTCCTTCTGGCTCGCCACGATCACGAGCTTCACGGGGCCGCCCTTCGGAAGGCTGTCCGAGCTGACCTGAGCCGCGCCCTGGACGCCGTTCACGCGGAGACCGGTCGAGCGCGCGGGCTGCTGTCCCCAGCCGCCGGGACCGCCGGGGCCGCCGCCGAATCCGCCGCCGAATCCGCCCCGTCCGCCGCCTCCGCCCGCGCCGAAGCTGACGGAGAAGCCGCAGTTGCCGCCCTGCTGGTTCAGCAGCGTGCCGTTCCAGTTGTCGCTTTCGGCGGTGATGGCGATGGTCATTTCGTGCGGCGTCGAGAGCAGACGTCCGACGGGCGTGGAAAGAGGCTGCGAGGGTTCCGCCGCGACGGACGAGAGCGCGGCGAAGGCCATCAGAGCCGAACAGAGCAGGAATCGTTTCATGCTATTTCTCCTTGAAACTTGGGCATTTCTATTTGTTTGATTCCGGCGGCTTTTCGCATCTAAGCAAATCCCGACTGGAAAGATTTTCGGCGGTTACCTTCAGGTAGCCGCTTTCAAATCTTTCTGCATCGTCCTGTTTGCTTATCTGCTGAAAATCCATCCGCCCGAAACAAACAGAAATACCCTTGAGGTTAATTTTGGGTTTCAAGGGGAATATAGCATAAAATCAGGGCGTTTTCAAGACGCTTTCCGTTCTTTTAAAAGAATTTAAGGTATTTTTTCCGGAAATGAACGTTAGTAACGTTAGGAGGACAGGTCCTCCGCTGCGGAAAGCGCCTTGCCTCGCAATGGCACGGGGGGGTGCCGTCACTGCATCATTTCCTCGCCGCCTTCCCGCGTCATCTCATTGATGCGCTTCGCGAAGTCCGGCGTGGTGGCAAAACACGGGAAATAACTCCCCTGCCACCAGATAGTCCGGCAGGTCGGATAGACGTTCCCGAACCACGTCGCGCCCTGCAGCAGCATCACGCCGTAGACGTAGATGCGCCCGAACCGCTGCGGCTGCGCCACGAATCCGCCGTCCCACGAGGCAGCCCACCCGAGCGTGCCGTTGGTCAGCTCCGTGATGGACGTGAGGGAGATGCGTCCGGGCGCGCCGGGCAGGACGATTGGCGCGTCGGCGGGCACCAGGATGCCGCCGCCGGAACTCTGCGCGGGCGGCAAATGGTCTCCGGCGACCGCGGGCCCCGAGAAGAACCAGCCGGGCTTGGAGTCGAGCATCAGGCGGTCGCGCATCTTCCACATCACGGCGTCGCGCGATTCCGGCGTGAGGTCGGCGAAGCTGACGGTCTTGGTGGTGATGCTGCCGTCCGGCAGGCGTCCGGTCACGATGACGCGCGACCCGGACATGCTGTCGACCGTGGCGTTTTCGAGCGTGACTCCGTCAAGCAGCCGGATCACGAAGTCGGACGGCGGCGCGGCGGTCAGCACTGTGCAGGCGAGCGCCAGCATGACGGATAATATGATCTGCTTCATTTTCCCCTCCTTTTTTTGGTGCATCTCTATTGATTGATTCCGGCGGTTTTTCGTATTTGAGCAAATCCCGGCTGGAAAGATTCTCGGCGGTTACGTTTTCAGGTAGCCGCCTTCCAATCTTTCTGCGCCGTCCTGTTTGCTCATCTGCTGAAAACCCATCCGGATCATTCCATATCGTTGCCCCCTCTTTTTTTTATTCCGAAGCGAGCTTACGGCGCAGTGTCGGTGTGCGCCGCCAGGTCGCCGGGCGAATCGCTCCAGAGAAGCGCCAGGTTCGAGCCGCGCACCCAGCCTTCGTCGTTGTTTTCCAGCCGCACGCGCACCCAGTCCATGCGGTTCTCCTCGATGGAGACCTCCGCGCCGGGCTTCAGGTACTGTTCCACGCGCCCGGATTCGGCGGACGGCAGGCTGTACAGCGGCGTGTTGCGGACGATCACGACCGCTTCGCGCGCCGGATCGTCGGCGGACGCCTTCGCGATGAGCGCGGCGGCGCAGATCACGACGACCACGATCCCGGCGTAGAACGGCCATTGCCACAGATTCGAATGGCGCTGGAAGAACATGCCGAGCGCGATCAGCACGAGCGTGAGGCCGCACGCGCATGCCGTGAGCCATTCGTCCACGCGCAGGAAATCGCGCGCCGCGAGCATGAAGTCCGCGGGCGATTCCACGCGGTATTTCGGCGGCAGGAGCAGTTTGCGGCGCGTCAGCTCCAGGTTGCCGGTGATGTCCGGGTCGCGCGGCTGGAGATAACGGGCGCGTTCGTAGCAGACCAGGGCGCGCGGATAATCGCCGAGCTGGTAGAAGCAGTTGCCCATGTTGTAGAGCAGGGCGGGCGAGACATTGCGCGGGTCGATCTTCGAGGCGTAGTAGTCCAGCGCCTGCCGGAACTGCCCGGCGTCGTAGGCGGTCTTCGCCTCGTCCGAGGTCTTCGGAAGCACGGTTTCAACGGCAGCAGGCTTGTCCGCCGTCGCGGTTTCTTCGTCCGCGGCGTTCGCGGGCAGGGTGAAGCAGAGCGCGCCCAGGATGAACGCGATCGCGCCGAACTTGCGGACGGCGGACGCGAGCTGTTTGCGGAACTTCTCGTTGAGCTCGCCGCGGAGCGACGGCATCCACGCGATGTTCGCGAGGTCTTCGAGCTGACGGCCGAGCTCCGGCTCGGTCTCCTTCACACGGGATGCCGTTTCGCTCAGGGAAGTTCCCGGCGGCAGGTCGAGTATGTCGTTGAAGAACGCGGCGAGGTCCGCGCCGACCTTGTCCGGAAGGTCCTGAGGCGGCGTCTTTTCGATGGTGGATGCGAGCTTGCCTTTGCGGGCGCGGGCGTCAATGCGCCTGCGTGCGGACGGGTCGGATTCGAGGGAACGCTTCCGCGCGGCGACGAATGCGCTGCCGCCTGCGAAGAGCGAACCGGCGAGGATCAGCCCGAGCGAGATCCAGAGAGCGTTCATGGCGAGCGGCATCGACACGCGTCCGCCGTCGCCTTCATTGTGCAGGTACAGGATGCTTTCCGGCGCGGGTGTTGAGCCTGTGCCCGAGGTCAGGTCGGGGTCGGCGTTCACGACCGCCGCGCCCGCCGGGATCGAAGCCATGCCGCCGGACGCCGCCTTGTCCACCTTGATGGTCTCGCTGAACTTGAACGGGACATATTGCCCGGTCGAAGGATCGAACGTGGAGCAGTTGAAGGAGAGTGTCTGTTCGCCCGCCTCGAGCGGGATGAGGATACAGCTCACGGAGACGCCGGACGCGGTTTCCTTCGTTTCGGGCGGATACGCGCGGAAATGCTCCGGCTCGATCTTCGGCATGTTCAGCATTTCGGTCTGGTCCTCGCCCGTGAAGTTGATCTTCAGGCTCAGCGGCTCGCCGATGCGGTACGGACCGGGCGAAAGCGAGGCTTCCGGCGCCCATTTTCCGATGAGGCCGACGAACGGGGCGTCGGCGGGCGCGGCGGGCAGAGGCTTGATCGTGATCTCCGGCGAAGCGCCGCGGATGGTCTGGCGGGTCGAGGTGAATGCGGAGAAGAAGTCGCGTTCGTCGAGCAGGACGGCTGCCGTGTCGGCGACGAGCTGAAGCTTGCCGGGCGCGAGCGCGCGGAATTTCGTGTCGAAATCGTACACGGTGTACGGGACGTTTCCGAGGCGCTGGTTGTGGCTGGTGATGGACTCGAAGTTCGGCGCTTCCGGGTTGATCCGGCGGAAGTCGTGGAACCGGATCGACATTTTGCGGTCGACGGGCTTGATGTCCGGGTAGTTCGCGAGGCGCAGCTCGTAGGGCGTGCGCACGAAAATGGAGAGCTGGAGCGGGATCTCCTCGCCGACCCAGAACGTCGGCGTTTTGCCCTCCGCGACGCCGGGGAACGCCATGCGGGCGTAGACGGGCTCGCCGGAGTTTGCCTGCGACGGGTCGATCTTCGGCATGGCGGAGATCCGGACCTTGAGCGGGTCGGTCTTTTCCGGCTGGCGCGTGTTGCCGTTCACGATGACCTCGAACGACGGGATCGTGACCTCGCCTTCCTCGCGGGCTGTGAACGGGCGGAGCGTGTACTTCGAGGAGGTCACGCCGTTGATGACGGACATGCTGGAGCCGCTGGATATGCCGCTGTTCCACTCGATCCCGGAGACGCGGCCCGGCATCCGGTTGACCTGGAGACGGCTCACGTTTTCGGCGGAGATCTCGACGTATCCGCGCATGCCCACGGTGAGGTTGCGCGGCTGGACGGAGACGTTCAGGTCGGCGGCCGCGGCGGCAAACGCGAAGAGAAAGAACAAAAAGGCAATGAGTCGGGGGAGGATCGTTCTGTTCAGCATGGTGTTACCAGTCCTTTTCCACACGGTTGTTCAGGCGTGCCGGACGCTGCATCCGGTTGGCGTCCTTGTAGTCAAGTTCGTCTTTCGACATCATATCGAGAATGGCTTCCGCCTGTTGTTTTTCCATGTCTTCCCTGTTCTGCTGAGCTTCCTGCGCATTGCCCTGCCGGGGCTGCTGTTCCTGCTGGTCGCCCTGCTGGGGCTGGTCCTGTTCCTGCTGTTCGCCCTGGTCGCCGGACTGCTCGTCCTGTTTCTCCTGGTCGCCCTGCTGGTCCTGCTGGTCCTGCTGGTTCTGATTCAGCGTGTCGAGCGCGTTCTTCAGGTGTTCTTCCGCCTTTTCGCCGTTGCCCTGCTCCTGTTCCTCGCGCGCCTTCTGAATCTCTTCGCGCGCCTGTTGGGCGGCCTGTTTCTGGCGGTCCTGATTCATCTCGGACGCCTTCTGTTCCAGCTCGGAAACGGTGTCCTCCGCCTGTTTCGTCCTGTCCTGCGCGGACTGCTGCTGATCCTGCTGCTGATCCTGCTGCTGGTTCTGTTCGCCGGACTGCTGCTGATTCTGCTGATCCTGCTGGTCCTGCTGATTCTGACCTTCGGACTGCTGATCCTGATTCTGTTGCTGATCTTGTTCGCCGGACTGCTGCTGTTGCTGCTGGTCCTGCTGATTCTGCTGCTCCTGCTGGTCCTGCTGATTCTGCTGCTCCTGCTGATTCTGCTGGTCCTGATTCTGTTGCTGGTTCTCCTGCTGCTGCTGATCGTGCGCGTCCTGCGTCTGCTGACGCGCCTGTTCCATGAGCTTCTTCAGCTCTTCGATCTGCTTTTTCATCTCCTCCGCCTGCTTGCGGTCGGCGAGGAGGATCTGCTGGTTGCGGACGACGGACGCGTCCGCGGCGGCGGAACGCATGCTTTCGCGGTAAAGCTCCTCGGTCCGGTTCAGCTTGGTCAGCGCCTCGCCGACGGCTTTTTCGGCGGAATTGAGATCCTGTGCCTGGAGTTTGTCCAGCGCGCCCTGCATGCTGGAGCGGGCGTCGAGGTGGGAGATCACGCCGATGTTCTGGTACGACGATGCGCGCACGAGCGGTTCCTTTTCGGAGGCGGCGATGGCGCGTTCATAGAACGCCCGAGCCTTCTCGTTGTCCTGTTCGACCTGCTGCTGTTCGAGCCCGCTGTTGTAAAGCTCGGACGCCGACTTGACGGGTTCCGGCGCGGCCTGTTCCGCTTCGGACTCCGCTGTCGCGGGCGCGGCGGTCTGCGTCTGCTGAATCTGGACGGGCGTGGGTGCGGCCTGCGCGCGGGATTCGGCAGGCGCGGCGACAAACAGAAGCGCGGCGAGCGCGAGCACGGTCTGAACGGAGCGCGGGCGCGTCTCGGAGACGAAGAAGAACAGCGCGAGCAGGATGATCGCGGCGGTGAGCGGATAGGCGGGGCGTTCGATGGGCCGGAACGTGGAAACGGCGTTTTCGCTCTCCTTGCGGTCGAGCTGACGGATGCGCGTTTCGAGTTCGTCGATGCCGCTGTACGCGGCGGTGGAGCGGACGTAGATACCGCCCGTGCGGCGGGCGAGCTCGGTCAGCTGGGGTTCGTTGAGCGGGCTCTTGACTGGGTTCCCCTCGCGGTCCGTGAGGATGCGGAGCTTGCCGTCCTCGTCCGGGACGCGGATGACCGCCGGGTTCGACGGATCGCCGACGCCAACCGCGAAAATCGGGATCTGCGCTTTGGAGAGGTCGTTGACGACCGATGCGCCGCGTCCGGTGAGTTCGTCGCCGTCGGTCACGAGCACGACCGCCTTGTGCATGCCCTGCGCGCCTTCGAACGCCCGGACGGCCTCCTCCAGCGCGAGCTGGACGTTCGTGCCGCCGACCGGGATCGTGTCGGTGTCGAGGTCGTCCACGAGCTGGATGAAGCTCGCCCGGTCCACGGTCAGCGGGCAGACCAGGAAGGATTCGCCGGCGAACGCGATCAAGCCGAACCGGTCGCCCGGATTCTTTTTCACGATCTCGCGCACGAGCCATTTCGCGTGGTCCATGCGGCTCGGCTTCACGTCGTCGGAGAGCATGCTCTTCGAAACGTCGAACACCACGAGCAGGTCGCGTCCGGTGGAAATGTTGTGCATGACCTGTTTGCCCCAGGACGGACGAGCGGCGGCGACGGCGAGGAGCAGCACGGCGAGCGTGAGCAGGATGATGCGGAAGACGCGTTTGCCGGGCGAAGCGTTGGAGAACCGGGCGGCGCGTTCGTCCGTGCCGAACATTTTGCGCAGGAGTTTGTTCCGGCGGACGCCGCCCGCGATGGCGAGAACGAGGATCAACGGGATGATCCACAGTAAATTCCACAATATGCTGCCGCTGAGAAATGACATGATGCAGTGCTTCCTTCGGGCGGATTCCGCCGCGATTCATTGATGTTTCAGTGCTTTGACGCTCGGCGCTTCATCCTGACCATCAAAAACAATATGGTCGCGAACGCTTCCGGCGTCAAATCCTTTAGACACGCACTTTCGCGGTTTGTTCCATTCGGATTTCATTTCTGCGCGGCAAATCTCCGGCACAGCGCCTTGAACTGGTCGCCGCGGTCTTTGTAATCGCGGAACATGTCCATGCTGGCGGTGGCTGGTGAGAGCAGCACGACGTCGCCGGACGCTGCGGCGGCGACGGCCTTTTCGACGGCTTCCGGGAACGTTTCGCACATGGAGAACGGCACGGATTGTTTTTCGAGATATGCGGCGATCTTCTGTCCGCACGAACCGAAGACGACGGCGTGTTTCAGGTACTTCAGGCTCGGCGCAAGCTCCTCAAAATCCATTGCCTTGTCCAGACCGCCGAGCAGGATGACCACGTTATGATCCCCTCCGGCGGCGGCGAGCGCGGCGTTCACGGCGTGGGGATTGGTCGCCTTCGAATCGTTGATGTACTGTATGCCGTCGGCGGTCAGGAAACGTTCCAGCCTGTGCGGCCCGGATTCGAATTTCGCAAGGGCGTCCGTCACGGCGGGATCGAATACGGCGTCCTCCCCCCGGACCGACGCGAGAAGCGCGAGCGCGGCAAGCGCATTTTCCAGATTGTGGACACCCTTCAGGGCAAGTTTTTCAATTGAGATGACGGCGCGTCCGCGGAAGCTCAGGAAACCGTCTTGCACCGTGAAATCGGCGGGCAAATTCGCCGAAAATGTGTAGAGCTTTTGTGCAGGCCCGGCGGGCTTGAAGCGGTCGAGGATGAGCGAGTTCACCACGCAGTTTGCGGCGGGATCGCCGAGCAGCTTGAATTTCGCGGCGGCGTACGCCTCCATGCTGCCGTGGCGGTCGATGTGGTCGGACGCCAGGTTCAGGACCGCGGCAGCCGCCGGATGCGGCACGGGCATGATCTCGAGCTGGAACGAGCTGATCTCGACGACCGGGAGGTCGAGCTTGCCGTCGAGGCAGTCGATCGCGGCGTCGCTCATGGCGTAGCCGTTGTTGCCGCAGGCGCACGCCCGGACTCCGGCGGCGCGGAAGAGTTCGGCGGTCAGCTCGGTCGTGGTCGTCTTGCCGTTGGTCCCGGTGATGCCGACGAACGGTTTTCCGCAGGAATCGAGCGCGAATTCGAGTTCGCTGACAAGATGGTCGGAGACTTCGGCGAGTTTCGCCCGGACGGGGTTTCCGGCGCGGAATCCGGGGCTGAGCACGGTGCATTCGAAATGAGGAAGATCGTCCTGCGCGCGGAATCCGAAGTAAACGGCCTCGGGCTGTTTGGGGAGGGATGCGGCAAACGCACGCAGGGAATCGTTGTCCTGTTCGTCGAGCAGCGCGAACGGGATGTCGAGGCGGGCGGCGAGGCGGGCGGCGGCGCGTCCGCTGACGCCGCACCCGGCGATGAGCGTCATGCCGCTGAGTTCACTTGTCATAGGTGCTTTCCTTCATAAGGACCGGATCGCGCCTGAACCACGTGTGCAGGTCCAGGTCCTGATTTCTGTAGATGGTTTCGAGGTCTTCCGGCTTGAGTTTCCGGTACGCCATGAGCTGGTCGAGGCGTTCCCGCACGGCGTCGACCGCACCCCGGCTCCCGAGGCGGTCGTAAACGTCCATGAGCATGAGGAGCGGCAGAACGGACCGCGGGCGCAGAGTCATGGCGCGTTTGAGGAACGGTATTGCGTCCGCGGGATGTCCGCCGAGCACGCAGGCGCGGGCGAAATAGTCGTTGACGTAACCGAAATCGGGCGTACTGCTTGCGGCGAACATGGCGTAGTAGCGCGGGGCGTGCGCCGTGTCGTGAAGCGAGGCGTGATTGAGCGCGCGGGATTTGAGCGGCAGGCCGGAGCCGGGCATGGACGCCGCCATGAGGTAGAGGCGTGCCGCGTCGGCGTGCCGGCCTTCCAGCGCGACGTTGTCCGCGTGCCACGCGAGAGATTCCGCCGCGAGATTGCCGAATGCGGAAACGAGCCCGGTCCCGAGCAGGACGAAACCGAAGGTGAAGAGGACAGGCCGGAGCAGGCGTCCCGTGTGGCGGTGCTCGGGCGGCCGGGTCCGTTCCAGGCTCTTCAGAAACTCCCAGCGGAACCGCCTCAGAAACACGGGCGGCCGCCAGAAGGGGGCGGGAGCGCCTTCGCGTTCGTGGATGAGGAAGCCGAGGAAGACCATGGCGAGGAGATTGGTCGGCCAGCGGAAGAGCACGAGGTCGAATTGGGCGTGAACAAGCAGTCCGGCGAGGCAGAGCAGGGAAAGCCTCGTTTCGTCATCCATTCCGCAGTTACGAAATTCATAGGCCGCCACCAGATTCGGCCCGAGGTTTTCGTCCGTGAGGACCCATTTTTCGCCGGCGATGCGTTTCGCGGCGAAAAACATGGGCTCCAGCATAAGATAAAGCCAGCAGAGCAGCCCGAGGATGCCGAACGACGCCGCGATGTACAGCAGGTGGTTGTGCGGATGGTCGATGCGCACGGCGGAGTGCCGCATGGAGAAGAATTCCGGACGGCGGAAGTTCAGGTATTCCTGCTCGAACGAAGGCGCGCCGAATCCGATCTCCGGCTGCTCCGCGATCATGCTCATGGTCGTGTTCGCCAGGAAGACGCGTTCGTCACGCGAAAGATTCTCCAGGATGCGGTCATGCGAGGTGAAAAACGCGAACCAGACCGACCCGACGAGCGCGAGCGCCAGCACGGCGAACAGCGTCAGGCGGCGTCCGCGGTGTCCCAGCTTCAAAAATACCCACAGCGCCCCGGCGGCCGCGACGCCCAGCAGCGTCCCGCGCGAATCCGTCAGGACGATTTGCCAGACGGTCACGCCCGTGACGAGCAGGAGAGACCCGATGCGCCAGAAGGAGTTCACGGACCAGTTGTCCTCGGTGGGACACCATTTCCATGCGGTCAGGATCGCGAACGGCGCCGTGACGGCAAGAAACGCGGCGTTCCAGTTGATGTTGCCCGGCAGGCCGAAGAGGAACCAGTGCAGCCCGTAATACTGGACGAATCCGAGCGCGGCGTCGATCAGCCAGAAGAGCGTCAGATACCACGGCAGCAGGCGTTTGAGCTCGCGTGCGAACACGCACACGGCGAACGGCACGGCGACCGTGAGGAAAAGTTCGCCCGTCTCGGCGGCGCTGTACTGCCCGGCGTGGCGGAGTCCGTGCCACACCCCGATGCCGAGCAGGATCCCGCCGGCGATGAGCAGGCCGCGCGGCAGATGGTCGTAAACAGACAGGACTCTTTGCGGAAAGAGCAGCGCCGCGCCCGCCGTCGCGAGCACGATCGTCCCGGTCTCGAAGAACCGGAACGACCATGACGGCACGCAGAGGAGCATCCCCGGGCAGACCAGCAGGACGGCCAGGAAAATGAACACGGCGGCGGTCATGGTGCCGCGTGCGGTTGACTCCTCGTTCGGCATGACTTATGTTCTCCAAAAACACTGAAAAAAGGCAATCTAATACTGTACATGCGGAATCCGATTTTTCAAGGATTCGGCTGCCGTTGCACGCGTTTTTTCCGCCGGACGGCGGCGCATGTTCGCATCTTTCCCGAAAAATGCACGAAAGCGGGCAGAAAAAACGTTTTTTTCACTTGCCAAACGCGCGTTGACGCGTTACATTATGTAATGGCGGGGCATCAATGCCCGTCAGGAAGGGTACCGATGAAAGACGACAAAGACAATCAGAACATGGAATTCAAGGAGGCGAAGGACCAGGCGTCCTTTGCTCCGCTCAGCATTACTGTTTCAGGAGAAAACGCAAGTGATCTGTCCCAGAATGATTCCTCCGGGGACCGCATCGTGGATGCTCCCGCCCTCATCCTGGGCGGCATCGTCGTGTTCCCGCATGCCCTGACGCCGCTCGTCCTGAACGACCCCGGCATGATCTCGATGATGGACGCTGCATCGTCCGGCGACCGCATGATAGCGCTGTTCCCGGAGGTCCCGGACGACGAATCTATGCGCGGCCTCATCAAAGGCAGGGCGTTCGACCCGAACACCAGCTCGTTCCTGCTCAATAAACGCCGGATCGCATCCGTCGGCGCGCTCGCCCGGATCGTGAAGACGCTGAAATTCCCGGACGGCACGGTCCGCGTGCTCGTGCGCGGCATCGCGCGCTGCCGGTTCATGACGGTCGTGCCGGGCAAGCCGTACATGGTCATGAAGGTGCACCGGCTCTCCGACGCGCCCGACGCGTCGCTGGAGACTGCGGCGATGGTCCGCAACGCGACGAAGCAGTTCCAGGAGGTCATCTCGTTCGCGCCGAATTTCCCGGAGGAACTGAAGATCGCCGTGCTCAACATGACGGACAATTCGCGCATCGCGGACGTGATCGCCGACACGCTCAACATCTCCTTCGCGGAGAAAGTCGTCCTGCTTACCTCGCTGAAGCTCCAGGACCGCCTGCATTTCCTGACGATCCTGCTCAACCGCGAACTTGAGGTCCTGCGCCTCGGCTCCGAGATCCAGCGGCAGGTCCACGACGCCATGTCGAAGCAGCAGCGCGAGTTCTTCCTGCGCGAACAGCTCAAGCAGATCCGCGAGGAGCTCGGCGAGGACAACCGCAACCCCGACGTGGTCGCGATCTCGGAACGCATCGAAAAGGCGCACCTCCCGGAGGCGCCGTACAAGGTCGTGACGAAGGAGCTCGAACGCCTCAATATGGTCCCGGCATCCTCGCCGGAATACAACATCTCCTACACCTACATCGACTGGCTGCTCAGCGTGCCGTGGACACAGGCGACCGAGGAACGCGCCGACGTGCAGGTCGCGGCGTCCGTGCTCGACGCCGACCACTACGGCCTGAAGGACGTGAAGGAGCGCATCCTCGAATTCCTCGCCGTCCACCAGCTCAAAAAGAACAGCAAGTCCCCGATCATCTGCTTCATCGGGCCGCCCGGCGTCGGCAAGACCTCGCTCGGACGCTCCATCGCCGTCTCCCTCAACCGCAAGTTCGTCCGCATGTCGCTCGGCGGCATCCGCGACGAGGCGGAAATACGAGGCCACCGCCGCACGTACATCGGCGCGCTCCCCGGACGCATCATCCAGGGCATGAAACGCGCCGGGACGGTCAATCCGGTGTTCATGCTGGACGAGCTCGACAAGCTCGGCAGCGACTACAAGGGCGACCCTGCGTCCGCGCTGCTCGAAGTGCTCGACCCGGAGCAGAACAAAGCGTTCAATGACCATTATCTCGAGGTCGACTACGACCTCAGCAAGGTCATGTTCATCGCCACCGCGAACATGCTGGAGACCATCCCGCGTCCGCTGCTCGACCGCATGGAGATCATCCGCCTGCCCGGCTACACCGCGCTCGAAAAGGAACAGATCGCGAAACGCTACCTGATTCCGCGCCAGATGGTCGAAAACGGTCTTGACAACTCGTTCGTCCGCTTCAAGCACAGCGCCGCATTCGAGATCATCGAGCATTACACCATGGAGGCGGGCGTCCGCAGCCTGGAACGCACCATCGCCTCGGTCTGCCGCAAGCTCGTCCGCAGGTTCGTGGAGCAGAACGGCGGGCAACCGCCGGAGAAGCCGGTCGTCGTGGACGACAAGCTCGTCCGCGAGCTGCTCGGCCCGCGCAAGTTCACCAGCGACGAGAGCGAGAACATCCCGCGCGTCGGCGTCGTGACCGGCATGGCGTGGACCAGCTGCGGCGGCACCACGCTCGAGGTCGAGGCCGCCAAAATGCCCGGCCGAGGCGAACTGAAACTCACCGGCTCGCTCGGCGACGTCATGAAGGAGAGCGCGCTCGCAGCGTTCAGCTACGTCCGCGGCCACGCGAAAGCGCTCAAGATCAATCAGAAGATTTTCAAGGAAAACGATTTCCATATCCACGTTCCGGACGGCGCCACGCCGAAGGACGGGCCCTCCGCCGGCATCACGCTCGCTACCGCCATCGTCTCGCTCCTCACGGACAAGCCCGTGAAGCCGCGCCTCTCCATGACCGGCGAGATCACGCTCAGCGGGAAAGTCACGCCCATCGGCGGCGTCCGCGAGAAGGTGATCGCCGCGCTCCGCGCCGGCATCCGCGACGTCGTGATGCCCGCCGACAACGAGAAGGACCTGGAGGATGTCCCGCAGGAGGTCCGCAGCAAGATCGCGTTCCACTTCGTCCGAACGATCGACGAGGTGCTGAAGATCGCGCTGCCGAAGAACGTCAAGCCGTACGTCCCGAAGCGTGCAGAAAAGACGAAAGACGAATTCTACGAATACGACGACTATCTGTTCCAGAAGGTCGAACCCGAAGAGAAGAAGCCGGAAAAGAAGACGGATTCCAAGCCCGAGGTGAAACCGGCTGTTGCCGTTCCCGAAACCGGAAAGCCCGCGGATGAAAAGCCTGTTGAGGAAAAGCCTGCGGCAAAGCCCGCTCAATCCGAAGCAAAACCCGCCTCGAAGCCCGCTCAATCCGAGGAAAAACCGAAGCAGGAACCGTCCATCCCCGACTCGAAGAAGGCCGATTGGGTCATCCCCGATATTATGAAGAACAAGCCGGAGGATGATGCATTGGATGCGCCGGAGGAAAAGAAGCCGGAACCCGCGCCCGCCGCTCCGTCCGCCCCAGTTGAAGCGGAGAAGAAGCCGGAACATCATTCCGCATCCCAGTTTGCATTCAAGGAACCGACGCTGATCGTAAACTACGGAAAGTACAGCGCCTCGTTCACGGTCGGGCAGGTCCCGCTCAAAGCGCCCGAACAGCACCATCTGCCCGAGCCGCAGAAACCCGCTCCGCCCAAGTCGTTCAAGGTGGAGAAAAAGCTTCATCTCGACGTGAAGATCGCGACCTCGAAGGAAATTCTGGACGATGCTCCGGTGATCTCGCTGAATACGCCCGCAAAACCGGAACGGCCCGCCGCCGCGCCGGCGCGCAAGAAGCCCGCCCGGAAAGCCGCTCCGAAGGATTTCCGTCCCGCGAAAACACGGAAACTCCGGGTCAAAGTCTCGTCCGGGGCGCAGCCCGGAGACGCCCCGGAGAAGGCGACGCGCAAAAACGCCGCCTCAGCCAAGAAAGGAGAATGACCATGATCCGCATTTCCCCCCGTTTGATCCTTTGCTCCCTGCTGACCATGGCGGCAACGTCGTTCGCGTATGCCGCCGATGAAACCCCGAAGAAAGACGAACTTCCCCCCCAGAAAGATCTTCCGCCCGAAGTCCTCAAGGCGCTCTTCCCCGAAGGTGTCGAGACCGATCCCGCGAAGATCTCCGCCGAGGCGTTCCTCCGCATGGCGCGGCGCGCCCCCGCCGGCGAGTCCTGGGCGAAGATGGAAGGCACCGCCACGCACCGCCGCAGCGGGTCCAGCGCGGTGAAGGACACGATCCGCGTCGGCATCCGGTTCACCCCGAAACGCGTGATTGCGCAGCTCGTCTTCGCCGGAAACGAATACTACGAGATGGGGCAGACGTTTGACACGCCGCCCGTCTTCACGCAGGAGACCGACGTCCCGGACAGGAACAAGACGCGCCTCTCCCTGTATGGCATCATGCCGTCCGACCTCACGCTCGGATTCCTCTACCGCGACCTCGTGCGCGAGGAGAAGCCGGAGAGCGTGAAGATGATCGACTGCCGCGTCTTTGTGCTGAAGGGCGGCGAAAACGACTATGTCCGCGTCTGGCTGAGCACGGAATACTTCTTCCCGCTGAAGGCGCACTGGTTCCGCACGCTCCCGGACGAAAAGACCAAGCCGTACCGCGAGCTCGAGCTCGGCGGCGTCAAGAAGGAAAATGACTTCTATGTCGTGCAGGAGCTGTTCCTGTTCGGGCAGGACTGGCGCACCCGCGTCGAGTTCGACAAGCGCGACGCCGGTCGCGTGGAGGAGGCGAAGGCGCCCGCCGACCTCTTCCTCTCGAAGGACGACGAAACGCCCGCGGCTCCCGCTCCGGCGGCGGACGCGGACAAGGATAAGGACAAAGCGAAGGAAGACAAAAAATGAATTTCCGCACGGTCGGGATCATTCGGAACGGACTGCGGCGCGGCGAATCCGGACAGGCATTCGCCGAGCTGACGGTCTCGCTCGTCGCGATCCTTGCCGCGTTTGCCGGGTTCCTGCTCGTCGCGGCGCTCAGCACGGACCGCGTGTCCATGCTCATCCGGGCGCGCGAAGAGGCCGACCGGAAGAGCTCGAGCGGCGTTTCCTCGCAGGGCGGTGAGAGCATCCGCTACTGGGACTACGGCGCGGACGAGATCCCGTTCACGACGGACGACCGTGCCGTGCCCGGTTCCGCCGGCGACGGCGCGATGTTCAAACGCGAGCTCGCCGACAACACGGGGCATGTGACGCTCACGAATCCGCCGTCCTCGGCGCTCGGCAGCGATTTCGCCTCGCTTCAGGACTCTAACATGTTCGTGAACGCCGCGAGCCTCGCCTCCGGCGATGCCCGAACCACGAATTCGCTCAACGACCACAACATCGGCGGGCTCGAATCCGCTCTCCGGTTGATGTTCGGGCTGAGCGACATCCACGTCGAGGACACCGTCTACATGCCCGCCCACAAAGACCTTTCCGATGAAAGATGTGATTGATATGACTGACCCCCACACCAAAGTCATGACGCTGGAACAGGCGGTCGACGCCCGGCTGAAGCTCGCCGCCGCGGGCCGCAAGCTCGCGGTCACCAACGGCTGTTTCGACCTGCTCCACCGAGGTCACGCCGAATATCTCATGCAGGCGCGCGCCCTTGCCGACCGCCTGTTCGTGCTCATCAACAGCGACGAATCCGTCCGTGCGCTGAAAGGCCCGACGCGCCCCGTCAATCTGGAGGCGGACCGCGCGTTTCTGCTGGCGTGCCTGGAGTTCGTCGACGGCGTGGTCGTCTTCCGTTCGTCCCGTTGCGATTCCGAGCTCTCCGCACTGAAGCCCGACGTCTATGTGAAGGGCGGCGACTACACGATCGACTCGCTGGACCCCGCGGAACGCGCCGCGCTGCTCGATGCCAAGTCCGAGATCTGCTTCATCCCGTTCGTCCCCGGTTATTCCACCACGGGACCCCTCAAAAAAGCCGCCTCAAAAGGAGCCTGATCCCCCCGATGTCCGTTACACTCTCCCCCCTCTACGATGCGGAGGCGATCCGCCGCCGCGTCTCCGAACTCGCCGCCGACATCTCCCGTACCTATGCCGGGCAGGAACTCACCGCCATCATCGTGATGAACGGCGGGCTTTTCTTCGCCGCCGACCTGCTGCGCGGCATCAGCATCCCGGTCCGCATCGACTCGCTCCCCGCCGGCTCCTACACGCACCATCTCTCCACCGGCGAACTCAAGATGCGCGGCCGCCTCAAACTCGCCGTGGAGGGCCGCCACGTCCTCCTGATCGACGACATCCTCGACACCGGGTTCACGCTCGCCGAGATTCGGAAAAAGGTCCTCGCGGACAACGCCGCCTCCTGCCGCAACTGCGTCCTGATTGACAAGGACATCCCGCCCGAAAAGAAAAAGGCGAAGGCGGACTGGTACGGGTTCCGCGCCCCCGAAGAATTCCTCGTCGGCTACGGCATGGACTCCGACGAGCTCTACCGCAACCTCCCCGACATCTGCATCCTCCGCGAAAACGAAAACTGATCTCCCCCCCCTGGCCTCAACCCCCGTGCATGGATCCAGTGTCCGAGCTCGAAGCAAAAGCCTGATGGGGCATTTCTCTGTTTTGTCGTTTGGAGAAACAGGCTGCCGAAGGAAAGCAGGTCAGTCGGATAGACTTTTTTGGGGAATGCTTTTTCTCGTATTCAATTCCCGTGGATCATCTTAAGGTATTCGTCTCTGTATTCCGTAGCCATACGCGAGGCGGAAAGTTGGGATTCCGCAAATGCCATGACTTTGTTTTTGTCGAACGGCATTTCTCTGATTTTTTCGATCTGAGTTGAAAAATTTCCTTCCGAAAACAAAAGACCGAGATCGTTTTCCTTGTTCATCGCCACTATTTCCCTATGGGACGGAATATCCGAGAGGAACAATTTCAATCCGCAGAACAAGGCTTCCAGAACGGCAAGAGAAAACCCTTCCGATTTCGATCCTGAAATGTAGATATCGCTTTGATTCATGAACTGAATCGGATCATTCTGGAATCCGCAGAATCTCACATGCGGATCCGCGGTCTTTCTGCAAATCTCTTCCTCCGGTCCGGAGCCCAGGATCAGCAGATATTCTTTTTCCGTATGGCATGCGACGAATTGCTGGACGGTCTCTTTTATTCTCTTTCCTTTCACCAGCCTTCCGGTAAAAACATATACCCTTGCATCATCGGGGACGCCGATTTCCTTTCTGGTGAGAACGGAGTGAGTGCAAGGCTTTTCGATTCCGTTTCTGATACAGCCGAAATTGCCGGGATCGATTTTTTTCAGGGCATCACAAACGGACTGGGAACAGCATATGACCCTGTCCATTTTCTTCAGGGCTTTCACTTGGAGCGTTACTAAAAACCATCCGGCTGTTATTCCGTATAAGTTGATATAGTCTTCATAGAAATTGCAGTGGATGGTTGATATTTTCTTTATTCCATTTTTAAGCTTCGCGGAAAGGATGTCGGGAATGACCCCATGAGTGTGTATGATGTCGAAACTGCTTTCGTTTATGGTCTTATAGAATTCTCCCGCTATGCCAAACATGCTTGCCGGCAGATTGATCGTTTTGCATTCGCGGACTTTTATTCCTTTGGCTCTGAGACTGTTAATGATGTCGGGATCGTTTTTGTTAAACAATGTAATGACCGTGATCTCGAATTCTTTCCGGCTTAAATTGTCAATAATATTCAATATGACGTTGCTCGGGCCATTGTTCACGATGTAGTTGATTACAAATGCAATTCTTTTCATGACGGACTTGTTTCCAATACGGCATATAGGAATAACGAGTGCGTGAAGACAATGCGATTGTCGCCCGCAAGCGGAGAATGAAATAATATAATCTTGTTCCGGCGGAAATCAAGCTGATTCCGATAAAAAGCATCCGAATGGGCCGCGGATAAGCTCTTTTTTCCTCGATTGTCTGCACCGTTCGTCCCCGCCCCCCCCCGCGGTCAAAAGAAATTGCCTTGAAGGAAGAAGAAATATTGAAACTACTTGCAATGTCGTTTCAGTTCTTCATCGTCCGCGCCTCACGGTCAAGAAAATGTAGACTCGCAGACAGAAATATCGTTGAAACTAGTTGCAATGTTGTTTCAGCATCCTGCCACACCCACATTTAAAAAGCTCAAAAAACAGCAATACGATTGAAATTAGTTGCAATGTTGTTTCAATGTTCTGTCGTTCGCAATCCGCGAGCAAATGAACTGACGATTATCTGTGCTGTTCGCGCCTCGCGTTCAAATGATCTGCAACCATTCCGTGCCGTTCGCGTCTCGCGGTCAAATGATCTGCAACCATTCCGTGCCGTTCGCGTCCCGCGGTCAAGTAATTAATCGAACTCGTGCAAACGAGTTCACCGAGGCTCGCGAATGCGAGCCCCCAGCGAAGCGTGACGCAGTGCGTCCTTCCCTCCCATCAAACCGGTTACTGTTCGCACCCCCCGCGGTCCGTTAATCTGTCGCCGAGCACAAGCGAGGCTACCGAGGCTCGCGAATGCGAGCCCCCAGCGAAGCATGACGCAACGCGTCCTTCCCTCCCTCAAATTGTTTACCATTCGAGCCCACAATCAAGAAACACCCTCACAGGTGGAAGCAATATTGAAACTAGTTGCAATACTGTTTCAATGCTCTGCCATTCGCTTAGTCTAGAATATATCTTCAAGGCTGCAATAATGCTGAAACTACTTGCAACTTTGTTTCAATTCTCTGCCGTTTGCGCAGTCAAGATTAATCCTTTAATCTAACAACAATATTGAAACTACTTGCAGCATTCTTTCAGGTGCTTGTCGTTCTTTTTTCACAATCGAAGAAAATACCATCATGAAGCGACAACAATACTGAAACTACTTGCAATTATGTTTCAATCCTCTGCAGTTCGCGCAGTCAAAAATAATTTTTATAATACTGCAAACATATTGAAACTAGTTGCAATCTTGTTTCAATACTTTGCCATTTGTTTAGTCTAGAATATATCTTCAAGGCTGCAACAATCCTAAAACTACTTGCAACTCTGTTTCAATTCTCTGCAGTTCGCGCAGTCAAGAATAATTTTTATAATACTGCAAACACGTTGAAACTAGTTGCAATCTTGTTTCAATACTTTGCCATTTGTTTAGTCTAGAATATATCTTCAAGGCTGCAACAATCCTAAAACTACTTGTAACTCTGTTTCAATTCTCTGCAGTTCGCGCAGTCAAAAATAATTTTTATAATACTGCAAACACGTTGAAACTAGTTGCAATCTTGTTTTAATGTCCAGCTGTTTGCCCCCGCTAGCAAATGAACTGCCGATTATCTGTGCTGTTCGCGCCTCGCGTTCAAGTAATTAATCGAACTCGTGTAAACGAGTTCACCGAGGCTCGCGAGTGCGAGCCCCCAGCGAAGCGTGACGCCTCGCATCCTTCCCCCCCCCATCAAATCGTTTGCCATTCGCGTCTCGCGGTCAAAAAAACAACCTCGCAAGCGGCAAACAGACTGAAACTAGTTGCAATTTCGTTTCAACCATTTAGCGCCCGCTCCTACGGTCAAATGAGCTGCAAACAGCCCGGCCGTTCGCGTCTCGCGGTCCGTTAATCTGTCGCCGAGCGCAAGCGAGGTTACCGAGGCTCGCGAATGCGAGCCCCCAGCGAAGCGGCAAGTTGCTTTTTCTGAATAATAACAGGATTCTACTTGAAATTCGTGTAAAGAAAATGTATGTAAGGAAAGCAAACTACCGGGGCCTCCTCGATATCTGCATCCTACGCGAAACAGAAAGCTGATTGCCCCCTCAATGTCCCACGAATGAGAAAAAAAGCGGCTATTGAAGCCGCCTCGTGGTCTTCCCGTAGGAATGAACCATCATATCCTTTACCAGGACTTGTAGAGTGCTATTAATCTACCATGCCCGGAAAGAAAAGTCAAGTGTTTTTTTTTGATAAATGCTTGATTTTTCCCCGTCCCTGTGATATTATATAGCGGAAATCATACGGAACCGCTACAGAAAGGGCTTCATCATGCCGTATACGACACTGGGACTGGATTTAGGAGTCGCCTCCATCGGCTGGGCGCTGATCTCCGAGGACGGGGACAGGGAATTTCACCTGAAGGCATGGGGATCCCGTATCTTCGAGCAGGGACTTGACAGCGGAAGCGGTCTGGACGGGATCTCTGCAGGGAAAGGCACCTCGCGCGCGGCCGAACGCCGCCAGAAAAAGGCGCTGCGCACCCAGTATAAACGCCGCCGCAAACGCAAAGAGGACCTGAAGCATATCCTGACGGAAAACGGGATGCTCCCCGAACCGTTCACGCCGGATTTCTTCGTCGAACTCGACCGCAAGCTTGTGCATACGCTTCCCGAGGCGGAACGCGAACACGCCGTCCACATCGCGCCGTACCTCTACCGGAAACTCGCGCTTGACCGTCCCCTCACGAAAGAGGAATTCGGACGCGCGATCTACCATCTGGCGCAGCGCCGCGGCTACCGGAGCAACCGCAAGCTGGACCTGAAGGACAAGGACACCGGCGTCGTGAAGGAAAGCATTGCGGAACTGAAGTCCAAAATGGAGCAGGCGCACGCCCGGACGCTCGCCGAGTATTTCTGCACGCTCGATCCGAACGAGGAACGCATCCGTATGCGCTATACGGACCGCGCCATGCACGAGGACGAATTCCACAAGATCTGCGCGGCGCAGCGGGCGATCGTCTCCCCCGAACTCGAAAAACAGCTTCACAAGGCGATTTTCTTCCAGCTCAAACTCAAATCCGCCAAAGGGCTCGTCGGAAAATGCGAGATCTTCCCGGAACTCCGCCGCTGCTCCATGGCGAGGGAGGAGGCACAGCTTTTCCGCATTTACACGACCGTCTCCAATCTCCGCGTGCAGAAAGGCGATGCCATCCGTCCGCTCACGGACGAGGAACGCGGCAACGCCGTTGCCTTCCTGAACGGGTATTCGGACAAGTTCACCGTCCGCGGCACGATCACGCTGAACAACCTTGGAAAGGTCATCGGACTTGCCAAAGGCGAAAAGTTCACGCTCAGCGACGAAAGCAAGGAAATCCACGGAAACGAGCTCCACGCCGCGCTCGTCCGCGTCTTCGGCGCGGAGAAGGCCGCCGCCATGAGCGCCGCCGAACAGGACGCTTTCTTCCACGACCTCAAATCCATTGAGAAGGACGCCGTGCTGGAAAAACGCCTCTCCGGTTACTGGAAACTCGCTCCGTCTCAGGTCGAGGCCGCCATGAAGGTCATGCCGCCGGAATCCTACTGCGCGTATTCGCTCCGGGCGCTCAGGGAGATGCTGCCCGATCTCGAGGCGGGGATCCCCCTCGCCACGCTCAAAAAGAACCTTTACCCGAAACAGGTCGGAGCGGAACATGATTTCCTCCCCGTTTTCGACGGCGACGAATGCAGCATCGAGATCAGGAATCCCCTCGTTCACCGCGTGATCACGGAACTGCGCGCGGTCGTGAACGCGATCATCGCCCGCTACGGGAAGCCGAACGCCATCCATATTGAGCTCGCCCGCGACCTGAAGACCTCCAACAAGCAGAAGGAAGCCATTACCAGTCAGAACAGACAGCGGGAAAAGGAACGTCAGAAGATCGCCGAACGCATTCTGGCCGAGGCAAAAATCGAAAAGCCCTCACGCAACGACATCCTGAAGGTGATGCTCGCCGATGAATGCAATTTCGAGTGTCCCTACACGGGAAAGCGCTTTTCCATGCACGATCTCCTGTACGGAAAAGACATCCACATCGAACACATCATCCCGCTGTCACGCTCCGGCGACGATTCGTTCCGCAACAAGACACTCTGCGACGCCTCCGCGAACAGCGCCAAGAACAACCGCACGCCGTTCGAGGCATACTCCGGCGAACCGTACAAGCAGATCCTCGCACGCGTCGCGCAGTTCAAAGGGCATTATGCCGCGGACAAACTCGCTCTTTTCAAGAAAAACGAGCTGGGAAACGATTTTATCGAGCGCAACCTCAACGACACGCGCTACGCCAGCCGCATCGCCATGCAGTATCTCGGACTGCTCTACGGCGGCATGGTTGACAAAAACGGCAAACGGCGCATCTTCGCGACCAACGGCGGCGCCACCGCCCTGATCCGCAGAGGCTGGGGCGGGAATTTCCTGCTCGGCGAGGGCGAAAAAGTCCGCACGGACCACCGCCACCACGCCATCGACGCCCTCACCATCGCGCTCACCACACCGGGCATGGTGCAGAAACTCGCGTCCATGCCGCCCGAACAGCGCCGCAAGCTCCACGAGGCGGGAAAGTCGCTGATCGACGATTCCGGGCTTTTCAACGAGGCGAAACAGGCGCTGGACTCCGCCGCCGTCTCCCATCATGTCCGAAACAGGCTCCGCGGCGCGCTGCATGAGGAAACGATCTACAGCAGGGACTTCGGCGGAACCGAGCGCCATGTCCGCGTGAGCCTGAACGCGATGGAACCGGGCCACGTCGCGAAGATCGTCGATCCCGCCGTCCGCAGGCTCGTCCTGGAGAAACTCGGCAAGGCAAAACCGGAGGACGTTACCCCGAACGACCTCAAGCTCTTCCGCGACGACGCCAATCTCCCCGTCTTCCGCGATTCCAGCGGGAATCCGGTCAATACGATCAAGAAAGTTCGCGTCGCACGCAACCTCAAGACCGTTACGATCGGGTCCGGCGACGGCGTCCGCGAGGTCACGACCGGGTCCAACTACGTCCTGCCCATTTTCGCGAAGCTCAACGAGAAAGGCGAAGAGGTCGAATGGACCGGCGAGATCGTCACGCTGCTCGACGCCATCCAGCGGCAGAAACACGGTCTGCCCGTTTTCGAGAAGGAAAAACCCGGATACAAGTTCAAATTCTCCCTCAAAAAGGGCGACATCGTCAAGTGGACGAAGGAAGGAACCGAGGATATTCCAGAAGATGAAAACAAGAATCTCTATATTGTGAGGGGCATTTCCCTCCCGCAATTCCATTTGGTTCCGGTTAAAGATGCGAGGAAAAAAGGAGACATTCAGAAGGCCGGATGTTGGTTCCCGTTGACTGTTTCCCGTGCGTTCAACGGCAATCTGCGGAAATTCCGTATGAACATCTTCGGAGAATTGCAGCGTGCCAGCGACTGACCGGATTATCGAGATCGCGGAAACATCCGCCTTTCTTTCACTGGAGAACCATCTCCTGAAGATCCGGCTCCCGTCCGGTCCCCCCGTGACGGTGCCGGTCAAGGAGGTGCAGTGTTTGATCCTAGCCAATCCGGCATTGACCGTGACGGGCAGTCTGCTTGCCGCCCTTGCCGCAGAGGGCTGTATGGTGCTAGTCTCCGGCCCGAACCGCTTGCCTGCCGCCATGCAGCTTCCGCTGGAAGGGAATTATGTGCAGACACAGCGTTTTCTGGCACAGATCAACGCCCCGAAACCGCTTTCCAAGCGTCTCTGGCAGATCATCGTCCGGGAAAAGATCCTGAATCAGGCACGGCTTTTGATCAAGCTGAACGGAACGGATGCCGGATTGTCCGAACTGGCGAAAAAGGTACGTTCCGGCGATCCGGACAATCTGGAGGGGCGCGCCGCCGTCATCTACTGGAAAAACCTCTTCGGAGAGCCTTTCCGGCGCGACAGAGACGTCCCGGACAGCAATCTCCTGCTCAACTACGGATATGCCGTCCTGCGCGCCATGGCGGCTCGTGCGTGCTGTGCTGCCGGGTTGCATCCCACCATCGGGCTGCATCACCATAACCAATACGATCCCTTCTGCCTCGCAGACGACCTCATGGAACCTTTCCGTCCTGTCGTCGACCGTATTGTCTGTGGGTTGAACCGCGGGAATAATCCGGTCGATGAACTCGACAAAGAACATCGCCGGGTGCTCATCCAGGGGCTTTTGGACACGCGTTTGCCGTCGACGAAGGGGCGCTGTCTCCTTCCCGACCTGCTCCACATGTACGCGGGGCAGATCGTTTCTTCTTTCCTCGAAGGCGAGGTCCGCCTTTCATTTCAGGCATCCTGATCCCAGTTCCTCTTAACAGGAGGTGAACCATGTTCTCGGAGATGAAAGCAATGTGGCTGCTTGTCATGTTCGACCTTCCCGTAAAGACAAAGATACAGAGACGCGAATACACGCGCTTCCGGAATCTCCTGCTCGCAAACGGCTGCCTGCAACTCCAGTTTTCCGTTTATGCGCGGTTCTGTGTTTCCAGAGAGAATGCGGATACGTATGCCCGGCTCATCCAGCCCGCCGTTCCTGCGGGCGGGTTTGTCCGAGTCCTCATGGTCACGGACAAGCAGTTTGGCGAAATGGTATCGCTGTACGGCGACCTGAAATTGGAAGTCGAGCAAGAACCGGAACAACTTCTTCTTTTTTAGCGGATCGGAAAAAAGAGGGTAATCCGAAAAAAATGCACCGCCGTCCGTTTCCGGAAGACGATGCATTTTCCTTTCTTATGGTGCCTTGATCCCTGAAAAACGGTCCGGATGTGTCCCGAATCAATGCCTTTTACTGGTTTTTCTTCAAACTACCCTGATTGGAACAATCTGTTCCTGAGAATGTTGGAACAGATCCAATCAAGTGTACCGTTTGAACTCTACAAGCCCCAGCGGCTATCAGATCGGCCTGCTTGCGTCTCAAAATCAAGTGTACCGTTTGAACTCTACAAGCCCCAGCTGTTGATTTCGCTCATGTCGTGATCCCCCAAATCAAGTGTACCGTTTGAACTCTACAAGCCCCAGCGCCTGACCACATACAGAGAGCTGCTGGGCTAATCAAGTGTACCGTTTGAACTCTACAAGCCCCAGCAACCTATACCATACGGCAATTCAATGTGGTAATCAAGTGTACCGTTTGAACTCTACAAGCCCCAGCGAGTATGCTGGCACTGTCACCTCCGTGGATAATCAAGTGTACCGTTTGAACTCTACAAGCCCCAGCTGGATGGCCATGTTCTCCACATCACGCATAATCAAGTGTACCGTTTGAACTCTACAAGCCCCAGCCCGGGCAGGACATCACCGACTATGCCGGGAAATCAAGTGTACCGTTTGAACTCTACAAGCCCCAGCTTCGATGGACGCAGGGTTTGTGTGGTCGGTAATCAAGTGTACCGTTTGAACTCTACAAGCCCCAGCATACGAAGCAGGACGGAGAGATCGAGCCCGAATCAAGTGTACCGTTTGAACTCTACAAGCCCCAGCGTTGAGGAGCATCCTCATGTTTGGCATTTCAATCAAGTGTACCGTTTGAACTCTACAAGCCCCAGCGGCTGAACCAGACGGAAACCGTCTCCCGGAAATCAAGTGTACCGTTTGAACTCTACAAGCCCCAGCTTCGAGGTTATCCTCCCGTGAGGTTGAGACAATCAAGTGTACCGTTTGAACTCTACAAGCCCCAGCATGCGCTACATCATGCGGCGGCGTGCGGCCAATCAAGTGTACCGTTTGAACTCTACAAGCATGTGGAGTTCAGGTTGTCAAAGAACACGGAAATCAATATAGCACGGAAACCGGGAAAAACAAGCGGAAACGGAGAAACGGAGCACGAAAAAGCGGGTCCCTGCCCAACACCCCAAAGGGGTGCCATGTAGTGCGCGGCTACGCTCGCGCACGGACGTTTGTCGTTGCGTTGAAATCGGGGCACGAAAAAGGCGGACGTCTGCCCAACCAAGAAACAGACGCCCGCCGATTGTATTGCGTTTATGGACGCAGGCTTGAATGCCCTGTGCGGATGAATTACATCATGCCGCCCATGCCGCCGTCACCGGGGACCGCGGGTTTTTCCTTCTCGGGGATCTCGGTGATGAGGCATTCGGTGGTGAGGAGGAGTCCGGAGATGGACGCGGCGTTCTGGAGCGCGCTGCGGGTGACCTTCTTCGGGTCGATGATGCCGGCCTTGAGGAGGTCGACGTATTCGCCGGTGGCGATGTCGTAGCCTTCAGCGCCCTTGCCCGCGAGGACCTTGTTGACCATCACGCTGCCCTCGAAGCCGCCGTTGGAGGCGAGGGTGCGGAGGGGTTCCTCGACGGCACGGCGGACGATGTCGGCGCCGACGGCCTCGTCGCCCTGGAGCTTCAGGGAATCGAGCGCCTTGACCGCGCGGAGGAGCGCGACGCCGCCGCCGGGGACGATGCCTTCTTCCACGGCCGCACGGGTGGCGTGGAGGGCGTCTTCGACGCGCGCCTTCTTCTCCTTCATCTCGGTCTCGGTGGCCGCGCCGACGTTGATGACGGCGACGCCGCCGGAGAGCTTGGCGAGGCGTTCCTGGAGTTTTTCACGGTCGTAATCGCTGGTGGTCTCTTCGATCTGCTTGCGGATCTGGTTGACGCGGGCGAGGATGTCGGACTGCTTGCCGGCGCCTTCGACGATCGTGGTGTTTTCCTTCTCGATGGTGATGCGTTTGGCCTTGCCGAGCTTGTCGAGGCCGACGGTGTCGAGCTTGATGCCGAGGTCTTCGGAGATCAGGGTGCCGCCGGTGAGGATGGCGATGTCTTCGAGCATGGCTTTGCGGCGGTCGCCGAAGCCGGGCGCCTTGACGGCGCAGACGTTCAGGGTGCCGCGCATCTTGTTGATGACGAGCGTGGCGAGCGCCTCACCCTCGACGTCCTCGGCGATGATGAGCAGGGGCTTGCCGGTCTTGGCGACGGCCTGGAGCACGGGGAGCATGTCGTTGAGGTTGGAGATCTTCTTCTCGTTGATGAGGATGTAGGCGTCCTCGAGGGAGCAGGTCATCTCTTCGGCGTTGTTGACGAAATAGGGGGAGAGGTAGCCCTTGTCGAACTGCATGCCTTCGACGACGTCGAGCGTGGTCTCGATGGTCTTCGCCTCTTCGACGGTGATGGTGCCGTCCTTGCCGACCTTGTCCATGGCGTTGGCGATGATCCTGCCGATCTCGGAATCGCCGTTGGCGGAGATGGTGGCGACCTGGGCGACCTGTTCGCTCTCGCTGACGTCCTTCTTGATGGTGTCGAGCTTGGCGACGATGGCTTCGACGGCCTTGTCGATGCCGCGCTTCAGGCTCATCGGGTTCGCGCCGGCGGTGACGTTCTTCAGGCCCTGCTTGAAGATCGCCTCGGCGAGGACGGTGGCGGTGGTGGTGCCGTCGCCTGCGATGTCGCTGGTCTTGCTGGCGACTTCACGGACCATCTGGGCGCCCATGTTCTGGAAGGGGTTCTGGAGTTCGATCTCCTTGGCGACGCTGACGCCGTCCTTGGTGATCAGCGGGGAGCCGAATTTCTTGTCGAGGACGACGTTGCGGCCGCGGGGGCCGAGCGTGGCCTTGACGGCGGCGGAGAGCTGTTCGACGCCGGAAAGAAGCTGACGACGGGCTTCGTCGTTGAAAAGCAGTTGTTTAGCAGCCATGATATGAAATCTCCTGTGATGTAACGGTTAAGTTGGGGTTTTGCGGGGTCAGCCGACGATGGCGAGGATGTCGCTGGAGCTGAGGATCTTGTATTCCTTGTCGTTGAACTTGATCTCGGTTCCGCCGTACTTGCTGGTCAGGACGATGTCGCCGACCTTGACGTCGAATTTGGAACGGGTGCCGTCGTCATTGAGCTTGCCGGTGCCGAGCGCGATGACTTTCGCGGACATGGGTTTTTCCTTCGCTGTGTCGGGGATGTAGATGCCGCCCTTGATCTGTTCGACTTCTTCGACGGGTTCCACGAGGACGCGATCGCCCAGGGGCTGGATTTTCTGCGTTTTTGCCATGATGTCATGACTCCTTACTTGGTTGTTTTGGAGCGCCTCCGCCGTGGTTGAGGTTTGCGGAGGCGCCCGTTTGTATTGGTTATGGATTCAGGATTGTCTTACCTGTTCGATTCGGTTTCCGGCTCAGTCGTCCACGACTTCCGCGTCGACCACGCCGTCGTCATTCTTCTTGCCCTGAGCGGAGGCATCGGGTCCGGGCTGAGCGCCGCCCGCGGCGCCGCCTGCCTGTTGCTGCTGGTAGACGGCCTGTCCGATCTCCATGAGCTTGTCTTCGAGCGCCTTGGAATCGGCCTTCATGGCGTCGGTGTCGTCGCGTTCGATGTCCTTCTTGAGCTTTTCGATGAGCTCTTCGACGGGCTGCTTGACGTTCGCCGGGACCTTGTCGCCGAGGTCCTTCAGCTGTTTTTCAGTCTGGTAGACCAGGGAGTCGGCGCGGTTCTTGACCTCGATCTTGTCCTTGGCGGCCTTGTCTTCGGCCTCGTGCGCCTTGGCGTCGTTGACCATGCGCTGGATATCCTGTTCGGAGAGTCCGCTGCTGGCGGTGATCGTGATCTTCTGCTCCTTGCCGGTGCCCATGTCCTTCGCGGTCACGTTCAGGATGCCGTTGGCGTCGATATCGAAAGTCACTTCAATCTGCGGGATGCCGCGCGGAGCCGGGGCGATGCCGTCCAGGCGGAACCGGCCGATGGACTTGTTGTCCGACGCCATGTTGCGTTCGCCTTGCAGCACGTGGATGTCCA
>JAFSZN010000134.1 GCA_017455665.1 Lentisphaeria bacterium
CCTGGTCCTCCAGGTAGGAGCCGTCGCAGAAATGGTACACCTCGACCGCGATCGTGTTCTTCCCGGGGGTCAGGAATTTCGTGATATTGAACTCGTCCGGGCTGAACGAATCCTCCGCGTAGCCGACCTTCTCGCCGTTGATCCACAGGTAGAACGCCGACGCCACGCCGTTCAGACGCACGAAGACCTGGCTTTCGTGGAGCCAGTTTTCCGGCAGGTCGAACTCGCGCACGTACGAGCCGACCGGGTTGCGCTCCAGGAACGACGTCTTTTCGCGCGCGGGCTCCTTCGTCACGAACGGCGGATCGACCTTGAACGGGTATTCCCAGCCGGAGTACAGCGGCGTGCCGTATCCCTGGAGCTCCCACGTGGACGGCACCTTGATCGTGTCCCATTTCGAAACGTCGTAGTCTTTTCTGAAAAAGTTGACCGGGCGCGTCTCCGGCGTGAGGGAGAAATGGAATTTCCAGTCGCCGTTCAGGAGCATGGCGTCCTTTCCCTCCGGCACGATGCAGTCCGGGCGGATCGGCTCGGTGTTCACATAGTTGATGCTCTGGTCCTCCCACTCGCGGACTTCATTGTCTGCGGCGAGGAGAGAGTGTGCGGAAAATGCGGCGAGCAACGCTGCGGCCGCGGCGATATGGCGTCTGTTCATGATCGGTACTCCGGTTGAATGCGTGAGGTCAGTCCATGTGGAAAACGAGGCGGAGCGGGCGCGAAACCGGCTCGTTGTCGGGCTTGCACTCCATGAGGTCGGCGTTGTAGTCCCACCACTTGCGGATGCAGGCTTCCTCCTTCAGCGTCTCCGTGGTCTCGCCGGCTGTGAGGCGGCGCACGGCGAAGAGCATCAGCGTCTCCGGGTCGTAGAAGATGGAGTAATCGCGGATCCCGGCGAGCGTGTGCGCCTTCAGGACCTCGGGCCAGATCTCGTCGTGACGGCGTTTGTATTCCTCGATCACGCCGGGTTTCAGCTTCATGACAAAGGCGGACTGCTCCATAGAGAGACTCCTTGTTTTGCATCGTTGTTCTTTTTCCATGGAAAATGCATATTAGTCTAAAAATAGCCTGTTTGCCGGAAAAGTCAAATCGAAAGCGGACGAAATCGCGGAAAATGAGGGCGTCGATCTCCCAGCTGTCAAAGGGGGAATCATCCCGCCTGAAAAAGCTGAAAATAGTTCGGAAATGCGATTTTTTCGGAAAAATATACGATTTTTTCGGCTTTTGGGCTTGCAATTTTGCGTTTTCCGCTGTATAATACAAGTAAGGACACGCGCAGTTTGCGCCGCGCCTCCGATCGGCCGACAGTGTCCGCCCCGCCTGAAACCATTCAACTTCAGCCAAAGAAAGGCCCGATATTATGAATATGAAACTTGCTTTGAAAACGGCAGCCGTCTCCCTGGCTCTCGCATTTGCCACGATAACCACGTTCGGCGCGGAGCCGGTCACAAGCTATATGCCGTCGGACGCCGCCGCCGCGGTGTATGTGAATTTCGAGGCTCTGCTTGCTTCGCCCGCGTTCGGCTCCATTCTGAAGTCCTTCGAGATCGACCCGGATGAAATGCTCGAATCCGCCGGGATCAAGGCGGACGACAAGAACGCCCAGCTCGTTGTCTTCGTCACGCCGGACCACCGTGCCGGGCTGATCGCCAACGTGAAAGGCAAATCCGGCGAGCTCAAGAAGATCGTGACGGAAAACACGGCTTTCACAGCTCAGAAGGTCGAATTCGAGGATGCGGAAGCCTATGAGATCAAGGATGAGGAGAATTCCGCCCACTTCATCGTGATGGTCGTCTCCGAAGACATGATCCAGGCCGTCCTCACGGAAGACATGGATGCGAAACCGGCGCTCTATCCCGAGGTCGAGGCTCCGTCCGCGCTGGTGCGTTCTCTGAAAGCCGACGAATCCATTTTCGCAATCGCGTTCGACCGCGACGGCCTCATGAAATACCTGGCCGGCGATGCCAGGACCGGCACCGAGGGAATGAGCGACCAGATCGAACAGCTCAAGGGGCTCCTGGGCGAGTCGGATGATCTGAAGAGCCTCATCTTCCGCATCGCGTCCGGCGCGGACAACTCCATCGACCTCCTCCTGACCGCCCGGTTCAATGACGCCAAGGCGCGCGGCGAGTTCGTGGAACAGTTCGAATCGCTGAAGAAGATGCTGACCCCGGCGGAGGGCGAAGAGGAGAATGCGAACGAAGCCGCCAAGCTCTTCGAAAACCTGAAGATCGAGACCAAGGGCAACGACGCCGTGGTCACCCTCAATATCTCCGAAGATTCCATCCTTGAAGCCGTGCAGGCGGGCATGGCGGCCGCGGCGGGCGCGCTGGAAGGCGGTGAGGCCGGCGAAAAGGCGCTTGAGGGCGACGACGAGGATGTTCCGCCCGATTTCGAGGCGATGGTCCCGCTCGAGGAAACGCCCGATCCCGACGAGGAAGGCATCGACGAGGAGGAACGCGAGAAGCGCATCCAGATGCGCGAGGAGGCCGTGAAGGCACGCGAGGCGAAGATCGCCCAGCTCAAACTTGAGTACGAAGCGAACGCTGCCGCCCGCGCGGAGGCGAAGCGCGTCGCCAAGCTCAACAAGGAGATGTTCGCGTATCTGAAGGAAAAGGACTGGGAAAACGCGTTCAAGAAGATCGAGGAAGGCGCCGACGTGAACGGCAGGGACGAGAAGGGCCGCACGCCCGCGTTCTACTGCGTCGAAAACGGCAATTTCACCATCCTGAACAACCTCGACAGCGCCGGGAAGAGCAAGGTCGACCCGAACGCCGTCGACAATGCCGGCATGTCGCTGCTCCACTGCGCCGTCCTGAAGAAACAGGAATCGATCATCACCTATCTGCTGAAGGTCCGGGCGTGCAGCGCGCGCACCCAGATCGAAAAGTCCGGCGCGACCCCGCTGTACGACGCCGCACGCATGGGTACGTATGAGATGGTGAAGAGCCTCGTGACGTACGGCGCGGATCCGACCGTCGCCACGAAGGCCGGGCTCACCCCGCTGCATCAGGCAGCCGCCCGCGGCAACCTCGACATGGTGAAGGACCTCGTCCAGGCGGGCGCGGACGTGAATGCCATCGCCGAGAACGGCCGCACGCCGATCTTCTACGCCGCCGAACGCGGCAAGGCTTCCACCGTGAACTTCCTGCTCGAAAAGAAGGCGGAGATCAACCTCGCCGACAAGGGCGGCATCACCCCGCTCCACTGCGCCGCTTTCAGCGGAAACGTCGCGCTCGTGAAGTTCCTCGTGAGCAAGAAGGCCAACTTCGCAGCCACCGCAAACGACGGCACCACCGTCCTCATCGCCGGCGCGAAATACCCCGAGATCGTGAAGTTCCTCGCCGACAAAATGCCGAACGTGAACGGCGTCGACAAGGACGGCAACAGCGTGCTGCATCTCTGCGCCGCGACCGCCGACGACGAGACCGTCCGCAAGCTTCTGTACTACAGCATCAAGGAAGACCTCCCGAACAAGGCGGGCGAGACCCCGGTCCTGCTCGCCGCGCGCGCCGGAAACGTCGACATGGTCAAGCGCCTGCTCGCCATGAACGTGAAGGTCACGCAGAAGATCGTGGACGCCGCCGCGAACGACGAGATCAAGGCGCTCCTCTCCGCCAAGCTCAAGAAGTGAGGAGGCGGCGCCTCCACTTGGGCAGTGCGCGGCTTGCGCTCGCGCACACATATTGAACTTGCCGTGAGCTGAACCTTGAACGGCAGGCATCCTGAAAAGATCGGGCTGTCCGAATCATCTCGGGCAGCCCGTTTTTGCATTAAGTGGATGTTTTGTGTTTTTGTGCGCAAGCGAAGCTGAGCGCACAACTGCCGTCCAGGGCTTGCCCTGGTGCCCGAGCGTAGCCGGGCACACCGCAAGCGGTGGTGAAGCAGTGTTCTGCTACGCGAGAACACGGAAGGGGGTCCCTTTGTGCGCAAGCGAAACTGAGCGCACACCGCAAGCGGTGCTGGAGCAGTGTTCTGCTGCGCGAGAATACGGAAGGGGGTCCCTTTGTGCGCTCGCGTAGCAGCGCACTACCTCAGTGGAGACTTTGTCTCCCGCCGAAGATGGCGGTGCCGATGCGGACGATGGTCGCGCCCTCGGCGATGGCTTCGCGGAAGTCGCCGCTCATGCCCATGGAGAGTTCGGGCAGCCTGACGCCGAATTCCTGTTCGAGCGCGTCTCGCCGCGAACGGAGCGCGGCAAACACGCAGTGCAATGCGGCTTCGTCGGACCCGAGCGGCGCCATGGTCATGAGGCCGCGCACTTGAATGCCGGGGAGCGCGAGGGCGGCTTCAATCGAGGCGCGGAGGTCGTCGACGGAACGGAACCCGGTCTTGTTCTCCTCGCCGGAATTGACCTCGAAAAGGATGTTGACCGTTTTGCCGAGCGAATCGGCGGCGGCGGAGATCTTCCGCACGAGCTTTTCGGAGTCGACGGAATGGATCCAGCTCGCGAGCGCGGCGGCCTTCGCGGCCTTGTTGGACTGGAGCGAGCCGATCAGATGCCATTCGATCGTGTCGGGCAGGGCGGGGACCTTCGAGGCGAGCTCCTGCACGCGGTTTTCGCCGAAACAGGTCTGGCCGCACGCGAACGCCGCGGCGACGTCTTCGGCGGGGAAGGTCTTGGAGACGGCGAGGAGGCGGACGGACCCGGCGGGGCGTCCGGCGGCGGCTGTTGCGGCGGCGATCTGCTCGCGGACGGATTCGAGGTGGTCGCGGATGGTATTCATGTCAGAAATCGAACTCCAATTGATCGGAAGCGGGCTTCTCCGGTGCTTTTTCGGCGGCGGGAGCCGGCTGTTCCGGTTTCGCGGGCTTTGAGGCGGCGGCGAACAGGTCGTCGGGATCGTCGCAGGTATCCTCGGACGCGGTTTCCGGCGCGATCCTGTCGAGGTCGCGCAGGATGCTGTGCAGGTCGAGCTTCGCGGCGAGCTCGCGGATGCGGCGGAAATCGGGCGCGGTGCGCACGAGCATGGCGTCGGACCAGCTTGCGCCTGCCGGAGGTTCGCGGAGCAGGCGGACCAGCGCCTGGTTCCTGCGGAGGTGTTCCGCGCCGTCGACGAGTTTGGCGCGGAGGTTTTCGTTGGCGACCGAGGCGGGATTCGCGAGGATGGCGTCGATGGAGCCGCAGGCGCAGATGAGCTTGGCGGCGGTCTTCGGGCCGACGCCCTCGATGCCGGGGATGTTGTCCGCCGTGTCGCCGACGAGCGCGAGGTAGTCGATGATGCCGGACGGCGGCACGCCGAATTTCTCCACCACGGCGGCTTCGTCGCGCAGCTCGAACCCGGTCCCGGAGCGTGACGGGATGAGCATGGCGACGCGGTCGTTTACGAGCTGGGCGAGGTCCTTGTCCGCCGAGATGATGCGGATTTCGCGCTCGGGGAACGCGCACGTGAGTGCGGAAATGAGATCGTCCGCCTCCCACGCCTGCTGCTCGAAGAGCGGCCAGCCGAACGCCCGGATCAGGTCGCGGATGATCGGGACCTGCGCGTTCAGGTCGGGCGGCGCGGGCGGACGGTTCGCCTTGTAGTCCGGGGCGAGTTCGAGCCTGTGCGCGGGTTTCCCGAGGTCGAACACGAACGCGCCGTCGAACGCGTCGGCGGGGTAGTCCGCGTGGAGCTTGAGCAGGAACTTCACCATCGCGAAGACCGCGTTGGTCGGGGTGCCGTCGTGCGAATTGAGCACGCGCACCGCGAAATACCCGCGGAAGATCTGTGCGTAGGAGTCGATCAGGATGAGGGAGCGCATGGGGCAGGGGGGGACGCCGGGGAGCGGACGGACGAAACGCTTTGTTTGAGGTTAAACGTGCCGGGCGCGAGGTCCCGGCACTGTATCAGCACCGCTTGCAGTGTGCCCGAGCGGAGCCGGGCACTACTTCAACACTGCTTGCAGTGTTACTTCAGGTTCACGATGGACTTGTCGTAGTCCGCGGGCGGGAAGTAGCCGAGCAGGGTCATGCAGGTGCCGGTGATGGAGCTGATGCCGAGTCCGGAGTTCAGCGCGGTGTCGTATTCGCCCTGGTACTCGGGGTCGAAGAGGATCGCCGGGACCGGGTTGAGCGAATGGCTGGTCTTGCGCTTCGGGTTTCCGTTCTTGTCGAGCTTCACGGAGCCGTCCTTGGCGTGTTCGTACATGTCGTCGGC
>JAFSZN010000135.1 GCA_017455665.1 Lentisphaeria bacterium
GCCAGCGGGGCGCCTTTTTCGACCTTCACGGACGCGCCGGAACGAAGCGCGGGGGGCAGTTTCGGGGCGTATTCGCTGCGGACCTGCTGGAGCGGGGAAATCATCTTGGACATGGTTGCAATCTCCTGGTATGGATGATGGTTTATGGTTGGAATCGGACTAATCTAAATAATATAACGCTTCCCGTCCCTTTTTTCAAGCCGCGCGCGCGCCATACCACGCGGAAACCGTAAAAGAAACAGGGATCAGCGCGGGAAATACAGCAGAAGCGGCGCACGGCCGTCGAACGCGAGGGAGAACTCCGGCGCGTTCGTCTCGTTCAGCGTGCCGCACCACCAGAAGGGCAGGCGGAGCTTGTCGAGCGGGTATTTCAGGCCGGTCGCCGTGACCGGCATTTCCGGGTGGAAACTGAAGATCGAGACCTTCGTGCCGGCGGGACGGCAAAACGAGGCGGATTTGAGGACGGGCAGGAATGTGCCGTAGTCGGTCTCCATGCGGACGTCGGCCCCGGCGGCGGCGAAGAGCGGGAGCAGGGACGCGTTGCCGAGCAGATGGTCTTCGCGGCGCCCCCCTGCCCCGAGGATCACGATCGACTTCCAGCCGCGCGCCATGCACGCCCGGAACGCTTTCGAGAGGTCGTTCGTCTCCTGTTCGGATTCGTGGACGAGACGCTTCCCGAAGCGTTTCTTCAACGCGGGGTCAAGGCTGTCCAGGTCGCCGACGACGAGGTCGGGTTCCAGTCTGGCACGGAGCAGCGCGGACGCGGCGCCGTCGCAGCAGACGATCCGCGCGGCGGCATGAAGCGTCTCCAGCAGGCATTTGCGGCGGGGGAAACTCCCGTTCGCCAGGATGACCGTGTATTGCCCTGAACCGCCCATAGACCGCCTCCGGGACACGTTTATTCGGATTGCAGCGCCATCCAGCCCTCGCGGCCGGGGAGCACGCCGGACCGGATGGAGCCGGACGGAATTGTAGAAACATCCCGCGGCAGCAGGTCGCCCGGGGCGCAGAACTCAATCCCGCGCGCCTTCGCCATGCTGAGGAAGTCGTCGAAGAGGTCGGCGCAGATGCCGCCCTCGGCCTCGGCGTGGATGGCCAGCAGGTTCATGCCGTCGGGCGAGGCGGTGGCGAGGAGGCGTTCATTGTAGTTTTCGCGCGTGACGCCATCGCGGCCGAGCAGTTCGTCGTAGGTCGGCATGTTGAGCGGGATCTGCGGCGTTTCGAGCTGTTTGCCGTTCACGACCGGACGGAAGATGGAGCTGCCGCGGCAGTCGCTGTTGTAGCGGAAATGGAACGTCTCCTTGGCGGCGAGCACGGCATCGGTGGTCTTCCAGCCGGGTGAGGCGGAGCAGACGGGCGGCTTGCCGGTGATGCGTTCGATCTCGTCGTACGCGAGGCGCAGATGCTTCATGATGAGCTCGGGGGAGAACGACGCGATGCGGTTCTGCCACTTGCAGTGATCCCAGGCGTGAAGCCCGATCTCATGCCCGGCGGCGGCACAGTCGCGCAACACCTGTTCGTTGCGCCGCCCGATCGCCGGTCCCGGCCATGCCGTCCCCATGAGGAGGATGTCCATGCCGTACAGACCGGGGGCGTTCGTGCGGAGCATCTTGAACAGGAAGGTCGGCTTCAGCAGACGCCACAGGTTGCGCCCCATGTTGTCCGGGCCGACCGAGAAGAAATACGCCGCGCGGACGCCGTGGCGGTCCATCGTGCGCAGGAGGGACGGCACCCCCCTGCGCGTACCGCGGAACGTATCGACGTCTACACGGATTGCAATCTTCATTTCTTGATCCCGAACTCGCCGGAAGAAATAGCCTGCTGGAGGAAGAAGTCGAGCGTCTGCTTGATGGATTCGCGCAGGGGCACGACGGGTTTCCAGCCGCAGTACTTCATGGCGTTGCGGATGCTGGGCTTGCGGTGCTGGCAGTCCTGGTAGCCCGCGCCGTAGAAGGTGCCGCTTTCGACTTCCTTGCAGCCGGCGAACGGCGGGAATTTCTTGCGGAGCGGATGCTCGTTGAAGAGTTCGACAAGAATCTCGGCGAGCTCCTTGATGCTGGCTTCGTTGTCCGGGTTGCCGATGTTGATGATCTTGCCGTCGCAGAGGCCGTCCTTGTTCTCGATGATGCGGAACAGGCACTCGATGCCGTCGGTCACGTGCGTGAAGCAGCGTTTCTGCGCGCCGCCGTCGATGAGGAGGATCGGGTTGCCCTGCACCAGGTTCAGGATGAGCTGGGTAATGGCGCGGGAGCTGCCGATGCGGGCGGAGGAAAGCGAGTCGAGCTTCGGCCCCATCCAGTTGAACGGGCGGAAGAGCGTGAACTTGAGGCCGCGGGACGCGCCGTAGGCCCAGATCACGCGGTCGAGCATCTGCTTGCTGCAGGAGTAGATCCAGCGCTGCATGCGGATCGGGCCGAGGATGAGGCGGGAGTTGTCCTCGTCGAAATTCTCGTCGTCGCACATGGCGTAGACTTCGGAGGTGGAGGGGAAGATGATGCGCTTGTTGTACTTGGCGCAGTAGCGGACGATCTTCAGGTTCTCCTCGAAGTCGAGCTCGAAGACGCGCAGCGGATTGCGCGTGTATTCGATCGGGGTGGCGATGGCGACCAGCGGCAGCACCACGTCGCACTTGCGGACGTGGTATTCGATCCACTCGTGGTTGATCTGCACGTCGCCCTCGAAGAAGTGGAAGTCGGGATGGGACAGCAGGTCGGTGATGTAGCCGCTGCGGAGGTCCATGCCGTACACCTCGTAGTTGCCGTCCTCCAGCAGGCGCTGGCTGATGGCGCTGCCGATGAAGCCGTTCACGCCCAGGATCAGCACGCTCTTCTTGCGCTTCGGGCCGACGATGGGGGAATTGGTGAGGATCATCTTCGGGGTGAACCGGCTGTCCGCGGCAAGCTGTTCGCCGGTCGTGTACAGGCCGCCGTCCTTCTGCGCGAAGTTCACCTGCACGGCGCCTTTGCCGCAGGCGATCACGAACGGCGCGACGGAGACGATGGTGCCCGCCGGGGCTTTCTTCTTCAGCGGCACGACGGTGACGTCCCAGATGAAGTATTTCTGGGCGGCGATGAACGTGAATGCGCCGGGGAAGGGACGGGTCACGCCGCGCACGAGGTTGCGGACGGAGACGGCGTCCTTGGTCCAGTCGATGAGGCCGTCGGCGGGGCAGCGGTGCCCGAAGTACGTCGCCTGCTTTTCATCCTGCTTTTTGCCTTTCGCCTTGCCCGCGAGCACGGAGGGCAGGACTTTCTTGAGCAGTTTTTCGGCGGCGGCTGCGGCTTTCAGGTGGGCGTCCTTCGCCGTGTCGGAATCCGCGATCGCGAACTTCTCCTGCGCCACGATGTCGCCGGCGTCGACCTTCGCGGTCATCTTGTGGAGCGTCACGCCCGATTCCTTTTCGCCGTTGATGACGGCCCAGTTCAGCGGGGCGCAGCCGCGGTATTTCGGGAGAAGCGAGCCGTGGAGGTTGAACGCGCCCTTCTTCGGGATGGCGAGGATGTCCTTGCCGATGACCTTGCGGTAGTAGAACGAGAAGATGAAGTCGGGCGCCATCTTCTTGATGCGTCCCGCCCAGAGCGGATGGTTGACGTCTTCGGGCGCGAAGACCGGGATGCCGAGGGAGGCGGCGGTTTCGGCGACGGAACGGAACCAGAGGTTTTCGTTGGGATCGTCGGCGTGGGTGAAGACGGCCTGGACGGTCACGCCTGCCTTGACGAGCTGTTCGATGCCGATGCATCCGATGTTGTTGTAAGCGAAGACGACAGCTTTCATGCGGTGTCACTCCTGTTCTTTGGGTTGGGTATTTTCTTTGCGATGAATTGATTCGATGAAGAATTGAGGGCGGGCGCGCGAGTTCAGGTGGATCTTGCCGATGTACTCGCCGAGGAGCCCCATGGACGCGAACTGCATGCCGATGAGCACGAAGACGACCGCGAACAGCGCGAACGTGCCGCCGAAGCCCCAGTCCTTGTCGAGCTGGGAACGGATGAAGACGTACAGGCCGAACAGCACGCCGAACGCGCCGACGCCGAACCCGAAGAAGGTCAGCAACCGGAGCGGGAACGTGCTGGTGCCGGTCAGCAGGTCGTACTGGAGCGCGATGAGCTTCATCACGCTGTATTTGGAGACGCCCGCGGCACGCTCGGCGTGCTTCACATGCACCTCGACCGACTTGCGCGCGTAGGACATCGCGAGCATCGGGATGAACTTGCCGTTCTCGTGGCACAGCAGGATCGCGTCCACGACGTTCCGGCTGTAGCCGCGGAGCATGCAGCCGTAGTCGGTCATGGTCTTGCCGTTGCAGAGCTTGCGGACCATGAGGTTGACCATCTTCGAGCCGACCTTGCGGAACAGCGTGTCCTGGCGGTTTTCGCGGATGGAGCCGACGACGTCGTAACCCTCGCGCAGTTTTTCCAGGAGCTTGTAGATCTCTTCCGGCGGATTCTGCAGGTCGGCGTCGAGCGTGACGACGTATTTGCCGCGCGATGTCTGGAGCCCGGCGGTCACGGCGGCGTGCTGCCCGAAGTTCGAGGTCAGGATCACTCCCACGATGCGCGGATCCTTCTGCGACGCCTCGATGATCATGTCCATGCTGCGGTCGGCGCTGCCGTCGTCCACGAGGATGATCTCGGTCGTGCAGTCCAGCTTGTCGCAGGCCGCGGTCGTGCGGGCGATGAGTTCCGTCAGGTTTTCCTCCTCGTTGTAGACCGGGATGACGAGGGAGAGTTCGATTTCGGGCGTTGTCATGGTTGCGGGGTCCCTTCTGCACCGTCCGCTTCGGCGGGCTGAGCATTGGATTTGGGTCTTGAATAGAATATCACGACTTGTTTTTCAGTCAGTTTGTCGAGCTTGCGCTGAAGTTTTGCGTTTTCGGGGTCGGCGGCCAAGGCGGCTTCAAGCCGTCTCTTCCGGCGCTGGGCCGGTTCGCTGAGTCCGGAGCCGTCGCAGTAACAGATATCCGTCAGATATGTGTACATCGGGGAAGACGTTCCGGGTTTTGACGACGGATTCTGGTATTCCATGATATGCCGCACCCATTCTCCGCGCGTGATCACCATGCCGCCGTGTTCCTTCACTTCATGCAGGAACTCCATGAACTCCTCCGGGCCCTCGATGTCGACCGTGTCGGAGATGAACGTGCGGTTGGAATCGTCCAGCTTCTCCAGCGAGAACATCTTCACCGGCGCGGGGAGATCCAGGTAGAACGCAAGTTCCGCGCCATTGGACGAGCCGAAAAACGCCACGCGGTCGATATAGTCCGGGTCCTTCGCAAGGATCTCCTTCAGCAAGGCGGCCTGCTTGCGCAGGAAGGGGGCGGCCGGTTCGATGGATTTGGTCCGGCTCAGCTGCGGGATCAGGAAGGAGAAGACGGTGAACAGGACGAACGCCACGAACGGGACCACACGGTTCAGAGGATCGGCGGCGGGCGCGAAAACGCCCTCGGCATTCTCCTGTTTGAGTTTCTTCCGCGAACGGCGCCAGATAATCAGGAACCCGATCCCGACAATGAGGGCGAACGGAGCAAGGGCCGCGGACAGCAACACGTCCAGTTCCCTTCTGTCAATCGGGATAAACTGCAGAGGGCTGGTCCTCCCGGCAGCCAGTCCGATGTAGTCGAGGAAGGTAATCCCCAGAGTCAGGACGGCAAACACGATCAGGATGATCGCGGCCGCCGGAATCAGCGCGTCCACGATCCGCAGGAACTTGTCGGTGATCTTCCGCAGGAACGTCCAGCCCTCGGCAGGCTCGGAGAACCATACAGCGGTGAAGAGAGCGCACCACGGCACGATCGGCAGGATGTAGTACGAACGGCGCGACCGCGAGGCGGAGAACAGGATAAAGATGAACACCATCGAGGCGAACAGCCACAGCGTATCCTTTGAGGTCTGTTTGCGGGAGGACAAGTCCTCCACGGAAGCAGTGCCTTGCTTCGCAACGGCACGGATGAGCCCATGGACATAATCAATGACCGCGAAGATGAAGAAGGGCGTCCACGGGATCATCAGGCGCGGCAGATACAGAAAATACACGTAGAACGGGTCCTTGTTGTGGTCCCAGGGATTGAACACGCGCATCAGGTTCTCGCGGAACACCAGCACGATCCCGCTCGCGCCGTAATGCTCCGAGGTCAGCGCCTCCAGCACGAACGGCACGGCATACAGGCAGAGGCCGCCGAGGAACAGCGCGAGGAAGAATTTCCAGTTCAGATGCACCCGGAACGATTTTCGGACGACGCAGTCGATGAGCGCCAGGGCGGGCGGGATGACGAACGCGGGCAGCCCCTTGGTCTGCGCCCCGACCGCGCAGCAGCCCCAGAATGCGAAATACGCCCAGAAGGACGGCGTTTCGCGGTGATGCAGGTACACCGTGACTGCCATCACGATGAAGATCGTCTGCTCCATGTCCGCCTCGGCGAGGCGGCCCCAGACGATGAACGAATACGTGCTGAGCAGGATCCAGCCCGCCAGATACGCCGTGCGCTCGGAATAGAACTTGCGGGCGACGGAGATGATGCAGCCGAGCCCGGCAAGCGCGAAAAGTGCGCTCGGGAGACGCACGGAAAGCTCGGTGACGTGTCCGCCCGCGAGCTTCGAGACGACCGCGGCGAACCAGTAGCTGACGAGCGGCTTGTCGAAGTACGCCTGGCCGTTGATGCGCGGATGCAGCCAGTCGCCGGTCATAAGCATTTCGCGGACGACCTCGAACCAGCGGGCCTCCGAGCGGATGGCGGGGTAGATGCCGAGTCCGAAGAAAAGGACGAAGCAGGCGAACACCCAGAACGTGATCCACTTCGCGTTTCTGCGCATTTCGGGGATCAGCGTGTCGCTGCACTTCTGAAACCGCATCATGTCGAATCCGCCCGCCATGCAGTCTTACCTCACTTCGCCAGGATCTCTTTACAGGTGTCGATCACGTCGTCGACGTCGGCGTCGGACATGCCGGGGAAGAACGGCAGCGAGAAGATGCGTTCGCTGTTCCATTCGGTGTTCGGCAGGGAACCCGCCGGGACCGGGCAGGCTTCGCGGTAGTATTTCTGGCCGTGGACGCAGCGGAAATGCAGTCCGGTGCCGATGTTGCGCTTCTTGAGCTCGGACATGAAGTCGTCGCGCGTGATGCCGGTTTTGTCGATGTCCAGGCGAACGACCATCAGGTGGTAGGAATCCTTGTATTCGTACGCGGGCTGCGCCAGCGGGATCAGCTCGGGGATGTCCGCGAGGCGTTCGCGGTAGAGCGCCGCCAGGTGGCCGCGTTCGGCGTTCATGCGGTCCACGCGCGTGAGCTGGGTGATGCCCAGCACCGCCTGCATGTCCGGCATGTTGAACTTGAATCCGGGTTCGACCACCTGCGCCTGTGGGGCGCGGCCCATGGTCTGGCGGTCGTAGGCGTCGACGCCGAGGCCGTGGAACTTGAGGCTGCGGACGCGGTCGGCGAGCGCCGCATCGTCCGTGGCAAACATGCCGCCCTCGCCCGTGGTGATGTTTTTGATCGGGTGGAACGAGAACATCACGTGCCCGTGCTTTCCAACGCGTTCGCCCTTGAACTCGGCGCCGAGCGCGTGCGCGGCGTCCTCAATGAGCACGACGTTGTGTTTTGCGGCGACGGCGCGGATCTTGTCAAGCTCCAGCACGCCGCCCGCGAAATGGACCGGGACGATCGCCTTCGTGCGCGGCGTGATCGCCGCCTCGATCGCGTCCGCCGTGACCATGAGCGTGTCGCGGTCGCAGTCGACGAAGACCGGCTTCGCGCCGTACAGGGAAACGACGTTCGGCAGGGAAACCCACGTCATGGAGGGCGTGATGACCTCGTCGCCGGGCTTCAGGCCGAGCGCGCGGAACAGCACCTGCATCACGGACGTCTCGGACGTCATCGGGATCGCGTGCTTCGCGCCGGTGTAGGCGCAGAAAGCCTTTTCGAATTCGGCGTTCTTCGGACCGGTGGTGATCCAGCCGGAACGCAGCACATTGGCGACCTCGGAGATCTCCCATTCCTGGATCGAGGGCTTGGAGAAGGGCAGAAATGTTTCGCGCATAAAATCTAGTGTCCTGTTTGAACTGTTGCGATAGTATTTATATAATATAGCCCTATAATTGAAGATATGCAAGCGCGCCCGCGCGAATCGCGGCAAAAAAAACGGAAAAGAGTGCATGACCACGGATGCCTGCCACGCGGACACGAAAAAAGACGGCACGCCGGGGAGGACATGCCGTCCTGGTGGATCAGTTCGGGAGAGGTCAGGCTTTGACCGCCTCGCCGTTGTCTTCCTTCTTCGCGTCTTCCGGGCCTTCGGAGGAGATGTTGCGCTCTTCCTTGTGCCAGTAGGCGGTGATCATCGGGGAGACGAAGATGGAGGAGTAGCAGCCCGCCACGTTGCCGATCAGGATGACCGCCACGAAGTCGCGGATGCCGTCGCCGCCGAAGATCAGCTGGCAGATGAGGACCAGCATGACGCAGACGGAGGTCAGGATGGTACGTGCGAGCGTCTGGTTCAAGCTCTGGTCGACGATCTGGAAGTAGGAGAGACCCTTGCGCGTGGCGAGGTTCTCGCGCTGGCGGTCGAAGATCACGATGGTGTCGTTGACCGAGTAGCCGATCAGGGTCAGCAGCGAAGCCACCACCTGCAGCGAGATCTGGCCGCCGAAGAGCAGGTACAGGCCGGTCGCCACGATCACGTCGTGGATCAGGGCGATGTTCGCGGCGATGGAGTAGGAGAACTGGAAGCGGATGACCATGTAGATGATCATGCCGATCATGGCGCAGATGAGCGCCTTGATGGCGGAGCGCGTGAACGCCGCGCCGATGAGTGCGCCGAGGGTGGACTCGGAAAGCTTGGACAGCTTCACGTCAGGATACGCTTCGTCGAGCTTCCGGATCAGCGTGTCGGCGGTCTCCTGGGACACCGTGCCGGTGCCGCGGTCGCGCACGACGAGCTCCAGCACGCTCCTGCCGTCGACGTTCTCTTCGTCGGTGATCTTCTTGTAGGTCGCCTTGGCGTCGAAGCCTTCCTTCTCCAGCACCTTTTCGATGTCGCCGGCGGGGATCTGCGCCATGGTCTTGTCTTTCGGGACGTAGCTGACGATCAGCTGGGTGCCGCCCGTGAAGTCGATGCTGAGGGCGTCGCGTCCGCGCACGAAAACCGTGACAAGCGAGACGAGGATCAGGCAGGCGGAAATGCCGAATCCGACGAAACGGAACTTGATGAAGTCGAAGTGCGGATGCGGCAGGAACATCATCATGTTGATCTTCTTGAGCTTCAGCGGGAGCATCAGGAAGAACTCGAAGAGCAGGCGGGACAGGAAGACCGCCGAGAACATGGTGGTGAAAATGCCGATGACCAGCGTCATGGCGAATCCCTTGATCGCGCCGGTGCCCTGCCAGTAGAGGATGGCGCCGGTGAAGAGCGTCGTCACGTTCGAGTCGAAGATGGCGGAGAAGGCGCGGTCGAAACCGGTCTTCACGGCGTAGTCGAGCGACTTGCCCGCGTCCTGTTCCTCGCGGATGCGTTCGTAGATCAGGACGTTGGCGTCGACCGCCATGCCGAGGGTCAGGATGATGCCGGCGATGCCGGGGAGCGTCAGGGTCACGTCGAACGCCGCCATGGCGCCGAGCAGCACGCCCGTGTTCACGAGCAGGGAGATGTTCGCGACGAGGCCGGCGAGGCGGTAGTAGATGAGCATGAAGATCATCACGAGCGCCGTGCCGAGGATGCCGCTGTAGATGCTCTTGCGGATGGTCTCCTGGCCGACCGTGGCGTCGATGTCGGAACGGGACGCGATCGTGATCACGAAGGGCAGGCTGCCGCTCTTCAGGGCGTCGGAAACGCTCTTGGCTTCGTCCTGGGAGAAGGAGCCGGTGATGCGCGCCGTGCCGCCGTCGATCTTGGAGAGCAGGGTCGGCGCGGAGTAGAGCTGGCCGTCGAGCACGATGGCGAGGCGTTCGCCGACGTGCTTGCCGGTGACTTCGCCGAACTGCACGGTGCCGGCGGTGTTGAAGAACAGCAGGATCTCGCGCTGGCCGAACTCGTTCATGGTCACGTACGAATCCTTGATGTTGTCGCCTTCCATCTGGACGGTCGTTTCAACAAGGGTGTAGTCCGTGTACAGGTTGTTGTGGTCGTCGCGGCGTTCCTCGGCGAGGAATTCCGCCTCGGACGGGGTGTCGGGATAGGAATCCGGATCGCCGCCCGCGGCGAGGTATGCCATGAACTTCGGCACCTCGGAATCGTTGTTCGGGTGGACGAGGCGGAACTCAAGTTTCGCGGAACGGAGGATCAGCTTTTCGAGGTTGGCGCGGTCGTCGGAGTTGACGGACGGGACGCGCACGGAGACGAAATCCTGGCCGGCGGGGGAAATTTCCGTTTCGAAGTAGTTCTGCGCTTCCAAACGTTTGCGGAGCGTTTCGATGGCGTTGTCGCGGAACGAATCGAACTGCGTGCTGTCCATCTCCTTGTCGGCCTGCAGGTGCAGGAGGAATTCGGCGCCGCCGTTGAGGTCGATGCCGAGGCGGATCGCGCCGGAGGCGTTCTTGCGGACCAGGGAGATCACGTCGCCGTTGTTCTGGAGCTTCTGCGCCTTCACGATGTTCGGCTTCACGAAGTGGACGAGGTCAACGGAAAACGCGGCGGACCCGTCCTCGGACGGCATCTTGATCTCGCGCGCCGCGGCTTCGAGGGCGGTGGAGGGATACAGATACTTGATCTTGTCTTCCTGCTGCAGGGCTTTCGCGCGCTCGACCACCTTCTGGACGGTCGGGTCGGCGGGATCGGCGAGCAGTTTGTTGAACGTCTCGTAGAAATCGCTCTGCTTCAGCGGGAACATCGCCGCGACGAACACGGCGATCACCGCCAGCGCAAAGACGCAGTAAATGGCAAATGTGCTCTTGCTGTTCTTCATTTCTTCGTCACCTCGGCTTTCGTCGTGTCGGCGGCGCCATCGGCGGGCGTGATGACCTGCGCGACGGCGGAACGGGAGATGGCGATCTGGACGTTGTTCGCGACCTTCAGCATGAACTGGTCCTTCTGGACTTCGGCGATCTCGCCGATGATGCCGCCGCTGGTCATGATCTTCGTGCCCTTGCGGATCGAGTTCATCATCTCCTCGCGTTTCTTCTTTTCCTTGCTGCTGGTGCGCATGGATATCGCGATCATGACGCCGATCAGGATGATGAGCGGGACCATCATCATGCCGGAGGACGGGGGCGGAGCCTGCTGCTGTCCGGCTTCAGGGGCGGCGGCGCCGGTCTGAGTCGTGGTGGTTTCTGCGGCAGGAGCGGCGGCGGTCGCGGTCACGGAACCGTCGGC
>JAFSZN010000003.1 GCA_017455665.1 Lentisphaeria bacterium
AATCCGCAGCGGAAGCCGAACCCGAGCGCGGCGGACGTTTCGGACTGGTAGTGAAACGCCGGGTCGTTGAGCTGGAGCTTGGCCATGCTGAATTTGAGCTGTTCGTAGTCGGCGGTGTCGATGGGGTAGATGCCGCTGAAGACCATCGGCTTCACGTCCTGAAACCCGGGCAGAGGCTCGGCGCACGGGGCCGAGGCGTCGGTGATCGTGTCGCCCATCTTCGCGTCGGCGGGCGACTTCAGGTTCGGGATGATGTATCCGACATCGCCGGGGCCGAGCGCGGGGACGGCCTTCATTTCGGGCGTGAAGACGCCGACCTCCTTGATCTCGCTTTCCAGCCCGGTGCTGAACATCTTCAGGCGGCTGCCGCGGGAGAGGCTGCCGTTGAACATGCGGACGTAGGTCACGACCCCGCGGTAGGCATCGTAGATGGAATCGAAGATGAGCGCGGCCGTGCCGTTTTCGGCGGGCTTCTTCGGCGGGGGCACGCGCTTCACGATGGCCTCGAGCAGTTCCGGCACGCCGGTGCCTTCCTTGGCGGAGACCAGCAGGACCTCCTCGCGCGGGATCGCCAGGATCTCCTCGAGCTGGTTGTAGCACAGCGGGAGGTCGGCGGCGGCGAGGTCGATCTTGTTGATGATCGGGATGATGAAAAGGTTGTGGCGCATGGCGAGGTTCACGTTCGCGACGGTCTGCGCCTGCACGCCCTGCGTGGCGTCGAGCACGAGGATCGCGCCCTCGCATGCGGCGAGGGAACGGCTCACTTCGTAGGAGAAATCCACGTGGCCGGGAGTGTCGATGAGGTTCAGCTCGTATTCGTTTCCGTCGGAGGCGGTGAAGAGCATGCGCACGGGATGGGACTTGATGGTGATCCCGCGTTCCTGCTCCAGGTCCATGGCGTCCAGGAGCTGGGCGTGGACGAGGTCGCGCTTTTCGACCGTGTGGGTGATCTCGAGCATGCGGTCGGCGAGCGTCGACTTCCCGTGGTCGATATGTGCGATGATGGAGAAATTGCGGATGCGGGTCAGGTCATTCATGGTCTTTTCCGGTGGATTTTGAAGCGGGGTGAAGGAGTTTCCAGACGCGGTAGTATTCGGAGAGGCCCCACGCCTGGGCGTCGCAGCCGCGCGGCTTGTGGGGATAATCGCCGTCGAGGATCTCCGGCATGTGCATGATGCAGCCGTTGTCCAGCTGGACCGACATGGAGGCGAGCAGGCTGGTCGCGGTGGCGCGTCCGAAAGCGCCGTGCGTGATGTAGTACGCCTCCGGGAAGAGCGGCATCTGCCAGGTCCACGCCGTACCGTTGTGGTACGCCACCTTGCGGCAGGTATCCTCGTCGCCGCAGTAATGCCCCTGGTACGGGCGGTTCGGATCGTTCAGCAGCCTGCCGTCCGCGCCGTAGACCGGAAGCGGGTATTTGACCGGGCGGTCCGCCAGACTGCGGATGCCGCCGGGCACGAGGAGCTCGGAGGTGTTGAGGAGGATGTTCCGGCGCAGCTTTTTGTCCTCGACCAGACCCAGCGTGATCGCGAGCAGCTGGTTCGGGCGGAGATGGTCGTCCGGCTCGGCTTTCGACGCCGGAGTGCCGGGCTTGCAGTGGAGGCAGTCGGAAAGGAATCCCTCGTCCTTCAGCGGGAAGTATTTCAGAAACGATTCCCGGACGCGTTCCGCAAGCTCCGCCCAGCGGGCGGCCTTCTTTTCGGGGAGGGAATCGGCGAGGAACCGCAGGGACGCGTACCAGAGCGCCTGGATCTCGACCGGGTAGCCCTCGCGGGGTGTCCCGGCGGGGTAGTTCGTGTCCATCCAGGTGAAATGCGCCGGGCTGAAGATGAGGCCGCTTTCCGGGTCGCACGCGATGCCGTTCGGCGTGCCCTTGACAAGCCCCTCGGCGAGCTCCACGAGCAGATCGAGCAGCGTCCCGCGGTCCTTGACCTTCGTCTTCAGGAAATCGCGGCTGCCGAGCGCGGCGCACATGTCGCGCACGCCGATGAAGAGCCACAGAGGGGCGTCGGAGGTGTCGCGGTTGCCGGTGTCGGTCCCCGCGATCATGTTGCAGATGGTCCCGTCCTTCACGAGCGAGGCGAACTGGACCAGGATCTGCTTGACGTCCTCGTGGAACACCGGCTCGGTGATGAGGCCGCGGACAAAGATGAGGGTATCGCGGCCCCAGTCGAGGAACCACGGATACCCGGCGATCACGGTCTTCAGACTGCCGCGCTTCACGATGAACGCCTTCAGGCTGTTCAGCATGACGGTCTGCAGATCGTCGTTCATCTGCCCGTAGCACGGCTTTTCCTCCGGCACGGCCGGGATCTTCTGCTCGTCCTCGCTTGTCAGGATCTGCCCGATCAGGTGCAGCGTGTCGTTGCCGCTCAGTTCGCACTTGAAATAGCCCGGGCTGTACAGGTCGCAGTTCGGATCGAGGCCGCGTTCGGCTTCGTTCTCCTGGTAGTTCATGTAGGACCACTCGTCGGAACGGCGGAACGTGCCGCCGGAAGCCGTCATGCGGAAGATGCGGTCGGAGGCGGGCCTGAACACGAATCCGCGCGGAATCTCGCTCACGGCGGAGGGGAACGAATCCTGCGGCCCCTCGGAGGCTTTGGTCAGGCAGTGGAAATTGCGGTCCTCGAGGTCGGGGCTGATGATCAGATGCACCGGCTCGGCGTCGGCGATCGTCTCGCCGGCTCCCGTGTAGGCGTACCGCTGGAACGATGCCCGGACGGCGTTCTTTTCCGGGATCATGAAAAGCTTGAGCATGAGGCCGACCACGCGGGCGTTGCCGACGGGGACCTTGAACCCCCATACCGCGCCGCCGTCGGACGCGATGTGGAACCGGTCGATCATTTCGCTGGTGATCTGCTGGCGTCTGGCGCGGTAGATCATCCACAGGCGGAAGCGCCTCCACATGATGTGGCGGTCGACCGGGATGTCCGGATGCAGGTTCGCCAGCAGGATCGCGTCGTAGCGGCTGAGCAGACGCCCGGACTCGATGCAGGAATGCACTGCGGCGCCACGTCCGTTTGCCTGAAGGAACGTCCGTCCCTTCATGAAGAATTCGTCGCGGGTGAGGGAGACGACCGCCTTGTCGACGTCGCGCGGCAAAAGCATCAGCACGGCGCTGTCGCGGCGGAGTCCGCCGCCCTCGGACACGAAAACGGAGACCTTCAGCTCGGTCGGCTTGTCCGGCACGGGCAGAGGCGGCACGATGGAGACGAACCGGCCGTCCGTGCAGGCGATCGAGCGCGCCGAGGCGATCACGCGGCCGTCGTCGATTCGGGAGATATAGAAGCGGAACCGGACGGGCGCGGACACCAGGATCGAACGTCCCGGGGCGATGATGATCTCGCGGCGAATATCCGCCGGCCAGTTCCAGACCACGAAGGGGATCTCCGGGCGGTCGTCGAAGATGTCCTGCAGGAAGCCTTCGGGCGATTCGCGGAGACGGCGCGTGAGCGCGGGGATGTCGTCGTCGGCAAGGACCGGGGTCTTGCGTTTCGCTGCCAGCGCCGTGAGCACGAGCGCGGCGGCCTGCTGGTCCTCGATGTGTTCATAGTCCAGACGGTCTCCGGCGGCGGCTTTTTCGATCTTCGGGAGCCATTCGGGATCCGGGGTCAGGCAGACGGCCTGGCCGGGCGAAAGCGGCAGGCTGCATTTGTGTCCGCGGAGGAACAGGATGTCCATGCGGCGGCCGGAGATGAGGTCGGTCATCTTTTCCTGCGTGAACCTGGCATAGCTGATGTCCCATTCGACGGTCGTGGTGCGCTCGCAGTTCAGGTTCATGGCGGCGAGGATGAAGTGCTCCGCCTCGCGGTTGGCGCGGATCAGCACCACGGCGTCCGGGGAACCGGAGTCGATGCAGCGGACGAAAGCGCCGTTGAAGAACGCCGGATGCAGGGAGAGAATGGTATTGAGGCGGGCGATGAAACCGGCCTGGTTCGGTTCCGCGCCCCAGTTCAGCGCGCTGTCCCGGTGCACGTCGACCTTTTCCTTCGCGAACCACTCCACGCCGTTTGTGAACCCGAACGCGCCGCAGGAGGACGCCAGCGCGCTCAGGGCGGTGCGGAGCATCGCGTAGCGTTCGCCGGATGCCGCCAGACGGTTGTTGTCGTGGGTCTCGGCGTAGTGGATCATGATGCCGTTCGAGCAGGATTCGTTCCAGGCGTAGTTCAGGTAGCCTTCGATCTGATCGCGGGAATAGTTCTGGAAAAGCTCGGAATACGCCCAGTCCATGTTCGCGCGGTCGAGCAGCGCCTGCGTGACTTCCGGCGCACCGCCGAGTCCTTCGAGCAGGAAGATCGTGTCCGGGAATTCGCGGCGCACCATGGCGATGATGTATTCCCACGCGGCTTCCGGGATCATGTATCCGGCGTCGCAGCGGAATCCGTCGACGCCGCGGCGGCACCAGGTCAGGAAGACGTCCGCGAGGTAGCGCCACAGGGGCGGGTTCTTGTGGTCGAGCTCGATCAGGTCGCCCCAGGTGATGCCCCACGCGCCGGGCGACACATACGTGCCGTCGTCCTGGCGCACGAACCAGTCGGGATGCTCCTCCTGGAGCTTCGACGCCCAGCCGGTGTGGTTGATGGCGATGTCGAGGAAGATGCAGGCGTTTTTCCGGTGGACCGCGTCGACCAGCTCGTAGAACTGTTCCAGCGGCGACGCCTTCGTGTCGAACTCCGCCAGCGCGGGGTCGACCGCGGTGAAGTCCTGCGAGGCGTACGGGCTGCCGAAACGCCCCATGCGGGCGTAGGTCGTGGGGACCGGGTTGACCGGGAGCAGATGGATGATGCGGCATTTGAGGCGGTCGACGATGTGGTCGAGCTCGCGGATGAGGCCGCGGAACGTCCCGCCGGCGGGGATCACGGAGTATCCGGCGCCGTCGAGCGTGTCGATGCCTTCCTGCGTCACTCCGTCCGGCAGCGCCGAGCCGGAACGCGCCTTGTTCGCGCCGAACTGTCGGACGAAGGCGCAGTAGACGGTGTTCGAGGCGCAGTAGTCGGCGGAGATCACGTTCAGGTGCAGGTTGTCGCCCTTCGCCCACGTCGTGTTGCCGTCCTCGTCCACGATGCCGCATTTGCACTCGAAATGACCGACTTCGGACAGCGCCAGCCGGACACGGAACGAATACTCGTCGGTCCGCTGCATCGGGATGTTGTTCCAGTCCTGCCCGATCGGGGTCAGCCTGCGCTCGGTTTGGAGGATGATCTCGTCGCGGCGGATGGCGGCGTTTCCGACGTTGGTGCAGAGGAACGCGCGTCCGGTGACGGGTTCGGAGCAGGTGAGTACGAATTCGATGGTGTCTCCGCAGAACCGCTGGAGATGTTTTCCGGTCTCAGGGTATTGCGTCAGTTCAGGCATTCTTGCTTCTCTCGTTCGCCGCCGGGCGGCGTTTTCATTCGACTTCGACGTCCTTCGTCTTCGGGAAGACCGTGATCTCGAACACTTCGGATTTCGTCTGGAGCGTGTTCAGCGCGATCTGGGCGCAGAGGGCGACGGTATAGCGGGCTTTGCGTTTCGGCGGCTCGGCGTGCTCCAGGAACGTCAGCGGCACGTCGATCAGGGCGCTGTTGTTCGGCTGGAGGACGAGCGCGGAGCGGCGCGGACGGGATTTCCGGACCGTTTCCCCGGGCTTCACGTCTGGCCAGGCGAGCTTCCAGTCGTCTTCCCCGATCTCGCCGGACTTGCCCGGCTCGCAGAACGCATAGTACAGGCGGATGTTGTCGGCCTCGTTCATGTACCACTCTTCCACGGAGACGACCGCGACGTCCTGGTTTTTGAGCAGAAAGGTCATCGTCTGGTTCGGCACGCCGAGCGTGTAGTCGAGGCGCAGGTAGCCGTGCTCCAGCGACATCTTCGCCGTGATCTTCTGGAAATACCTCGTCTCGTCGAACTCGTGCTGCACGCCCGGTTCGGCGGAGCATGCGCCGAGGATCAGGAGCGCCGCCAGGGCGAACAGGATTCGTGTCGTTTTCTTCATGTTCCGGTCGCTTTCTCCGGTCCCCGGCCGCATCATTTGCGAGGCGGGAAACCGGCTGATGGTTCCGGGTGGGATCAGCCGCGGGGGGCAGTTGCGCCGGCTTCGAGGGCGTCGCGCACGTCGTCGTTCACGCCGGTGTACTTCGGGTTGCCGGGCATGATGCCGCGGTTCGACTGCTTGATGAAGTTCACGAACATTTCGACTTCCGGGCAGTTCGGGATCGTCTTTTCGATCTGCTCCAGCGCGTGCGGGCTGTTCAGTCCCTCGAAGAAGAACGTCTTGATCGCGCGGCGGATCGCCATGCGGGTCTCCGAACTGATGTTCGCGCGGCGCAGGCCGATCGTGTTCGGGCCGCAGATGTAGTTGGTTTCGCGGAGCATGCAGAACGGGGGGATGTCCTGCCCGATGAGGGAGGTCGGGGCGACCATTGCCAGCGCGCCGATGCGGCAGAACTGGTGGACCAGGACGAATCCGCTCATGACCGCGCCGTCGCCGACCTGCACATGGCCGGAGAGCTGCGTATGGTTCGCGATGGTCGCATGGTCGCCGATCACCACGTCGTGCGCCACATGCACGAACGCCATCAGCAGAACGTGGTTGCCGACGACGGTCTTCAGCTGTTCGAACGGCGGGCGGTGGATCGTGACGAACTCGCGGATGACCGTGTGATGCCCGATCTCGCAGTAGGAGACAAGGCCGCGGTAGAAACGGTGGTCCTGCGGCTCCGCGCCGACGAGGGCGTTCATGTAGATGCAGCAGTCGGAGCCGATGGTGGTATAGCGGCAGATCTTGACGTGGGCGTCGATATAGCAGTTGTCGCCGATCTTCACGTTGTCTTCGATGACGGCATACGGCCCGATCTCGACGTTTTTGCCGATCTGGGCGTCGGGAGATACGATCGCGGTGGGATGAATCATGGCTGGTCCTTTCGGGTTCCTGAAAAAAATACTCCCATAATATACCCCGCCGCGCCCCGCTTATCAAGCGCGTTTCTTATATTTAAAGCAAAAATCTTTCCAGAAGATGCGGAAAGCGAACGGGAAACGGACAAAACAATGACCGCTCACATCCGTTTAAAACGGGACGGCCTCGCCCGGAACGCCGCGAGGAACGGGAACAGGAACGGCGGGCAGACGGCGAAGTACGGCAGGAATCCCAGAAACACGATCCACGGGAGCATACGGCGTGATCTCAGTTTCAGCAGGGATGCAACAGGCAGGCTGCCGAATAGCACGAATACCGGCGCTGTCTTCAGCATCAGGCTCGTCCAGTTCGTGCAGACCGCGGGGACGAACGGCGACCAGTCCAGCCAGACGGCGGCGGGGACCAGGCACAGCAGGAGGACCGCCGCGGCGGCCGCGCCCATCACGCGGAATTTGTTGCCGCGCTGGAGCAGCAGCCCGGCAAGCGCCGGGATCATCCACCAGATGTTCAGCGGCATGAGCAGCGCCGTCGCCCAGCAGAAGAAGATCGCCGTCACGAAGAACAGCACGAATCCGCACGCCATGAACTTGAGGTAGAAAAACATCTGAAGGCAGAATCCCGCCAGCGCGAGCGACGCCGGATCGGCGTACGGAAAGAACAGATCGAGCTTGAGTCCCCGGTACACCGTCATGTTCAGCGCGCCGATCATCGGTTCCGTCCCGCCCGACATGATCGAACGGATCAGCCCCTCGCACGATCCGGGCAGGAAGAAGTCAAGCGCGGCGGTGGCAAGCACGCTCCACAGCAACGCCATTTTCCACGGCTGGTACAGGCGGGCGGCCAGGTAGACCAGCCCGGCCGCTGCCGCATAGCCGAGGCGCGACGGCGCGAATTCGCCGAACGGGATCACGGCGAGCAGGACAGCCAGCAGGAACGCCCCCTGCGCGTATTTCACGTGCCGGACGTGCTCCTCATCGACGTCGGAGAGCGAGGCGACGCGCCGTTGAATCGCCTTCACGCTGCGGAAGCGCCATTCGTAGGCGGTCCAGATCGAAAGGAGACCGTCGCGAAACCGGATCTTTTTCCCTTCGGACGGCTTGCGCGGATAATAGGACACCGGCACCTCGTACGGGTGGATGCCGAGGCGCAGGAGCTTCGCCGTGATCTCCGGCTCCCACTCGAATCCGTCGCCCTCCAGGTCCTCCGCCATGGCGCGGATCAGGCACCCGCGGAACGTCTTGTAGCAGGTCGCCTCGTCCGTGAGGTTCGCGTTGAACATCAGGTCGATCAGGAACGTGAGGCTGAGCGCGCCGAGGTAGTAGCCCGGCGACGAATAGATTCGGTTGCGGTTGGTCTCCTCGCGCGAGCCGTAGACCACCTCGCATTCGCCGCTGAAGATCGGGGCCGCGCAGGCTGCGTAGTCGCGCGGGTCGTACTCGAGGTCGGCGTCCTGGATGATGACCGCCTCGCCGGTCGTGGCGGGGATCGCGCATTTCACGGCGGAGCCTTTGCCGCCGTTCTCCTTGTCGATGCAGGCGGCGGAGACCTCGGGATGCGCCTCGATCCAGGCATGGATGAGCTCGGGCGAACGGTCCGTGGAGCCGTCGTTCACGATCACGAGCTCCAGCGGCATGTCGTGCGTCTGCGCCGCAGCCACCCGGTCGAGCATGGACACGACGGTCCTCTCCTCATTGAAGACCGGGATCACGACGGACAGCAGATGCGGCATGGCGGGCCTTTCGGGCGGGGCGCGCGCCCCGGAGTGTTACATGGCGTCGGGGATGCCGATCGTGAGGGCGGCAAGGCCGTCCGCGAGGATGTCGCGCACGGCGAAGCAGAGCGCCAGGCGCATCGTGCGGACCGCGGGGTCGCCGGCGTTCAGCACCTGCTTTTCGCGGTAGAAGCGGTTGAAGAGTTTCGCGAGGTCGAGCAGGTAGTTCACGAGGATGGAGCAGTCCATCTTGTCGGCGGAGGACCGGATGGCGTCTGCGTATCGCAGGGATGCCACGGCGAGCGCCTTCTCCTCCGGCGAATCCGCGAGCGACCAGTCGACGGACGCGGGGTCGAACGCGATCCCGGCGTCATTGCATTTGCGCACGATGGAGTTGATGCGGGCGCAGACGTACTGCACGTACGGGCCGGTGTCGCCCTCGAATTTCAGCGAAGCCTGCGGATCGAACATGATCGTGGTCTTCGGGTTGAACTTCAGCAGCATGAACTTCAGCGCGCCCATGCCGATGGTCTCGCTGCGCGCCTCCAGGTCGGCTGGCGGTTCCTCGCCTTCCTTCACGCGCTCCATCGCGGCCGACTTCGCCAGAGAGTGCATCTCGTCGAAGAGGTCGTCCGCGTCGACAACGGTCCCCTCGCGGCTCTTCATGCGGCCGGACGGCAGGTTGACCATGCCGTAGGAGAGGTGGTAGAGGCTGTCCGCCCAGGCGTAGCCAAGGCGGCCGAGGATGGTGAAGAGCATGCGGAAATGCAGGTTCTGTTCGTCGCCGACGACCCAGACCATGGTGTCCGGGTGGTGTTCCTCGTGCTTGAGGATCGTGGTGCCGATGTCCTGCGTGATGTAGACGCTGGTGCCGTCCTTGCGGAGGAGGACTTTCTCGCCGAGCTTGCCGAGGTCGACCGTGACCGCGCCGTCCGCGCGCCTGCCGAAGATGCCCTTCGCGAGGGCGTCGGCGATGACGTCCTTGCCGAGCAGATAGGTCTGGCTTTCGAGGTAGGTCTTGTCGAAATGCACGCCCATGCGGCGGTACGTCTCGTTGAACCCGTCGATGACCCACTTGTTCATGGTGGTCCACAGGGCGCGGACTTCGGGATCGCCGGCTTCCCACTTGCGGAGCATCTCCTGCGCCTGCCTGCCGAGTTCGGTTTCGAGGAAGAGATCGTCGGAGGACTTGTCGGCGAACTCGGGATGCGCCGCCTTCAGCTCCCTGACCTCGTCGGACAGCATCTGGTTGAACTTGACGTAGAAATTGCCGACGTAGTGGTCGCCCTTGATCCCCGCCTGTTCCGGCGTGACGCCGTTCCCGGTCAGCTTGTACGCGAGCATGGACTTGCAGATGTGGATGCCGCGGTCGTTGATGAGGTTGACGGGCACGACCGTGTGCCCGGCACGCGCCATCACGCTGGCGAGCGTCATGCCGATACAGTTGTTGCGGACGTGGCCGAGGTGCTGCGGCTTGTTCGTGTTCGGAGCGGAGAACTCGATGAGGATCTTGCGGCGGGCGCCCTCCGGGAACGGCACGTCGGCGAGGAGCGACTTCACGTCCGAGACGGAGTCGCGGAACAGCGCGGCGGGCTTGAGCGTGATGTTCACGAACGCCTTGATCTTTTCGGCGGAAACCACGTCCGGGTCCTTCGTCAGGAGCTCGGCGGTCTCGGCGGCAAGCGCGTCCGGCGCGCTCTTCAGCGCCTTCGCGAGGCGGAAGCAGTTCACGGTCAGGTCGCCGTTCATGCCGGCGGGACACGGCTCCCACGGGATATCGAACGAGGCATCAAGGGAACGCGAGGCGCGGAAGGAATCCGCCAGACGGGAAAGGCATTGGATTTTCATGAAACGGAAAAGGTTGGTATGGGATTGGATTAAAGCGTTGTGCGGATCAGCGTGACCGGAGCGGACGGCTTCACGCGAATGATGTAGGATCCGATCGCGGCAGGCAGCAGGGCGGTCATGCCGCGCGGAATGGTCGCCGTTTCGCCGCGGACCTCCACGTCCACCGGGCCGCTGACGGCGGTCAGCAGGTGGAAACTGCGCGTGGAACGGGTCGTGTCCGGCCAGTCTCCGGCGAGACGGAGCTCGTCGCAGCGGAACTGCGGACAACGGTTGATGATCGCGTATTTGCGGTTGCGTGCGGCTTTGTCGCTGACGCCCGCGATGCGTGCCGGGGTGCGGTCCACGAAATCGGCGCAGGAAAGCCCTTCCTCGACACGGAGCCCCTGCTCGGGATCGGAGATTCCCCAGTCGTTCAGCAGAAAATCGGTATTGCTGTTCTGCTGGATCTCGAGCACCAGGTTTCCGGGGTCGATGCAGTGGATGCGTCCGGCGTTGACGAAATACGCGTCGCCGCTCACGGAATCGAAGGTCTGGAGCACGCTCTCCACGTCGGGCGTCGGCAGCAGTTCGAGAAAACGGTGGCGCGTGGCGGTCGGACGAAGCCCGACCATGACTTTCGAGCCCGGTTCGGCGTCCAGGACATACCACATCTTCGTCTTCGGCTCCGCGCCGTTTCCGATCCGGTTGGCGGCGTTCATGTCCGGATTCACTTGAAGCGGAAGGCGTTCCCCGGTATCCAGGATCTTCACCATCAGCGGGAACCGCGCGGCGCGGATCATGTCGCCGGTCAGGTAGGACGGACCGATCATCGTGCAGAGTTCGTGGATCGTCTTTCCCGCCAGCGCGCCGTTCGAGATCACGCTCTCGATCCCTTCGCGGTCGCAGATATCCCAGGCTTCGCCGTACGGGCCTTCCTCCGAGGGAAGTTCGCGGTTCAGGACGCGTGCGAGCTTGGAGCCGCCCCACGGCGTCCGGCGGTACATCGGCTCAAACAAAAGAGGATACAAATCGTCTCTGGAAAAAGTTGTCATCGGCAGAAAATCCGTTCACGTTTTTACATTTCGACAATACAATATACTACACGAACCGGAAATAACAAACCGCACAGCGTTTTTTTTCAGAAAAAAAGCATGCGTCGCGCCGCCCGGTCCCGCAGGAAAAGCGGAAGGAAAGGCGGAGCGGGCTTTTTCCGGAAATGGACTCCGCGGCTCAGGCGTGCTTCATGCGCCCGAAGAGATTGCCGTATTTCTTCAGGTTCAGCGACTCGACGAACGACGCGATCTTGGTCGTGGTGGAGCACGGATCGATGGAGGCGTCCATGCAGTCGCCCTCCAGCGCCAGCATCGGCAGACCGGCCTCCTCGAGCTCTTCGCGCAGGAGCTTCGTGAACGGGCGGTCGGCGAGACTGCAGCGTCCGAATCCGTGCGTGTACAGGATGCAGCCGGTGAACTTCGCCTTCGCCGAAATGTCCTTCACGTACTTCACGCGCAGTTTCGGGTCCAGGAACCCGGTCGTGAGGAGCTTCCGCGCGAGCGATTCGTACGGGTGTTTCGGGTCGAGCGGCGCCCAGCCGACGAAGTTGGTCTCCTCGAACACGATCGGGGCGTTGCAGACGGTCTCGATGTAGTCGAGGTGCTTGGAGTCGTAGAACGGCGGCAGGTGGAGCCAGAGCAGCCGGTGCGTGTCGTCGATGGAATAGCGCTTCTCCGCCCATTCCTTCTTCTGGAGCAGTTCCTCGTAGTAGGTCTTCTGGATGTCGACGAGCTCCTGCGTGCCCCAGAGCTGGCTGAAGATGACGGCGTTGTAGACCGCCTCGGAGCCGCGGATCAGCGGCGGCGACGTCCAGCGCAGTTCGTTGCATTTGCGCGAGTAGTCCGCCGCGAGGTTGGACAGCACACAGGCTTCCTCCAGGCGCGCTGGATCGAGCTTGCGTCCGAGCGCTTTCTCCATCTCCTCGACCGACTGGCGCAGACCGTCGGCGATCTGCCCGACAGCGTTGGTGTTCGCCAGGTTGATCGGCGTGTGCAGGGAATAGAACCGGTCCTCGAATCCGTAGGTGCGCGCGAGGTCGGCGAAGATGCGTTCGCCCTGCTGGCACGGCTGGCTGGTGGAGACCGCGAAATCGGGCGTCTTCAGCGGCAGGCCCTCCAGCATGCGCAGGAAGGAGCAGGTCTGCTGGTCGAACCCCTTGCGGGCGGCGACGTCCAGCGCGGCCTTCACGCGTTTCGAGCTGCGTCCGAAGAGCGCGGCGTACGTTTCCAGCGTCAGGATGCGCGCGCCAAACGCGTTCAGGATCTCGGTCGGGAAGAAGAGGTTGCGCCAGATGGTCGGCTTGTCCTTCTCGCCGAAGAGGAACGCGCGTTTGTTGCCGACCACGCGCATCGTGACGGATTTCTGGCGGGTCGGCTCGTACTGGACGGGGTCCGGGTCGAGCTTGCCGCGCAGTTTGCTGTATTCGAGCGCGAGGACGGCGGCGCCGAGCGCGCCCATCACGTTGTGGAATTCCGGGATGATGATCTCGCACCCGGTGATCTCCTTCATGAAGTACGCCACGGCATGGTTCGACGCCACGCCGCCCTGGAACAGGATCGGGTGCGCGGGGTCGTGGTGCATCAGCATCTGGCCGACGCCGTTCAGGATCGTACGCGCCTGCGCCCGGCATGCCCCGGCGAGCAGGTCGCCCATCGGGATGCGGTTCTTGAACTTGTTGATGGACGTGGCGGAGAGCACGGCGCAGACGGAGCTGAACTCGGTCTTCGCGTCGTAGTTCACCTTGTCCGCCATTTCCTCGACCGGGATGCCGAGCTTGGCGGCGACACTGTCGAGGTAGCTTCCGGTGCCCGCGGCGCACACGCCGGACATCATGGACACCCACATGCCCATCTTGTGGTTGAAGACCATGCATTTGCTGTCCTGGCCGCCGCAGTCGATGATCGCGTCCACGTTCGGGTAGTAGCGTTTCGCCCCGGCGACGTGCGCGGAGACTTCGCTGACCTGGAAATCGTACGGAATGAAGCGCTTCGTGTCCTCGACGATCTGGCTGCCCGTCACGACCGTGCAGGCGATGTCCCCGGCGTGGATGCCGCTGTCAACCGCGGCCTTCGCAACCTCGGCGGTCGTCTCGCATGTGATGTTTCCGGCGTTCAGTCCCGCTTCGGAGAAGAACGTGGCGAGGGTCTTCTTCAGCGCGCCCATGTTGCAGCGTCCGCAGGAAGTGCAGCGGCCCGTGCAGGAAAGCTGACCGGAATCCACCGGCTTCGTGCGCTGGTAGGTCGTATGCACCACGCGGCCTTTATCGGTGATGACAACGGCCTTGAATGTCGTGGATCCGATATCGATCCCGAGGTAGTATTTCATCAATAGCACCAAAAAAGCGATTGTGGTTAGATAAAAAATTATCTATATAATATACCCCGTTTTTCTCCCTTTTCCAATCAAAATCAAAAATAAAAGAGTTTTCCATCCAAACCATGTGGAGGAAGGTCGGTCCCCGATATAATAAAAAATCCCTCCGGACATGAATCCGAAGGGATTGAAAAGCACGTCGAAAACGCGAGGATCAATGGCGCTCGCGGAGCCAGGCTTCAACGAACTGGTCCAGATCGCCGTCGAGCACGGCGGCGGTGTTGCCGGTCTCGACGCCGGTGCGGAGGTCCTTCACCATCTGGTACGGCTGAAGCACGTAGGAACGGATCTGGTTGCCCCAGGAGTTGTCGGTCTTCTCGCCGGAGATCTGCGCCGCCTGTTGACGGCGTTTTTCCTCTTCGAGTTCGTACAGGCGCGCCTTCAGCATCTGCATCGCCATCGCGCGGTTCTTGTGCTGGGAGCGTTCCACCTGGCAGGAGACGACCACGCCGGTCGGCAGGTGGGTGATGCGGACCGCGCTGTCCGTACGGTTCACGTACTGGCCGCCCGCGCCGGACGCGCGGTAGGTATCGACGCGGAGGTCCTTCTCGTCGATCTCGATGTCGATCTCGTCCTCGATTTCGGGGAAGGCGTCGACGGAGGCGAACGACGTGTGGCGGCGCGCGTTGGCGTCGAACGGGGAGATGCGCACGAGTCGGTGCACGCCGCGTTCGGCGCGCATGTAGCCGTAGACGAACTCGCCGGTGACCTTCAGAACGGCGCTCTTGATGCCGGCTTCGTCGCCGGGCTGCATGTCGATGATCTCGTCCTGGAATCCGCGGCGTTCGAACCAGCGGCGGTACATGCGGAGCAGGATGCTTGCCCAGTCGCAGGACTCGGTGCCGCCCGCACCCGCGTGGATGTACACGAAGCTGTTGCAGCGGTCGAACTTGCCGGAGAGGAAGCTCACGATCTCGAGCTTGGAAAGCGCGGCCTCGAGCTTCGCCCAGGCGTCGTCGGATTCGTCCAGAAACGACGGGTCCTCCTCGGCGAGCTCGGCGATCGCGAGGAAGTCATCCGCCTCGCGTTTGAGCTTGTTGAACGGCTCGACGATGTTCTTGCAGGAGGAGAGCTTCTGCACGGTCGCCTGCGCCTTTTCCTTGTCGTCCCAGAAATCGTTCTGCGCCATGGTCTTTTCGATGTCGGCGATCTGCGCCAGCGTCTCGTCCACGTGCAGGTACTTTGACAGCTTCGACAGGCGTTCGGTCAGGTCCGCGCCGTGCGCTTTGACTTCGTCAATGGTCATTCGTTGTCTCCAAAGGGATTATGCCAGGCTGCGCACGAGCGCCACGGCGTCGGCGACCGCCTGCCCGATGGCGTCCCAGTTACCGGCGCGCATGTCGGCGGTCTTGCCGAGCCAGGTGCCGCCGACGGCCGCGATCTCCGGGACCGCCAGGTAGTCGGCCGCGTTCGCGCTCGTCACGCCGCCGGTGGGCATGAAGCGGACGCCGAGGTGCTTATAGGGCGCGATCAGGGATTTCAGGAACTTCACGCCGCCCGCGGCTTCCGCCGGGAAGTACTTCAGGAAACGGCAGCCCAGCTCCATCGCCTGTTCCGCCTCGGACGGGGTGCACACGCCCGGCGCGAACGGGAATCCGCATTTCACGGCTTCCTTCACGACGGTCGGGTTGAAGCCCGGCGCGACGGCGAACTTCGCGCCCGCCTCGAACGCCCGGTGCAGGTCGCGCACGTTCAGCACGGTGCCTGCGCCGAGATAGAGGCCGGGGAACTCCTTCGCGGCCGCGCGGATCACGCTCTCGGCGGCTTCGGTGCGGAACGTGATCTCGGCCGCCGGAAGCTGTTTTTCCTGGAGGACGGAGCACATTTTGAGGCCGTCTTCGAGATTGTCGAGGACCAGGACCGGGACGATCCGGATCGCGCTCAGGCGGTCAAGAGCGGCTTTGACGTTCTGCTGAAAAAGTTCCATGGTTGTTTGCCTTTCCTGTATGTGATTTGTTCGTTGTTGCGTTTTCCGTGAGGCGCGCTCATTTCTTCTTCAGGACGAGCTTCGCCGGAGCGCCGTTCACGGTCTCGTCCGTGATGACGCATTCCTTCACGTCCTGGCGCGACGGCACGTCGTACATCACGTCCAGCATGATGTCCTCCATGATGGAGCGGAGGCCGCGCGCGCCCGTGCCCTTTTCGTATGCCTTCTTCGCGAGCGCGGCGATGGCTTCGTCCGTGAAGGACAGCTTCACGCCTTCCATTTCCATGAGGGTCGTGTACTGGCGCACGATCGAGTTCTTCGGCTCGGTCAGGATGCGTTTCAGCGCCTCCTCGTCGAGCGGAGTGAGCGCGGCGGTGACGGGCATGCGGCCCATGAACTCGGGGATCATGCCGAAATGCACGAAGTCCTCGGGTTCGACGGCGGACAGCGGCGATTCGAGCAGGAGCTTGTTCTCCGCCTCGGTGCGCTTGTCCTCCTCGCTGGCGTTCTCCGTGCCCTGCGTGAAGCCGAGCACGTGACGGCCCACGCGGCGCTGGACGATCTTGTCCAGTCCGACGAACGCGCCGCCGCAGATGAAGAGGATGTTCGAGGTGTCGACGTGCAGGTATTCCTGCTGGGGGTGCTTGCGGCCGCCCTTCGGCGGGACGTTGGAGATGGTGCCCTCGAGGATCTTCAGGAGAGCCTGCTGGACGCCTTCGCCGGAGACGTCGCGCGTGATGGAGACGTTCTGGCTCTTCTTCGCGATCTTGTCGATCTCGTCGACGTAGATGATGCCGACCTGCGCGCGGTCGAGGTCGTAGTCGGCGGCCTGCACGAGGCGCAGGATGATGTTTTCCACGTCCTCGCCCACGTACCCGGCTTCCGTCAGGGTCGTGGCGTCGGTGATGCAGAACGGCACGTCGAGCATTTTCGCGAGGGTGCGCGCGATAAGCGTCTTGCCGCTGCCGGTAGGGCCGATCAGCAGGACGTTGCTCTTGTCGAGGTCGACGTCGGAGGCGTCGTAGAGATTCTTCGATTTCAGGCGGTTGTAGTGGTTGTGCACCGCCACGGACAGGATCTTCTTCGCCTGCTCCTGGCCGATCACGTAACGGTCGAGCTCCGCCTTGATGTCGGCGGGCGTCGGCACGTTCAGATGGTCCACGAACGACGGCAGACGGCCGGACTTTTCGGCGGAGTCTTCAAATGCTTCCTCTTCATCGCCGGGCATGGAGGCGGATGGCTTCGCGCCGGGGAATCCGTTGCGGCTGAACAGCGTGTCGCAGATGGTCACGCAGTTGCGGCAGATGGAAGCGCCGCTCGGGCCGGTCAGCAGGCCGCCCTTCACTTCGCTTTCCGTGCGTCCGCAGAAAGAACAGCGTTCGGGTTTCTTCATGGATCAGTTCCCCTTGACTTTGAGGGCGGCGACGTCCGCGCGGGGCGGCAGGACATGGTCGACGAGGCCGTACGCCACGGCTTCCTCGGAGGACATGAAATAGTCGCGCTCGGTGTCGCGTTCGATCTTCTTCAGCGTCTGGCCGGAGTGCTTCGCCAGGATGGTGTTCAACGCGGCCTTCGTGCGCAGGATCTCCTTCGTGTGGATCTCGATGTCCGTCGCCTGGCCTTCGGCGCCGCCGAGGACCTGGTGGATCATGATGCGCGCGGACGGCAGGGCGTAGCGCTTGCCCTGCGTGCCGGCGGCGAGCAGGACGGCCGCCATCGACGCGGCCTGGCCCATGCAGACCGTGCAGACGTCGCACGGAAGCGACTGGATCGTGTCGTAAATGGCGAGGCCGGCGGTCACCACGCCGCCCGGGGAGTTGATGTACAGGGAGATGTCCTTCTTCGGGTCTTCGCTCTTCAGGAAGAGGAGTTCCGCCACGACTAGATTTGCAATAGCGTCGTCGATGGGGTCGCCGAGCAGGATGATGCGGTCGCGGAGCAGCCGGGAATAGATGTCGTAGGAGCGTTCGCCGCTTCCGGTCTGTTCGACGACGATGGGCACGAGGGTGTTGCGGGTTCCGTTCGGTTTCATGGTTGTCATCTCCTTGTCTTCTTTGTAGTTCTCTGTCAAAAACGCACGGCCTTCGTGCTTCTTTCGACGCGCAAAGGCCGGTCATTCTGCTGGCGGGAATGGCCAGACTTTATGGACGCGCCGGGAGGAATGGTTTCATCCCTCCGGCGTTCTGTTCGTTTTTTACTTCGTGGCGGCTTTCATGCGGCGTTCCGCGAGCACGCCGAGGGTCTTCTCGACGAGGAGCTCGATCTCGAGTTCGTTGAGACGTCCGGTGCGCTGGAGGATCTCGGCGAGGCGGGCGGGCTCCATCCGGGTCTGCTGCGCCATATTCTGGATCGCCTGGGCGACTTCCTGTTCGGAGAGCTTGACTTCCTCGACCTTGGCGATCTTGCGCATGATGAAGTTCTTGCGGAGCTGTTCGGAGGCTTTCTTCTTCGCCTCTTCCATGTGCTGGTCCTTCTCGGCTTCGAACTTGTCGAGGGCTTCCTTGTCCTGTCCGACAGCGTACTGGAGCAGCTTGTATTCGTTGTCGGTCGCGGTCTCGAGCGACTTCTTCGGCAGGTCGAACTGCGGAGCCTTTTCGAGGATGGCGGCCTGGATGGATTCCATCGTCTTGGAACGGGTCATGATCTCCGCCTGACGGGCCGCGAGGTCGTGGTAGAACTTGCTCAGCTCTTCGGCGGACTTGAACTCCATCTTCTCGGCGAGCTTCGCCATGTCTTCGATCGGCTCGCGGCGCTGGCCGTCGTGGACTTTCATCTTGTAGGTGACCTTCTGGCCGCGGAGGCCTTCCTCGCGCCAGTCGGCGGGGAATTCGGCGGTGAACGTGCGTTCTTCGCCGACGGTCGCGCCGGTCATGGCGGCGTTGACGCCGGGGATCATTTCCTGTCCGATCAGGTAGATCCAGGCGGAATCGTTCTTGACCGCGCGCTTCAGGGAATCGGAGGCGTCCTCGGGGAGCGCGAAATCGCTCTCGTAGGAGACGTGGAGCATGTCGCCTTCCTTGGCGGCGTCGGTGATGGGCACGAAGCTGCTGTACTGCGCCTTGGCGCGTTCGATGAGGTCTTCCTCGATCTTGGCGACGTCTTCGGAAGCCGCGACTTCGCCGAGCTCCTTGTAGTCCGGGAGCTCGAATTCGGGCGCGATCTCGAAATCGCACTTCATCGTGAATTCCTTGCCCTCTTCGAGCGTTCCTTCCGGCTCGAGCTTGGTGTAGGAGATGATGTCGAGCTCGTCGGCCTTCTTGGAGAGCAGGTCGTACGCGGCGACCTGGACCAGGCGTCCGGCTTCCTCGTCGACGTAGCCTTTATAGCGTGCCTTCACCATGGCGAGAGGAGCCTTGCCGGGGCGGAATCCGGGGATCTGCGCCTTGCGGGCGACGGCCTTCGCCGCGTTCAGGAAGAGATCGGCGGAAGCCTCCGCGGGGAGCACGAATTTCGCGTCGCGGCCGCAGACGTCGGTGTCGGTGATGGTGAGGGTGAATTGTTCTTTCCAGCTGGGATTGGACATGATTTGTCTAGCCTTCGTGATTGGTTATCTGAATGTTTTGTCGGTAGCGGATGGGATCGTCCCTCCGCGGACGCACGGGCGTTCGCAGAAAGATGTGAGTATGTAATATACACCCTTTCTTCCTGATTTTCAATCCGCTTTCCGGCTTTTTTCTTATTATTTCGACCGCAGCCGCGCCGCGACGAACGACACCGCGAACATCGCGCACGCCAGCAGGACGATCGCCGCGCCCGCGGGCACGTTCGCCCACGGCTGTGCCGAGATCAGCAGCCCGCCCGCGCAGCTGACGTAGCTGAAGGCCAGCGACAGGAAGAACAGCTGGCGCGAATTGCGCGCGAAATTCCGCGCGGTCGCCGCCGGGACGATCAGGACCGCCGTGACCAGCAGCACGCCCACGGCGCGCACGCACAGGATCACCACCAGCGACAGCAGCGCCGCGAAAAGATACTGGTACACGGACACCTTGATCCGGTGCACCCCGGCGATCTGTTCGTTCACGGAGATATGGAGCATGCGGTTCCACGCGAAGAACTGGAACGCCAGGAACGCGACGAGCAGGACAGCCAGCAGCGCGATCTCGTTGTCGCCGATCGTGAGGATGTCGCCGTACAGGAACATATTCACGCCGCGCGACGCCTCGCGGTTCCGGCTCACGATCGCGAGCCCGAACGCCACCACGGCGGAGAAGATGATGCCGATCACGGTGTCCGTGGAGAGGCGGCTTCCGCGCCGCAGATACATGATGAGGAGACCGATTGCGAGCGCCAGGCCCGGCATCGTGAATTCGACCGGGAGCGAACAGATCAGACCGAGCGCGACCCCGGCGAACGCCGAGTGTCCGATGGCGTCGGAGAAGAACGACATGCGCGAGTTCACGACCTGCACGCCGGAAAGCGCAGCGAGCGGAGCGATAAGAAGCAGGCCAAGCATCGCGCGGCGCATGAATTCCGGTCCCATGCAGTCGAACGGGAAGAGCGTGGCGGCGAGGTTGGACAATCTCAAAACGATCTCATTCAGCATGGCCGGCCTCCGTTGTTCCGTGGTCGTGAGCATGTTCGTGTGCGTGGTCGTGGCCGCAGGAACACGCTTGCACGCCGTCGACATGGCAGTGGTCGTGCAGATGCAGGTGCTCCTTCCGGAGCGGGCAGTCCTCGGGGCATTCGCGCACGTCCTGCGGGATGCCGTGCAGGTCGGGCAACCCGAGGTGCAGGCCGAACGTCTCGGACAACACCTGATGGGTCAGCGCCACGCGCGGCTCGCCCTCGCCAAAGACCTTGTGGTTCAGGCAGATCACATGGTCGGCGTGCGCGGTCACGGTCGCCAGGTCGTGGCTGATCATGATCTGCGTGAAGCCGCGTTTTTCGCGGACGCGCCGCAGGAGTTCGCAGCAGATCTGCCCGCCCTTGAAGTCGACTCCGGAGGTCGGTTCGTCCAGGATCAGGATGTCGGGCTCCTGAAGGAGCGCCTGCGCGAGCAGGACGCGCTGGATCTCGCCGCCGGAGAGCGCGCCGAACGCATGGTCGGCGAGACGGGTGCATTCCACCTCGTCCAAATAGCGCATGATGCGTTCGACGTGGCGTTTGGAGTGCCCCAGGAAGAGCGGCATGCGCTGAAGCCCGGAGAGCAGATAGTCCATGACCGTCATCGGGATGTCGCGGTCGAACACGAGGCGCTGCGGCACGAATCCGAACCGCGGCCGCCGTCCGGCCTCGTCCAGCCCGGGGAACAGCACCTTGCCGGTGTGTTTGATCTGCCCGAGGATCGCGAGCGTGAGCGTGGTCTTGCCCGCGCCGTTCGGTCCGACGATGGCGGTGAACTTGCCGCGCGGGACGTGCGCGCACACGTCGTCGAGGATGCGGTTCTCGCCGAGCGTCAGACCGACATGCTCGAACCGGACCGCGTCGGCGGGAGCGGCTGCTGTTTCCGGGGAGGAAGTCATTCCGCCAGCGCCTTCTTCATGATCTCGAGGTTGCGGTTCATTACGTCGAAATAGTATCCGGCGGGCGGGTCTGCCGGGCCGGACGCCACGGGGTCGATCTTCACGACGGCGGCTCCGGTCTCCTTGCCGATGAGCTTGGCGAGTTCGTCCGGGTACTGCGGCTCGGTGAAGATGACCTTCACGCCGTGCTCTTTGAACTCCTTCGTCATCTCCGTGATCTCGGCGGGCGACGGGGGCGTTTCGGGGTCGGCGAAAATCGCGAGCGGCGTCTCGAATCCGCAGTCGCGCAGAAGGTAATCGAAAACATTGTGCTGGGCGGCGACGTGCTTGTCCGCGTACGGTTCGAGCTGCGCCTTGAAGGAATCGCCGAGCATCTGGAGTCGTTTGTCGAGCTTGGCGGCGTTCTCGCGGAATTTGCCCGCGTGAAGCGGATCGCTCTTCGCAAGCTCGTCGGCGATCGTCGCGACGATCTTCCGCGCCTCGTACGGACTGGCGAAGAAATGCCCGTTTTCGCCGCCGTGATGGTGGTGATGGTGGCCTTCCGCCTCGTGTCCGTCGTGGTCGCCCTCGCCTTCGTGCTCCTCGTGTTCGTCATGATCGTCTTCGGCGTCGTGGTCATGGTCGTCGTCATCGTCGCCGCCGATCACTTCGATCCCGGCTCCGGTGTCGATCGCCACGACACCTTTGCCCGCGCTCAACGCCGCCTTGCAGATGTGGTCGTCGAGGCCCGCGCCGTTCTTGAACAGCAGAAGCGGCTTGCGGGCGGCGGAGACCTTCATGAGGTCGTTCGGGGTCAGGACGTAGTCGTGGGGGCATCCGGCGTCCGGCGGGGTCAGCAGCTCCGCCTCGATCCCGGTCCCGTCCAGGACTTCGCGGGTCAGCACCCAGATCGGATATGTGGTCGCGGCGACGCCGTAGCCTTCCTGTGCCGTGGTCTGCACGGTCGTGCGGATCTTGTCGGGCAGGAAATACAGGACGGCGCACAGCGCGATGAGCGCGAGCAGAAACGAGATAGTGAAGATTTTCATTCTGTCAAAACTCCTTTTTCGGTCTTACGTTGAGGATATGAGCCGGTCAAACAAAATGAATCAATTACTATACACGAAAAAACGAAAAAAGCAAGCGGAAGGTCAAGTCCGCCGCTGCAACCGTGCGCGGCTTTCGCCGGTGCAGGCGGTCTTGTTTTGGACTTACGCGGCGGGAGCCGCCCCGGCATTCCCGGATTGCAATTCTTCCTCTTGCGCCTTGAGAATCTCCCGGACTTTCTCCATGTTCTCCTTGCCGGACGCATCGTCGGGCGAGACGACCAGCAGATGCTTGAGCTGTTCCTCCGCCTGAAGATACTTTCGGGCGGCGATGCTGTTTTCGATTACATGGTGCATGCAGTCGACCCAGAGTTCAACGATGTCTTCGCGGTAGTCGTTTACCGCGTGGCGCGGGAATTTGAGGACATCCACTGCTTCCTCATAACGTTTTGCTTCGGAGAGCCGCGTCGCGTAAATAAACGCGGGGAGCATGGTTCTTTTTTCCATTTCGAAGGCCGTCTTTGCGGCTTCCAGCGCGCCCGGCTCGTCGCCCTTCGCATGATAAAGCTCGGAAAGATTAACGTAGATCAGCGCGGGAAAGCGGTAAGTCTTCAGAATCGCTCTGTATTTCGCCTCCGCCTCATCGAGACGTTCATATCCGCACAGAGTATTTGCCGCATAGAACGTGAATTCCGAATCGCCGGTCGGGGTCGATGCCAGCAGGTCCAGCGCCTCATTTTCCTTTTCTTCATCTTCGGTCAGAAGCATCGCCGCCGCGCGGAAGAATTTACCGAAATGTTCCAGTTTGCCGTCTTTCAGCGGCTCCAGTTTGTCGGCCATGGAGATCAGATCCTTTTCCCGTTTGTTCTCCAGGCAGAACTGGAAATACTGGTTCAGAAGTCCCAGGTCGAACTCGGATTCCTCCACCAGTTTCCGGAAAATGGCGGAGGCTTCGTCGTGCCGTTCGAGCTGGTCGAGCGCCAGCATATACAGGAAAAGGAAATCCCGGCCGGGGTCCTCTTTCATCTCCTTCGCGGCGTCCATGATCTGCTCGAGCATGGGAAGCGCCTGGTCCGATTTCCCGTTGAAGATCAGGTATTCGGCTGTGATCCGCATCAGGAGGGCGTCGTCCGGGTATTCCTCCAAGGCAGCCATCAGATCGGCTTCTTTCACCAGTCCTTTTTTGTACTGGTCCATAAGAATGATCTCGGCAAGCATCCTGTTGCTCCGCAGATATCCTGTCAGGATCTTTGCCAGGTCGGCCATTTGCGACGGGTCCTTCCGGTTTTCCTTTTTTTCCATCTCATTGGAAATGTAGTCCATGCAGATAAGCAGAGCACGGTTGTGAATATCGTGGAACGGAGGTGCAGAGAAGATTTCCTGTGCCACGGTCCGGATCTCGTTGAGGGAACCGTTTATCATTGCCACGCGAAGGCGGATGAAGCGGGAAAGCGGGGAGATGATGATGTTTCCGGATTTCCGGACAGTGGAAACGAGTTTGTCATTGTCGTTTTCCAGATACGCGATCAGGATTTCGCAGTATTCCGCCAGGACACGCAGGGCGCCGGATTTCCGGCTGAGTTTCCGTTGCAGTTCTTTGAGTTCGTCCAGTTTTTGTTCAAAGACACAGCTTTCCGCATACAGAAGATACATATTGACGTCGTCGATCGTCTTCAGATAGGGGCCGAGCACGTCGATCACGTCTCGGAAACGGTATTTTGAGAATCTGTAGTCCGCCTGATATGTGGTCCCCGCAAAGTAATTGGTCTCCACTGCCTGCTTCAGCAGGGACTCTATTTCGTCCGCCCGGTCTGTTTCTCCGTCGTTCATCTGACGGATCCGGCGGATGGAGCCGAGGATCGCCTCGAACCGGATCACAGGATTCTCCGACTGCATGGCGCCGCTCAGATATGCGTTCCGTTCGCCGTCGGAAAGAGAATCATACAAGACCATAAATTCCGCCAGACGCCCCAGATCGTTTTTGTGGAACGCCTCGGGATCGGCTTTCACTGCCTTCTGGTACACGGCGGTTCCATCTTTCGTGTGGCCGGAACGACAGGACGAAATCACATACAGATAAAGCTCCTGGTCGGTAAACGGTTCATCCGCTTTCGTTTTCCGCCCCAGAATGCTGTACAGAAGCTGATAGCTCGCGGAACGCAACGCACTGGTCAGCATTTTTTCCCGGTATTGTCCATTCAACGGGTTCAGCGAACTAGCCGTCTGCCACATCTGCGCTTCCAGACCTGCACTGCCGTATTCATGGTAAATGTTCGCCAGCGCCACAAACTCCGCTTCCGCATTCGGGTCTTTTGCGACGTACTGAAGCAGGAGACGTTCCGCCAACGCATAGTCTTTGTTTTCGTATGCGGCCATCGCGGCGCGGCGCAGTTTCGTGCGGCGTATCGTCTTGACTCCAAAATATCCACACGCCAGCAGACTTGCCAGAAGGACACCCCCCAGCACGATGACCGCGATGATTTTCCGGTTCATTTTCATCTCATCTTTCCTGTCGGTTCAAATGGTTCTATCGGATAGCCGCGATAGGACCTGCGAATATGTCATCCATCTTTGTTTCCCCGTTTTCATCCGTACGGAATATAAATCAGCAGGCAGTCCGTCCGGAGAAAGGGCGAACCGTCTGCCTTGACACCGTTACCTTCTTTCGGAAGACGCGGCATTCATGATCCTGTCAAATTCATCCTGATGGGAAAGCCGCGGCAAACGGCTTCCCCTGTCAGGATTATCAGACTCAGGCTTTCACCTGCTTGCGGTTGCGGTACATCACCAGCGCGGCACCGAAGCCGAGGGCGATGAGGAGCGTCACGACCGGAGCCGGCAGCGGAGCGCCGAAGGGGTCGCCGCCGACAAGGAACATGGCGCCGTTGTTGTACTGGCCGACCCAGTTGCCCTTGCCCATATAAATGATATTGCCATCGCCGATGGACCAGAAGTCGTTGCCGTTGGTCGCGGATCTCTGCCAGACCGACTCGACGAACGCGCCTTTCCCGTTGCCGCCGGCAAGACCGATCTCGATGATGTCGTCCGTAACAGGGATGGAGAACTCATAGATGCCGATGGCATGCTTGTCCAGGCCGGCTCTCACATCATCGGGCAGATCTTCCATGCCGGCGATGATTCTCTGGATCGTCGTCTTGTCGGAGGAGACCAGATACTGATCATCCTTGCTCAGGAGAGATCTGTAGGAAAGAACGGGATCGGCATTTTCGCCCGTACCCTGGGTATAGCCGTTCACATAATAATTCCAGCCGTTATTCATGCGGAACATCCTGATGTTCAGCGTATTCGTTCCTTCGGAGCGCTCCAGCGTGAGGAAATCGGACACGTTCGACATGTCGACTTTCGGTTTTGCAAAGGCGATGCCGGCGGAGAGGAACAGTGCGGCGGTGAGAAGAAGATTGCTAAGTTTCATTGTAGATTACCTTTCGTTTGTTTGGGGTTGGCGGGTTTTCCGCCGTGCTTCAGGTTCCTGTTTTGTGTTTTGTTGGGAGAAATCCGGAAGCGGTTTCGGGGCGTTCGTTGACTTTGGAATCCGGCTCGCGGCGCCCCGTGGACCGCGGCCGCTGGTCTCCGGCGCATATCATGTCCGACGCGCCGGGAATCCCGCCTCATTCCCTCTGACAGAATAAATCCGGTCCTGGGGAGATCGTGTGAATGGTATTAGGCGGATACAAATACAAAATCTGCATGCGGAGAAGACGCGCGGTCAGAATAAACGCGTTCTCCGCCTGTTGTTCAGTTTGCGCCGCGCGGCGATTCCGAAGTTTCCGGGCGAGCCCGAACGCCGCGCCGAGGAGCAGGGAGATCAGCACGCCGGGGAGCGGCTGCCCGTGAACAGTGTTGATGCCGAGTTCGCGGTGCAGGAATTCCGAAGCGGCGGACCTGATGGAGTCGGTGAAAAGGAAGATCGAAGCGGCGGCTTCATCCTGCGAGGCGGATTCCGCCTCGACGGCTTCCGCAGACACGGCGTATTCGCCCGCTCTGGACGCGTCAAACGCATCCACGGCGAGGGCCTCGAACGAGAAGCCCGCCGTGAGCAGGATCAAAGCCAGGATTGTCAGAAGCCGTTTCATGAAGCTATGTCCTTCATAGTAGTTGTAAATATATAACTATACACTACCGGAATCGTTTTTTCAAGAAAACATAACAAAAAAACAGCTTTTTTTGGAAAAATAAGGATATTTCGTTAGAAAATAAATGTCTATGTCTGAAAAATAATTAACCTCAACCTGTTCCGGTCATAGTTGGCTTGCTGGGCGATTTCGACGGCGACAAAGTCAACGACATCGCCATGATCAACGCTGGCAGAAGCGGTACTTTTTTATCTTTTTCGTTGATCGAAATGACAAAACGGATGCCATGATGTCATTCTTTTTTGTAGAAGGCAGACGCCGTTCGTCACTCGTGGAAGACGATCGCCTCGAACACGGTGAACGACGCGCCCTCGCGCCAGGCGTCCGGCGGGAGCCCCGCCTTCACCGCGAGGTTGGTCAGCGTCTCCTCGATGCCCCAGCCCTGTTCCGGCGCGACCTGCGGCAGGAAGACCGCGGACCGTCCGTTCTTGGTCAGGGTCATGCCGTGCCGCCCGATCACGATGTCGCGCCAGGAGGCGACCGGGACGGCGGGCGTGAGGGCGGATATCTCGATCTCGACGCCGGCGAATTCCTGCGCGGTGAGCGGGAGAAACCTCGGATCGCGGAATGCGGCGTCGACGGCACGGCCGAGGACGGCTTTCCAGAGCGGACGGTACGGCTGGATCTCACCGATGCAGCCGCGCAGACGATGGTTCTGCTTAAGGCTGAGCGTCACGAACGCGCCCATGTTTTTGCGGAGCGCGGGGGACAGCGCGGCCTGGTTCACGCCGAGTGCGTCCGCCGTGGGGACCATGCGCGTGTTCAGGGCGTACTGGATGGCGCGGCGGGCGAGGTCGAGCAGGAAGGACTTGTCGGCGGCGGAAAGCGAGCCGCAATCCGCTTCCTCCTTTGCTTCGGTCCGTTCCGGCGCGGGCGGGAACTCCGCATGGAATCCGATGGAGCAGTAGCATACGAAACGGGAGAAGTCGCGAGACTCGTCCGAGCTGGTGGCGTAGTGAAGCACGGAGCCGGTGCAGTCGTCGGGAAGCATCCGGAGCGCGGCGCGGATCGGTTCGCGTCCGCAGATGGTCGCGCCGGATTCGTCCACGATGCGCTCGAAGCGGGCAACGTCGCGTCGGACGATCGCGTCGGCGGCATCGAGGTTGAGCGCACGCGTTTTCGCCTCGGTGTCCTGCGGGAAGGGTTCGTAGTCGAAATCGCTGCCGTAATGGATGAAATCCGAGCTGACGACCAGGAGGACGTCGTCGACGAGGAACGGCTTCAGCGCGGCGGCGAGGGCGTCGGCTGCGTGCGAGCTCAGGCTGCCGACGACGACCGGCAGAAGACGGAAGTCGCCGAGGCAGTGCTGAAGGAACGGATACTGGATCTGCGTGCTGTGTTCGACCCGGTGCACACCATCGTCCGCGCGGAACATCGCCGTCCCCAGCAGGGCGTCGCGCATGGAGGTGTCAAGCGGGATCGTGCCGAGCGGGGTGGAAACCGCGTCCGCCATCGGCAGGACTGCAAGGTCGCGGATGCCGTAGCGGTGGCTCGGCGCGAGCAGGATCACACGCCGGATCCTGTTGCGGTCGACCGCGGCATATGCATATCCGGCGGTCGGACCGGAATACGGATAACCGGCATGCGGCACGACGATCACGTTGCACGGCGTTTCCGGCACAGGGCACGGCGCCAGAAACGAGTCGATCATGGGTTTGAGCCGGGCGGGATCGCCGGGATACCACGAACCGGCGATGGTCGATGCGAGAATCTGCGATGCGGACATGGGACGAGTTCCTTCCGTAAAAAACCGTTGAAATGCGTTTCATGGAAAACATATCACAGGTTCCGGAAAATGCAAGCGCGAAATGCTGCAGAGACCGTTCCGGAACCGGCACACGGGAAATGCCGCCCGGCGCAAGGGCGGCACGGGATCATTTCTTCGGCGTTTTCGATGCCTTCGGAGCCTTCGAAGAGGTCGATGCCTTCGGAGCCTTCGAGGCTTTCGAAGTCTTTGACGTTTTCGATGCCTTCGAGGATTTCGGTTGCTTCGGCGAAAGGTCCAGCGCGTCGAGCTGATCCCAGGGCGACGGCGCGGCTTCGTCCGGCACGGACTCGGCGGAACGGTCGCAGGAGCACGACGCATGGTTGAGGTTCGCGCCGCACACGGGGCAGATGCCCTTGCAGTCCGGAGCACAGTAGAAACAGGACGGAACGGCGAGAAGCAGTTCCTCGCGCACATCGTCCGTGAGGTCGACCTCCAGATCGCGGACTTTCTCGAAATGGAAGCAGAGGTCCTTGACGGCGATCGGGACGCGGATGTCGTCGAGACAGCGCGCACAGACCGTGGCAAGCGGAACGGATGCGCTGCCGGTCACGATGAGGTCGGCGCCCGCCATGACCGCCGAAAGATGATACGTGATGTCGCCGGCCGGCGCGAGCGGCGGATCCGCGTCCGGTGGGAGTTCCAGAATATCGGAGGATTCCGTGCCGTCGAGCAGATACGGGGTATCGGGCAGGATGTGCGAAGTGTTAATCTTAATCATGGTCGGTGCGCTCCATTTTTCTGCGGATGGCGGCGACGACTTCCGGGGGGACGAACGCGGAGATGGAGCCGCCGCAGGACGCGATCTCGCGGATGAGACGGGAACTGAGGAAAGAATATTCCGGACTCGGCATCATGAAGAGCGTCTCGCAGGACGGATTCAGCTCGCGGTTCATGAGCGCCATCTGGAACTCGTACTCGAAATCGGAAACGGCGCGCAGTCCGCGGATGACAGCCGAGACCCCGAACGAGGAAACCGCGTCGGCGAGCAGCCCCGTGAACGTGACGGTGCGAACATTCGGGATGGATGCCGTGACCGCGCGGATGAGCTCGATCCGCTCGTCCGTCGTAAAGAGCGGGGACTTTTCCGAATTGCGCGCGACCGCCACCAAGACTTCGTCGGCAATGCGGGATGCGCGGCGGATCACGTCAAGATGGCCGTTCGTGACTGGATCGAAACTCCCGGGATACATAAGACGTTTCATGATCCGGACGCCTCCTTTTTGTCAGGTGAGCCGCACAAGCCGGCAACGCGGGCCGCCGGCAGCACGGAAAGCTCCGGCACGGCGGGATCATAATACATCAGCTCGGACGCCTGGGCGTACGCGGGCAGCACCTCCAGGGTCCGCCCGTCCGATGTCCTCGTGAGCCGGTCGTGGAAATGCCCGGCGAAAACGACGAAATCCGGCGGGCACGAGGAAAGATAATTCAAGGCCGCCTGCTCCGGAAAATACGTCTTGTGCGCCTGGTTCGTGGTGCGGAGACGTTCGCGGACATAATGGGCGAACGACGGCCCGAACGTGGGGCCGATGCACCACAGGAACCAGCGGGTCAGGATGTTGCGGAGAATGAACCGCAGGATCTTGTAGGAATGGTCCCGTCTGTTGATGCGGTCGCCGTGAAGCCATTGGGTGGTCCCGTCCCGGTACGAATCCTCGTCCGAATACGAAAACGCGTCAGGATAGGTCTTTGCCACGAAGAACTCGTGGTTGCCCTCCAGGAACACGATCTCGCGGCGCGCTTTTTCCCGGCGGCACCAGTCGAGAAAACGCCGATGCTCCTCGTTCTCATATCCGCGCAGCGCAATCCAGAGGTCGAAGATGTCCCCGAGAAAGACGATCCCGATGTCCCCGGGCAGACGCGACACACTGTCGAGCATGCGGAAGAACTCGTCTTCCGGCTCGCAGCAGCTCAAATGCGCATCGGCGACCATCAGCCAGCGTTTGGACATATATCGGAACAACCTTTCCCTGGTTTTCTCCACGGATCAAAAGAGAACGGACAAAAAACATATCATACTATATCACGAAAACGCAAAAAAGAAAGTGAAAGAGGTTGACTTTTGAAAAAAATATGCCATATTAATAGGGTTGAAATACAGGTTCGGGCAATCGGCGTCCATACAACGGCGCCTGACATTCCGGCATCGACGGATCCGCCGATCCTGCCGGAAGTGTCCGGACGGCCCGCCCCATCGACGCCGATGCCGCCGGGAAAAGCATGACGCCGGCTTAGCTCAGCGGTAGAGCTACGGTTTTGTAAACCGTCGGTCCTCGGTTCGAATCCGAGAGCCGGCTCCATTTTTTGAACTTAAAACGCATGAATCCGCGACTTTTGAGATTGCGTGAAATCTCGTGAAATTTTGTGGATTTGATGCGTAAATCCACAAAAACGCATCATCTGCGATTGCACCTTCTTTTTTCGACGGTTCCCGAAAAAGATCAAGGGGGGCCTCAGCGTCTTTTCGTCAGCCGGTCAGCCGCATCCGGATTATATCCCTGAAGCATGAGATAGCCCTGATTCGGACGCTATCGGGAAGAGTTTCATAAAAAACTCTTTTTTCAAACCGGGACTTGACATCCTGCCAAAGTCTGTTATATTATTGCAATATTTAAATAAATACCATCAAATCAACAGTCCAGTCCTGTGGACTGGATCCAACTCCGCGGGTGAAAACATGTCGCAACTGAAAAACTATTATTTCGAACTCTTCCATCGTGATGTCGAGCCCATTGTCACCGCCAGCAGCCGCTGGGGCGTGCAGAGCGAATATGTCATCGGCACGGACCATTTCGGCTATACCAACTGGGTTTCCGACGAAGGCGATCTGCAGTCCACGGTCCCGTCCGGCGAGGACGCGGCAATGTACATCAATGCGGCAGGCAACGTGGCGCTGGACGTGGATATCGTGGCGCATACGGTCGAGCTCGGCGGAGCCGCCACATTGAACGTAACGGGGAATCGTTCCCTGCTCATTCTCGATCATTTCGCACTTAACGGCATCGTCTCTGTGAACAACAACTGCGGCCTGACCAATGCCGCAGTCTCCGCGCTTCAGCTGACCGGCGCGGGCAAGCTGAACCTGAGCGGCGACGGCACACTCGGCTATTTAGGGACCGCGGAAAACCGAAACGCATTCACCATCGGCAAGGACCTGACGGTCACGACCCTCGGCTACTCCGGCGGCATCATCTATGCGAACCTCACCAACGCGGGCACCATCACCACCGAGGCGGGAAAACTGACTTTGAGCGGCAATACGGTTGAGAACGCCGGGAGCATCGTCACGGGCGGAAACAAGTCCATCACGCTGGAGAACGCAACGGTCAACGGCGCGGGCACGCTGAACGGCGCGGCCGGAGAGATCCTGCTGAACGGGACGATTGTCAGCGACAACACTCTGACCGGCAACCTCAGGACCTATGGGAACACCAGCACGCTGAACCGGGTGACTGTCGACGGAAACGGCGTTCTCGACATTCAGGCACAGGCCGTCGCGCAGGGAACGCTCACGATCGACGGCAAGGTCACGGTCCAGAACAACAAGGGGCTTTACAACGAATCCACCGAAGCGACGGCCGCGCTGAGCGGCGCCGGCAAGCTGAACCTGAGCGGCGACGGCACATCCGGCTACCTGGGGACCGAAGAATGCCGCGGAGCTTTCACCATCGGCGAGAACCTGACGGTCACGACTCTCGGCTACTCCGGCGGCTATATCTATGCGAACCTCACCAACAACGGCGCCATCACCACCGAGGCAGGAAGCCTGACATTAAAGGGCAACACGATCGAAAATGCCGGGAGCATCGTCACCGGCGGAAACAAGTCCATCACACTGGAGAACGCGACGGTCAGCGGCACGGGTACGCTGAATGGCAAGCAGGGGACCGTCTACCTGAATCAAACCACGCTCGCCGGGTCGCTCCTGAAGGGCGCGGTGCAGGCTACTGGCAAAAAGTCCACCCTGAAGAATGTCACCGTTGACACGGACGGCGCATTCTCGCAGTCGGCGGACGTCGCCTTGCAGGAAAGCTTCGCGGTCAACGGCGTCGCAACAGTCCAGAACAACAGCCATCTGCTGAACGAAGATGAAAGCGAACCTGTCGCGCTGACCGGCGCAGGCAAGCTGAACCTGAGCGGCGACGGCACACTCGGCTATTTAGGGACCGCGGAAAACCGAAACGCATTCACCATCGGCAAGGACCTGACGGTCACGACCCTCGGCTACTCAGACGGCTATATTTACGCAAATCTCACCAACGCGGGCACCATCACCACCGAGGCGGGAGATCTGATCCTGAGCGGCAATACACTCGAAAACACCGGGAGCATCGTCACGGGCGGAAAGAGCATCACGCTGAAGAACGCAACGGTCAGCGGCACGGGCACGCTGAACGGCGCGGACGGAGAGATCCTGCTGAACGGGACGATTGTCAGCGACAACACTCTGACCGGCAACCTCAGGACCTATGGGAACACCAGCACGCTGAACCGGGTGACTGTCGACGGAAACGGCGTTCTCGACA
>JAFSZN010000136.1 GCA_017455665.1 Lentisphaeria bacterium
CGCGAGCGTAGCCGCGCACTGCATCCGCACCCCTTGGGGTGGCCGGGCCCGCGTTTTTTTTGCAGATCGGACACGAAGAGAAACGGAATAATATACCGATCGGTGTTATTTTGATATGTTTGCTTGATTTTATACCCGATAGGGTTTTTTTGATGCGTTTGCTTGATTTTATACCCGATAGGGGTAATCGCAAAAGCGATCATTCCCTCATTCACAGGCTTTGCGCCACTATTCATGGCTCTTTCGATTTGACGAACTCCGGATGGTACTGAAGAAGGACCTGGGCGCGCGTATCGCCCTGTTTCGCGGCCTTCAGGAACCATTCCTTCGCTTTTTCCAAGTCTTTCTTTTCCCCGCCGATGCCATCCAGATAGGTGGTACCCAGCAGATACTGCGCGTCGGGTTCTCCCTCTTCGGCGGCGGTCCGGATCGGCCCAATGGCCTTGCGGAACCACTTGTCCGCTTCCGCCTCGTCTTTTTTCACGCCCGGAATGTCCCCGGAGGAACAGATTACGCCCAGCATGAACTGGCTTTCGGCATCACCCTGATCGGCGGCTTTGCGGACCCATCGGATCGCTTCGCGAAGGTTTTCTTCGTTCTTCGCTCTGCCTATGAGGTACGCGCCGAGAAGCTGCTGCGCCTCGGCATCGCCCTGTTCCGCCTCCTTGCGAAGCCCCGGAACGGCTTTTTCGAAGCATTCCTCCGCCTCCTTCCCGGTGACGATCGCGTCTTCCATTTCGTAGAATATGCCGAGGTGCATCCGGGCTTTCGCGTGGCCCTGTGCCGCCGCTTTCCGGAACCATTCGACCGCCTGCACCTTATCGACCGCCGTCACCAGTCCGTCCGGCGTGTAGAATTCCTGCATCCAGCTGGTGGCCGCCCTTTTGCCGACGGGGACGCCTTTTCCCTTCAGATAACACTGTCCGAGAAGATATTGCGCTTCGGCGTCGCCCTGTTCGGCGGCGGCCGTGTAATGCCTGACCGCCGTTTCATAGTCTCTGGCCGAATAGGCTGCTTTTCCCAGTTCGACTTCGCTTTGCTGCGTTTGGGCGCAGGCGGCGAAAATCGCGGCGGTCAGGGCCAGGGCGAGGAGACCGGCGGTCTGTCTGCTGATTCTGAAAAAGCGGAACATAACGTGCAGTCCTTTCTTTTGTTTCAAAAACTGATGGGACAGCAACAGAGGAATCGGGCTTGATTCGAAGATGCGGCCGAAAAAACAAGTCTGAAAACGAGCGACTTCTATCAATATAGCTCCGTTTTTCGAAATATCAAGTCGAAAACAAAAAAACCTATTTCGAAATAATTATGATATTATTGTGCCCGCAGTTTCAAATTGCGTTTCGAAAAAAATCGGCTTTTTTCTTCGCGCGTGTACGCGTACGCGCTTGAAAAAGAGGTTTGGCGGTGTATATTATATTTAGAATATTATCAAAGCAACGAACCCGCGGCCGGTTTACCACTGGCCGCACCTCATGGAGAATCCAATGTCCGAAGACGAAATCACCTCCCAGGCGTCCTCAGCCGAAACCCCTGCGGAAAACACCGCGCCCGCCGCACCGGAGACCGCCGCGAAGCCCGCGGACGTCCGCAAGCCGGAGCCGCCGCGCTCCACCATCAACGAGTCCAGCGTGGACAGCACATTCACGTCGCAGGCGGAAGACCGCAACCCGGAAGACTACACCGCGGACGAGATCACCGTTCTAGACGGTCTGGAAGCTGTCCGCAAGCGTCCCAGTATGTACATCGGCGACACGTCCCAGCGCGGTCTGCACCACCTGGTGTATGAAGTGGTCGACAACAGTATCGACGAAGCGCTCGCCGGATTCGCCTCGAAAGTCTCCGTGACCATCCTCCCCGACAACTGCATCCGCGTCAGCGACGACGGACGCGGCATCCCGGTCGACATCCACAAGGAACTCGGCATCCCGGCCGTCGAAGTCGTGATGACCGTGCTGCACGCCGGCGGCAAGTTCGACCACAACGCCTACAAGGTGTCCGGCGGCCTCCACGGCGTCGGCGTCTCCTGCGTGAACGCCCTTTCCACCTGGATGACCGTCGAGATCCACCGCGACGGCATGGCGTACGAGATCCGGTTCGAGCGCGGCAACACCGCCGTGAAGCTGCACCCCCTGCATCCGGTGTCCGACCGCGGCACGACCGTGACGTTCCAGCCCGACCCGACCATCTTCACCGAGACGACCGAATACGTCTGGAACATCCTCGCGAAACGCCTCCGCGAGCTCGCCTTCCTGAACCGCGGCATCCGCATCGACCTCTCCGACGAACGCGAGAACCCGGTCCGCTCCGAAACGTTCCACTACGAGGGCGGCATCATCGAGTTCGTGCAGATGCTGAACGCGAACAAGGAACTCGTGCATCAGGACGTGATCTACATGCACAAGGAGCGCAACGGCATCGACGTCGAGATCGCCATGCAGTACAACGCCGAGTTCCAGGAAAACATCTTCAGCTACGCGAACAACATCTGCACGGGCGAGGGCGGCACCCACATGACCGGATTCCAGTCCGCACTCACGCGCACCGTGAACAACTACGCGAAGGCGCAGAGCCTCATCAAGGGCGACAAGCCCATGACCGGCCAGGACATGAAGGAAGGTCTCACCGCCATTGTCAGCTGCAAGGTCCCGGATCCCCAGTTCGAGGGACAGACCAAGACCAAGCTCGGCAACAGCGAAGTCAAGGGCATCGTGGACTCCGTCGTCAGCGAATGCCTCTCCACCTTCCTCGAGGAAAACCCGGACGTCGCCCGCCAGATCGTCGAGAAGGCGATCGTGGCGTCTCGTGCCCGCGAAGCCGCGCGCCGCGCCCGCGAGGAAGTCCAGCGCAAGGGCGCCCTCGAAGGGTTCTCCCTTCCCGGCAAGCTCGCCGACTGCGAGTCCAACGACCCGGAGATCTGCGAACTCTTCATCGTCGAGGGCCAGTCCGCAGGCGGTTCCGCCAAGGGCGGCCGCGACAGCAAGTACCAGGCGATCATCC
>JAFSZN010000137.1 GCA_017455665.1 Lentisphaeria bacterium
ACCTCATCCTTTCTAAGCTTATCCGAGGGGGAAAAAGACCTCATCATTACCAATTTCATGCGACGCGCAAAAGGACCTCATCCTTTCTAAGCTTATCCGAGGGGGAAAAAGACCTCATCTTTACCAATTGCATGCGACGCGCAAAAGGACCTCATCCTTTCTAAGCTTATCCGAGGGGGAAAAAGACCTCATCCTTACCAAGCTCTCCTCCGGCGATCCGCTGCCGGGCTTCGGCGCACCCCTGCCCCCAGCCCGCGTGCACGAAAAAACCCGCTCCGGCGAAAACCGGAACGGGTTTGATGTTTCAGAGAGAAACTCGCGGCCGATTACTGACCGACGGCCCAGCGGGCGAAACGCTTGACGGTGGCCTTCGGGAAGAGCTTGCCGAAGGTGGTCTTGTTGTCAAGGATCCAGGGCTGGTTCACGAGGCAGATCTCGCCGTACCAGCTGTTGATCTTGCCGGCGACGATCTTCTCGATGATGTTTTCGGGCTTGCCGCTCTCCTTGAGCTGGGCGGTGGCGATTTCCTTTTCGTGGGCGATCGCTTCGGCCGGGACTTCGGAGGAGTTGACGTACTGCGGATTGGACGCGCAGATCTGGAGGCAGGTGTTCTTGATGCCGGCTTCGTCGATCTCGCCGCCGATGTCGAGGAGGACGCCGATCTTTCCGTTGAAGTGGATGTAATAGGCGATCTTCTGGTCGGTGGTATAGCGGAGGGCACGGCGGATGATCATCTTCTCGCCGAACTTGGAGAACAGGGCGGCGAGCTCGGTCTCTTCGGACTTCTGCGCGGCCTCGGTGACGTCGCCGTCGCCGGTGGTGTTCGCGAGGATCTTCTTCGCGGCGCCGTTGCCGTATTCAAGGAACTTTTCGTTGTTGGCCACGAAGTCGGTTTCGCAGCAGACTTCGAGCATGAGAGCCTGGTTGCCGTCGACGGCGACGAAGATCTTGCCTTCGGCGGTGGCGCGGTCGGCGCGGTGGGCGCTCTTGGCGATACCGGCCTTGCGGAGGATATCGACTGCGGCTTCAATGTCGCCGTTGGCTTCGATGAGGGCCTTCTTGCATTCGCCCATGCCTGCGTCGGTCTTGTCGCGCAGTTCCTTGACCATTTGCGGGGTGATAGCTGCCATGATTATTTCTCCTCGGGTTTCACATCGGATTTCTTGAGTTCGGACAGGTCTTTGACTTCCTTGGCGGGAGCCTTGCGGCGCGGAGCGGCTTTCTTCTCGCCATCGGCTGCAGCGGCATCCTTGCGGGCGCCGGCGGGGCGGCGGGACGGGCGGCGCGCAGGACGCTCGTCGCTCTTCGCCTTGTCATCGGCGCCCTTCTTCTCGGCGCGTTCGGCTTCGGCCTTCGCCTTGTCTTCGGCGACTTTGACCTTGTAGAGCCCGAGGGCGTCGTTGATGGCGGCGACAAAGGTGTCCATGATGATCTTGATGGACTTCACGGCGTCGTCGTTGGCGGCGACCGGGTAGGCGATGTTTTCAGGATTGCCGTTCGTATCGACGATGGCGATGATCGGAATGCCGAGCTTCTGGGCTTCCTTCACGGCGGTGGCGTCGTGGCAGACGTCGACGACCACGACCACGTCGGGCAGGCGCTTCATGTCGGCGATGCCGTCGAGGTTGCGGTGCAGCTTGACGCCCTGGCGTTCCAGGCTGACGATCTCTTTCTTCTTGAGATTGGAGCTCTCTTCGTTGTTCACGATGTCGTCGATCTCGCGCATCTTCTTCACGGACTTGCGGATCGTTTCGATGTTGGTGAGCGTGCCGCCCATCCAGCGTTCGGACATGTAGAACATTTCGGTTTCTTCCGCGGCGTTGCGGACGACCTGCTGCGCCTGGCGCTTCGTGCCGACGAACAGGATGCGGGATCCCTTCATGACTTCACGCTGCAGGAAATTGCAGGCGTCGCCGATCTGGCGGATGGTTTTGGTGAGGTCGATAATAGAGATACCGTTCTTCGCCCCGTAGACGTAATCTTTCATCTTGGGGTTCCAGCGCTTCGTCTGATGCCCGAAATGGCACCCGGCTTCCAACAGGTCTTTGACAGAGATGGCCATGATTCCATCCGCCTTTCTTTGTTCCGGCTCTTTTCCTCCGCGGTTGTTGTCGGTTGACGCGGAGCAAGATACCTTCTTGTTCGGTTGTGCGCATCCGCCCGCGGGTTGGTTGGTGCGGGAGAACCGGCATACGGCCGGCCCGGACGCGTTGAGAAAACGTAGCATATAATATACATCGCGAAAAGGAAAATGCAAGCGGCATTCTCCCTTTTTATAATAAAGTTTCCCGGACCGTGGCGGAATTGCCCGGACTCTTCGGCATGCAAGCCACTGCGAAGCCGGGCGGGGTTATCTCGCGTCCTCCACGCCGGAAAGCGTGACGCGCGGCAGGCATCCATGTGTTTCGAGATACAGAAGCCTCGGCCCTTCGGCGGTCGGGTCAAGCTCGACCGCCTTTTTCGCGAGCTCGGCGGCAGATTCCTTCCGTCCGAGGGAAAGTTCGTTGCGTCCGAGCGCACCGAGGCGCGCCGCCTCGCGTTTCGCCTCCGGGGAGATCACTTTGAAGACCGTATAGACGCGGTTGATGCCCTCCATCCCGCGCGGGACGTCAAGCCGGTAGAACCAGTGAAGGCTGTCCGGATCGACAATCATCAGGTTGACGATGGACTCGGGCTGGATCTCGTTCGCGCCCGCGATGTAGCGGTTCGAATAGATCGAATAGGTGAAGACCGCGCCCTTGTTGTAGATCAGGTAGTCCGCGCCGTATTCGCCGCAGTAGCGCGCCAGGTCGAGCTCGGAGCCGTGGAACAGCGCGTTCAGGTATTTTTCCGTGGCGTCGCGGATGCGCTTCATGCCGAACTGCGGATTCATGACCAGCCCGGTCCCCGCGTACGCCTTCAGCATCGGCCCGACCGTGAAGTTCGCCGCCACGCCCTTGCCCGCCACGGCTTCCCTGTGCTGGCGGAACCACATGATCAGCAGGGCGGTCTCCTTGAGCGGGACGTCGCCCGTATACCGCCGGGGCGTATCGACGGACACGACAGTCTCCCAGAAGATCACGAACGCAAACACGCCGGACAGCGCGCGGCGGATGTGCTTGAGCAGGCGCGGGCGGTCGAAGATGACGGTGCACGCCTCGGCGGGGTCGACCTTCCACGGGGCGTGCCGGAACGCACGCAGATAGGTGCAGACGAGCATCGGCAGGGAGACGGAAAGGAAGAGGATCACGAACTCGTGGTAGCGCACGATGTAGATGAACCCGACGATGAACCCGACCGTGAAGATGTTCGGCAGGAACGTCCGCGGCAGCGTCTTCATGAATTCCTCCCTCGGGATGCGGAACAATGTCAGCCCCAGCAGCAGCGCGGCGTACAGCGCCAGCGTGACCGGGAGCAGTCCGAACAGGAACCGGGCGAGCCCGAACTGAAGGCGGCGTCCGAAGATGAGACTCGGGAAGAACGACGACGCGATCTCCCAGGTGGCGGAGTGCATGGAAGGCGTCCACATGATGCGCGCGTCGTAGTTCAGCAGCAGAGCGTTCGCGGGCTTCACGTTGTTGAACTTGACCTTCGCCTTCATCGCCTCGGAGAAATGGCTGTAGTTCGAGGCGTATTCCGGCGTGTTGCCGAACTGCGCCCAGTTCACGTACAGCGCCGCCGCCAGAATCGGCACCGCCAGGCGCAGGGCAAGCTTGCGGCCGCCGGCGAGGTTCAGGCGGCGGGACACGCACTGCAGCGCATAGCAGCAGAAAAGCGACGGCATCGCCACCCACAGGATCGGCGCATGGATCAGCCCGTAGGTGATGTTGAACGGCACGACGAGGGCGTTCAGCAGCACGGCGGCTGCGATCGCGATCCAGGAATACAGCACGCCGCGTTTCATCCGGTATCCGCAGACCGCCCGCAGGACCTCGATCAGCGCCCACGCGGAGAAGACCATCTGGCACAGGTCCCACGCGATGAACGCCAGGAACACCACACAGAAGATGACCGGCATCTTCCACCAGCGCGCCCGGGCATTGCACCACGCCGCCAGCACGAACGTCATCGTGATCAGCGGGATGCAGAATTCGCCGCGCACCAGGTCCTGCCCCGTGGAACGCGCGATCGCCGACAGCGCCACGGCGTGCAGGAATCCGCCGCAGAACGCCAGCTTGCGCGGGCATTTCAGCAGCAGGAGCCACAGAAAGATCAGCGCGGACGTCAGCGACGCCCACAGCCGTATCTGCGCGCTCATCCACTGCGCCATGTACGGGTGGTCCTGAAAGAGTTTTTCGCGCGGGGAACTCTCCGGGTCGGGCGCGACCGTCTGTTTCAGCCGCCAGCCCCAGCCGAGGAACCACTCCAGCGCCATGTTCATCTGCGCGTACGGCGGGATGTCCTCCATGTGCTTCAGCGTTTCGTCGCGTTCCGGCACGCCCTTCCCCTCGGCGATGTCCTGCGAGTAGGAATACATCATCGCGCTCTCGATGGTGAACGGCGAGAAGTTGTTGTGGCGGAGCGGAAGGAAGTGTTCGAAGAACGAGCGGTACACGCGCTCCTTCTGCGGGACCTCGCCGATGATCTCGTTCAGCGCCTCCACGGAAGTGTTGTAGTGGTAGGTGCGGAATGCGAACGCCGTGAGAAGGATGAAGAGGAAAAGAAATGTGTTCCAGAGGCGCCTGTGCCCGGAGATGAACGAAGAGAGTTTGTTTTTCACGTGTACTGCTTCCTTCCCTGCGAGGAGGGGATGCCGAGTTCCTCGCGGTATTTCGCCACAGTGCGGCGCGCCACGTCCAGCCCCTTCTTTTTGAGGTCCTCCGCGATCTTCTGGTCGGAGAGCGGATGGGCGGGATTCTCGTTTTTGACCGCCTCGCGGATGTACTCCTTGACCGCGGAGCTGGACACGTCCTCGCCGTCGGTGTTCTGGTAGCCGCCGGTGAAGAAATCGCGGAATTTGAACGTGCCGGCGGGCGTCGCCATGTATTTGTTCGCGATGGCGCGGCTCACGGTGGTCTCGTGGACGCCGAGGCGGTCGGCGACGTCGCGCATGGTCATGGGGCGGAGGTGTTCCGGCCCCTTGTCGAAGAAATCGTGCTGCTGGTCCGCGATGATGCGCGCGATGCGGACGATGGTGCTCTCGCGGTCGGCGAGCGCCTTGCGGATCTCCATGAGGCTCTTCAGGTTCTTCAGGATGTAGTCGCGCGTCTCCTGGTCGGTCAGCGGGTCGTCGAGCATCTTCATGTAACGGTTCGGGATCAGGAAACGCGGCTCGTATTCGCGGTTCGGGCGCACGGTGTACTCGTCGCCGGAACGTTCGACCGTGACCTCGACGGGGCAGTATTCGGTGCGCGACTGCGCGAGGGATGCGGCGGGCCGCGGGTCGCAGGTGCGGCGGAGTTCGTCCGCCATGTCCTTCACGTCCTGCACGGTCACGCCCATGTCCTTCGCGATCTTCGGGAGACGGTTGTGCTCCAGGTCGTCGAGGTGGCGGGTCACGAACTCGGTCATCCGGTCCGTCTTCTTTCCGGCGCGTTCGAGCTGGATCAGGAGGCATTCCGGCAGGGAGGACGCGCCGATCCCGGGCGGGTCGAACGTCTGCACGAGGCGCAGCGCGGCCTCCGCGGTCTCCAGCGAACACGGCACGGACTGCGCGATCTCGGCGGGGACGCTGCGGAAAAAGCCGTCGTCGTCGATGTTGCCGATGACTTCCTCGGCGGCGCGGCGCACCTCGGGCGCGCAGTCCTCGGTGTTGAGCTGCTCCATGAGCATCTCCTGCAGCGAGACTTCCTGCGTCACGGAGTTGAACATGTATTCGCGGCGTTTCTCCGCCTCGCTGTCGGGCGGATCGCCGCCGTCCTCCTGCCGCACGGACGCCCAGTCGTCGTCCCCCTCCAGGATGCGCGCCAGCTCCTCGTCGTAGTCCAGACGGTTTTCGTCGAGGCTCTCGACCGGGGCGTCGTCCTGCGCGGGCAGATCGTCCGGCGCGGGAGTCTCCTCCTCGTAGTCGGAATCGTCGTCCTCGGTCGTGATCAGGGGATTTTCCGCCAGGACGTCGGCGAACGAACCGGAGAGCTCCATGACAGGCGCCTGCAGCGCCTTCAGCGCCTGAAGGTGCTGAGGCGAAAGGATGTGGGTCTGTTCCAGACTCTGACTGGTGCCCTGGGCGAGGTTTTGGTCCATTGTTTTTTCCCGGATTGAAATACTCTAACTTCATACTATACCCCCGAAAACCCCTTTTTTCAAAAAAAAGACACCGCTTTTCGCATTATTTTATGGGAAAATGTCTGAAACCGTGCTATATTATGTTTTGACTTTTTATTCTGACAACAACCGACACTCAATGGAGACCGTCATCATGCCGGAAATGCCGAAAGCATATCTGCCCGCTGAAATCGAAGAGAAATGGTACGCCGAATGGGAGGCGAACAAGCGCTTCCACGGCGAGCCGAATCCCAGCAAGAAGCCCTATTCCATCGTCATCCCGCCGCCAAACGTGACCGGCATCCTCACGATGGGCCACGTCCTGAACAACACGCTTCAGGACATCCTCATCCGCTGGCATCGCATGATGGGCGAGGAAGTCTGCTGGTTCCCCGGCACCGACCACGCCGGCATCGCCACCGAAAGCAAGGTCGACAAGGTCCTCCGCGAGAAGGAAGGCATCGACCGCCGCGCGCTCGGCCGCGAAAAGTTCATCGAACGCGTCTGGGAATGGAAGAAGCTCTACGGCGGCACGATCATCAAACAGCTCCGCAAGCTCGGCACCTCCTGTGACTGGGACCGCGAGCGCTTCACCATGGACGAGGGCCTCAGCGCCGCCGTCCGCAAGGTGTTCGTCCAGCTCTACGAAAAGGGCTACATCTACCGCGGCAAACGCATGGTGAACTGGTGCCCCGCCGCCCAGAGCGCGCTTTCCGACGAGGAAGTCATCTACAAGGAAGTCAAGGGCAAGTTCTGGCATTTCCGCTATCCGCTCACAGACGGTTCCGGCTACCTCGTCGTCGCCACCACGCGCCCCGAGACCATGTTCGGCGACACCGCCGTCGCCGTCCCGCCCGGCGATCCGCGCTACAAGCACCTCGTCGGCAAGACCGTGAACCTCCCGCTCACCGACCGCAAGATCCCGATCATCGAGGACGAGCACGCCGACCCGGAAAAGGGGACCGGCTGCGTGAAGATCACGCCCGCCCACGACCCGAACGACTATCAGGTCGGCAAGCGCCACAACCTCGAATTCATCAACGTGATGAACCGCGACGGCTCCATGAACGCCCAGTGCGGCAAGTACGCCGGCCTCGACCGCTACGAATGCCGCAAACAGTGCGTCGCGGAGATGGAACAGCTCGGCCTCCTCGAAACGATCGAGGACATCGTCCACAACGTCGGCTTCTCCGAGCGCGGCGGCGTCGAGATCGAAACGCTCCTCAGCGACCAGTGGTTCGTCCGCATGGACGAGCTTGCCAAGCCCGCCATCGAGGCGGTCCGCTCCGGCAAGATCAAGTTCTATCCAGACCGCTGGGCGAAGACCTATTTCCACTGGATGGAGAACATCCAGGACTGGTGCATCAGCCGCCAGATCTGGTGGGGACACCGCATCCCGGCGTGGTACCGCGGCGACGTGAACGACGAGAACCGCGAGGTCTACGTGGGCGTGAACCCGCCCGAGGGCGACGGCTGGTACCAGGAGGAGGACGTGCTCGACACCTGGTTCAGCTCCTGGCTCTGGCCCTTCTCCATCATGGGCTGGCCGGAAGAGACCGCCGAGCTCAAGTATTTCTACCCGACCAACGACCTCGTGACCGGCCCGGACATCATCTTCTTCTGGGTCGCGCGCATGATCATGGCGGGCTACGAGTTCAAGGGCGACCTGCCGTTCCGCAACGTCTACTTCACCAGCATCATCCGCGACGAACTCGGCCGCAAGCTCAGCAAGTCCCTCGGCAACTCCCCCGACCCGCTGAAGGTCATCGAGACCTACGGCGCCGACGCCCTCCGCTTCTCCATCGTCTACATCGCGCCCGTCGGCATGGACATCCGCTACTCCAACGAGAAATGCGAGCTCGGCCGCAACTTCGCGAACAAGCTCTGGAACGCCTGCCGCTTCCGCACCATGCAGGGCCCCGTCTCCGCCTCGTTCGACAAGCTCGCGATCCCGGTCGAAAAGCTCACGCAGGACGAGATCCACATGCTCAACACGCTCGAAAAGGCGTGCGCCGACGTGAACACCTCCCTCCGCGAATTCCGCTTCCACTCCGCCGCGCACGACATCTACGAGCTGGTCTGGAACAACTTCTGCGACTGGTTCATCGAGGCGTGCAAGCCGCGCTTCAATGCCGACGAGGCCGCGAAGCAGCAGGCGCTCGCCGTGCTCGACTACGCGCTCTGGAAGCTCCTTCGCCTCCTGCACCCGTTCATGCCGTTCATCACCGAGGAACTCGCCCACCGCATGGGATTCCTCGCCGACGGACAGTCCATCATGACCGCGGCATTCCCCGAGGCCGACCTCAAGCTCCCCGCCGACGCCGACAAGATCTCCGAGATGACCGCCGACAAGTACGCCCTCATCTCCGCCGGACGCAACCTGCGCCTCTCGAACAACATCGCCCCCGGCAAGCGCATCGAGTACCACATCCGCGCCGCCTCGCAGGAGATCCTCGATTCCCTCTGCGACCAGATGGACTCCCTCACCGCCATGCTCAACGCCTCGCTCATCAGCGTCTCGCTTGAGAACTACGCCAGCGAAGACGGCACCCCCGCGCCGTCCATCGTCTGCGACGCCGGCGCGATCTTCCTGCCGCTGAAGGGCCTCGTGGATCCCGCCGCCGAACGCGAGAAGCTCACGAAGCAGAAAGCCGAGCTCACCGGCTGGATCAAGGCCGCCGAGGCGAAACTCAATAACGAGAAGTTCGTCAGCCGCGCCCCGGCGAAAGTCGTCGAGGACGTGAAGACGCAGCTCGCCGACCTGAAGGACAAGCTCGCCCGCGTCGAGGAATCCCTCGCCGCCTTCAAGGGCTGATCCTCACCTCGGGTTCAAAACATCAAGGCTCCCTCCGTTCGCGCGGAGAGAGCCTTTTTATTGCTTCCAATCTGTTGTGGCGCCTCAGGCGAGGCGCAAAACGGGACCGGGCGCCGTCACTTCCGAATGAGGCCGAGCCATTCCTGGACGACGGGCGCGACCTTGATGAAGAGCGGGGTGAAGACGACGGCGACCATGCTCATGAGCTTCACGAGGATGTTCAGCGCCGGACCGCTGGTGTCCTTGCAGGGATCGCCGACGGTATCGCCGATGACCGCAGCGCCATGGACCGGGTTCTTGGTGCCGTCCGGGAGCTTCTTGCCGCCGAAATTGCCCTTTTCGATGTGCTTCTTGGCGTCGTCCCACGCGCCGCCGGCGTTGTTCAGCATGCAGGCGAGGGAGAAGCCGCAGGTGAGGCCGCCGATGAGCAGGCCCATGATGCCGGGCACGCCGAGGACCAGGCCGGTAGCGACCGGGATGATGATGGCGAGGAGGGCGGGGAGCATCATCTCGTGCTGGGCGCCCTTGGTGGAGATCGCCACGCAGCGGGCGTAGTCGGGCTTGCCGGAGCCGTCCATGATGCCGGGGATAGTGCGGAACTGGCGGCGGACCTCCTCGACCATGCGTCCGGCGGCGCGTCCGACCGCCTTCATGGTGAGCGCGCAGAAGACGAACGCCATCATGGCGCCGAGGAAGCATCCGCAGAGGAAAAGCGGGTTCATGACGTTGATCTTGAAGAAATCGACGAGGATGGCGAAGTGGTCGGAATCCAGCAGGAGCTTCGCCTTCACCTCCATCGGGAACGCGTTGAACTTGTTGCCCCAGATCTCGATCTCCTGGATCTCGGCGGCGAGCAGCGCCATGGCGGTAAGGGCGGCGGACCCGATGGCGAATCCCTTGCCCGTGGCGGCCGTGGTGTTGCCGAGCATGTCGAGAGCGTCGGTGCGTTCGCGGACGTGCGGCGGGAGCGCGGACATCTCGGCGTTGCCGCCGGCGTTGTCGGCGATGGGTCCGTAGGCGTCCGTGGCGAGCGTGATTCCGAGCGTGGCGAGCATGCCGACTGCGGCGAATCCGATGCCGTAGAGGCCGAAGATCGTGCCCTGCGTGAAGCCGCCCGCGAAGGCAAACGAGCTGATGATCGCGGCGACGGTCGCGACGACCGGGATCGCGGCGGAGAGCATGCCGAGGGAGAGGCCGTAGATGATGGTCGGAGCGGGGCCCATCTGCGCCTGCGCGGCGAGTTCCTTCGTCGGGCCGTATTCGTCGGAGGTGTAATACTCGGTGCTGTAGCCGATCACCACGCCGGCGACCAGGCCGGAGACGATCGCGCCGAACACGCCCCATGTGAGGATGCCGAACCAGGCGAGAACGGCGCACGCGACGACGATCAGGACGGAGCTGCCCCAGGTGCCGAGGCGCAGCGCGCGGAGCAGCGTGCCCATGCTCGCGCCTTCCTTGCAGCGCACCGCGAAGATGCCGATCAGCGACAGCACCACGCCGATGCCCGCGACGATCATCGGGGCGTTCACGTAGGCGACCGTGGTCTTCATCGCGGCGGGGATCGCCGCGCCAAGAGCGGCGGTGGAGAGGATGGAGCCGCAGTAGGATTCGTAGAGGTCCGCGCCCATGCCCGCGACGTCGCCGACGTTGTCGCCGACGTTGTCCGCGATGGTGGCGGGGTTGCGCGGATCGTCCTCGGGGATGCCCGCCTCGACCTTGCCGACGAGGTCCGCGCCGACGTCCGCCGCCTTCGTGTAGATGCCGCCGCCGACGCGGGCGAAAAGCGCCTGCGTGGACGCGCCCATGCCGAAGGTCAGCATGGTGGTCGTGATCTCGACGAACTTGTGCGCGGCGTCGAATCCGGGTGCAACGAGGGGGAGACCGAGGAATGAAAGCCCGTGCGCCATGTGGTCGGGCGTGTAGACCAGGCGGTCCAGGATGAAATACCACGCGGTGATGTCGAGGAGGCCGAACCCGACCACGGCGAGGCCCATGACCGCGCCGGACCGGAACGCCACCTGAAGGCCGCGGTTCAGGCTTTCGCTCGCGCCCTGCGCCGTGCGGCTGGACGCGCTGGTGGCGGTCTTCATGCCCACGAATCCGCAGAGGCCGGAGAAGAAGCCGCCGGTCAGGAACGCGACCGGGACGAAGGGGTTCTGGAGCTTCAGGACCGCCAGGACCGCGAAGATCACGAAGAGGACGGCGAAGACGATGCCGACGCGCGAATACTGCTGTTTCAGGTACGCCATGGCGCCGTCGCGCACATACCCGGCGATCTCCTCCATGCGTTCGTTGCCGGTGCCGGCGCGTTTCATCAGGATGTAGCACAAAGTGGCCGAAAGAAGGGCGACGATGGAGCAGACGGGCGCGATCCACCAGATGGACGTAGATCCGAACATAAGAACAACCTCCGGATGTTAAGATTGTGAAAGCAAAAAGACCAAATATAAAAAGAAAAACAGCGCTATTTAAAATACACCGCGGAAAAGGGGTTTTCAAGCCGGAATCGCTTTTTTCACAACAGGAAAGACAGGAAAGCATCACCGGACGCGCACGCTTCGCACGGGATGCGCGTGTTCCCGCAAAACTGCCGTAAAAAAAGGCGTTCGCACTTGATTTTCAGAAAAGAAACGATAAATTTAAACAATGTGAAAACAACTTTAAGCGGTTCTCGCCGATCAAAAAGGCAAAGATTCCAAAAAAACGCCGCACATTTCTGAACAGAGGGAAGTTCGACTTATGGATATTATTTCTTCAGGCATCGTCGCTGTTTCCTCCGGAGTCACTTCGACCGGACTCTATGTCATTCAGGACGGCATTCTGCAGATCCTGAGCAAGGGACAGGCACGGCAAACATCCATAGGCGAGGGAGGAAAAGTCGTTGTGTCCAGCGGCGGCATCCTGTATGTCTGCACGGTCTCCTCCGGCGGCACGGCGACCGTCCTGAACAGAGGGTTCGCACAGGATGCCACGGTGGAAAATGGCGGGCTATGCCTGGTTTCCAGCGGCGGGACCGCGTTCAAAAGCCTCCTGAGATCCGGCGGCGTGATGACTGTCTATGCGGAAACAACGGTGGCGCAGACAACCATTCTGGACGGCGGCATGATGAACCTGAGTTCGGGCGCCTATGCGCGCAACACGGTCGTCTCGCAGGGAGGCGTCCTTCACGCCTGGAAAGGCGCGCTTGCAGACGTGCCGCAGATCGCCGGGACAATCGAACTGAACTCAAATGCCGCGGCGTACAGCGCAACCGTGCTGGACAGCGGCAGGCTCGCCGTGTTGCCGGGCGGCTATGCGTCCGACACGAGGATCAGTTCCGGCGGCTCGCTGGACGCGGCTTCGAAGGGCATTGTGAACCGCACACTGGTCTGCCAAGGCGGATCGGCAACGCTCTCCGGCGGCGCCAGCAGCTACAGCATGGAGCTCCACGGCGGCGAAGCGACGCTTGCCGGAGGCGCGTTCGCGCAGAATACCGACATCAACTCCGGCGGCACGCTCCGCATCGCGTCAGGCGCCACCGCGACCGGGATCAGGGAAAACGGCGGCTATGTTCAAGTCGCCGACGGCGCGGATGCGGCGTTCGTGTCGAATACGATCTCCGGACTGCTCCTTTCCAATGCTTCCGCCACGGTCCATTCCGGCACCATCCTTAACAGCGCCACGCTCGATTCCGGCGGAAAACTGGAAGTGTTCCATGGCGGCAAGATGACCGGAGAGCTGTCCTTTGAAGAAGGCGCGATCGTTTCCGCGTTCAATGGCGCTGTCCTCGATTTCGACATTTCCGAACTCACGCCGGAAGCCGGGGCGCGAGTGAACGATCTCGCGGTCATTCAGGGGGCGCCGGTCTACACGCTCACGGTCTCGGCAGAACAGACGAAGGGCGTTTACACGCTCGCGGAAGGCGCGGCGGAGTTCAACGGCACGATCACGGTTCAGAACACGTCCGGCGAACCGCTCGGCACGCTCGCGGCCGGGGAAACGCTGTCCGTCGGCGACGACGATTTCACGCTGAATCTGAACGGGGCATCCCTGACAGTCACCATTCAAATGAGCCAGCATCTCGACAACCTGGTCGGGACAAAAGACTTCGTGAGCTGGGATCCGAACGGATCGACCGCCTACCTGGTGGAATACAGCACGGACGATTTCGCGCACGGGCTCCGGGCGAAGACATCCAAAAGCGCCGTGGACATGCTGGACATGCCCGCCGGGACATATCAGTGGCGCGTGAAACCGTCCGACGGCGACCAGTGGACGGACGGGAACGGGATCGAATCCGACAACACGCCCGGACCGGCAAAAGTCCTGCAGTCCGACGCCGACGGAAACGGCGACCTGTTCTTCGCCTCGCCGAACGGGACCTGGGACGACGGCACCTTCGCGCTGCACATGGGATCCGTCAACGACTGGACGGGGACAAGGGAGCTTGTGTCCGCCGACGGCAAGAGACGCATCCGCAACCTCTTCTTCGGCTCGGACGACGCGAACATCCTCTGCCTGACCGACGACGAGAACGGCGACGCCATCTTTGTGGACGACGTCTACACCGAGCTCCCGGAAGGCGTCGGGGAAAACTTGTCCAGGCTGTATAAGATCCGGGAGATCCGGGCGGGCGCGGGCGACGACATCGTGGATATGACAAGCCAGCGGTTTGAATACACCGGCGACGGCCTCACGATCCGCGGCGGCGACGGCGACGACGTGATCTGGGCGAACAAGGGCGGCAACCGGCTTTTCGGCGACGCGGGGAACGACCGCGTCGTCGGCGCGTCCGGCAACGATGTGATCGCGGGCGGCATCGGTAACGACCGCATGCACGGCGGCGGCGGAGACGACACCTTCGTCTTCTGCGAAAACTGGGGCGCGGACACCGTGGAACAGCGCGCGGACGGCAAAGTCACGCTGTGGTTCGCATCCGGCGGCATTGAGAACTGGGACGCGGGATCGCTGACTTACACCGACGGCGAAAACAGCGTCAGGGTCTCCGGCGTGGCGGCGGAGAATGTCCTGCTCAGATTCGGCGACGACGGTTCCGCCGTGTTCGAGGAGCTCGTTTCGGCGGGCGCCTTCCTCGGCTTCTCCTCGGAAAAGATCTTCGAGGAATCCGGAAAGGGCATCCTCGCCAGCCTGTGATTCAGCCTCATCCCTTCCCGGCGCCGTGGTGAAAGAATCCGCCGCGGCGTCTTTTTTATCTTTTTTATTAGACATGCTTGCAAAAAAAGGGAAGATGCGGTATATTGTGAAAAATGACTGAACATTCCACCCCCCCGTATTCCCTGTTCAATAAATGGTTATCATGGATGCAAAAAAAGGACCGGTTTTAAGCATGCCGGAAATATCAATTCCCGCATCGCCGCATAGCAATCCGCGCATCTCCTTTTTCGCACGGAAAGAGACGGGGAAAGAAGCGCCTTGCATCCGTTCACACGCATAAAACAAATGTCATGGTCTGCAAATGAGTGAAAAAGACCCCACATCTGAAGAACGCGAGCAGGAGCAGAGGGCGCTTGAAGAGCGCGAAGCCCGCCGCATGGAGATGATGCATGCCAACCTCAGCTACGGAAGTGTAAGAGGTGTCGGCGGCATCATCGTCTGGGGGATCATCGTCGCGGCCGTTTTCGGCTTGATGTACTATCTCTCCAGAAATTGAGCTGCCATGATTTTTTGTGAGAAAAATTCAAGAAAAAATGGAGATCCGGTGTTAGATTTGACACATGAATGCCGCTATATATAACAGATAAATCTCAGAAGAATAAGAAACGCATTGTTATTCGGCCGAGACATGTCAGTTCGCCAGTTACGGAAAACAACAAATCATCCCCCCAAAAAAATGCCCGAACAAAACACTACCCCGATCAGCGAGGAAACAGCGAAAGAAGCCTGGACAAAGCTGTTTTTCATATCCGACATCCTGAGGAATACATCATACAGCGTCATCGAGCTGGAGCACATCAACTTTGCCCAGCATCCGATCATTCAGTTCTTTTTCGAATGTCCGGATGCCGCCCCCGCGATGAAGGAGCTGATCGCCGTTTCCGGCTTGTCTTCCGGCGCCCTTTCCCAGGCTGTCGACGGTTTGATCAATGCCGGTTACCTGGCCCGAAGCCAATCCGGGATGGACTCCAGGCTGAAGCCGGTGCAGGCGACGGAAAAGCTCAAGAACCTCAGAGTAAAACCGTTCCGGCATTTTGAAAAGATGCTGGATGCATTCCGGCAGGCAAGCGGAGCCGACCCGAAAGAGATGCGCACGGCGGGAGAGGTCTTCGTCCGCCTCGCGGAAAGCCGGACAGGCGGCGAGCTTGCCGAGATGAAGCGCCCCTCCGACATGGAAACACCGGGGGCGGTCTCCTGCGTTTCGAGGAAGCTGAACAAGCTCCCCGTATGGATGCTCATCCTTCATTTCACGACAAACATGAGGATGCCGACCCTGATGTACTACTACGGACGGCGGGGCCGGATCTCGCTCGGCAAACTCGGGATCCTCAACTATCTTTTTTCCCTGTCGTACCGGAAGAAGGCACTCCCCACGATCAAGGAACTTGCGGCGAGATTCCAGTGCAAGCCCGGACTGGTGCTCCAGACCGTGAATTCGCTGCGCCGGGACGGTTTGCTGGAGCTGACAAGTTCCCAGACGGACCGCGGGAGCCAGGTAAAGCTGACGAGGAAGGGACATCTTGTGCAGCGGCAAAGTTCGGAGTCGTACACACTGTTCATGCAGCGTTTTCTCGGCAGGCTCGAACCGGAAAAGGCGGGGGTTTTCATGCGTTTCCTTGACTTGATGCTGCATTTCCTCAAGACAGACGGAAAGGATTTTCTCTGTCCCGGCGAACAGCCCGATATGTTCGGATGAAAGAGGCTCGCCTCTTCCTGAAACCGACAGAATCATGCACTTGAGCGAAGTCCGTCCGAGGGGCGGTCCCTCGACGGGACGTTTCATTTGAACCTCGCTCATTTTTTACGGCAGCCATACGCACTTTTCCGTCACCTGGCCCATTCGCATCCATCCGATGTAAAATCCGCTGCTGTATTTCATTTGTTTCCTTTTCACAGCAAAGACCTGAAGGGTTCTTTTCAGAACAGCACACGCTTTTTTTGATTGTGCTTGTTTGTCTTTTTGAAGCGGCTTTTATAGCATTTCCGCCTGAATTTCGCTCGTTTTTTTTAAATCACAAAAGAATTATGAAAAATGACTTAAAATTCGGTTGCGTTATTGCATTTCTGGTGCTATATTAAAGCATCCGCCCCGCAAAGAAACCGTTAACCGAACATGTAAGGGATTGTTCCATGGCCACCTTGAAAGACATCGCCGATCGCGCCGGGGTCAACATCGCCACCGTCTCCCGGTTCTTCAACAACCGCAACCTCGTCAAAGCCTCGACCGCCGACAAGATCGAAGCCATCGTCAAGGAAGTCGGCTACCGCCAGCGCGCCAGACGCCAGGGACCGCGCACGCCGGACCGCATCGGCATCCGGCATTTCCGCGTGATGATCGTCCTCAACTCGATCTCATCCATCGAACAGTATTTCCACTGGGGTTCCACCACACGTTTCATCTCCGCGGTATTCGAGGAACTTCAGAAACTCGATATCTCCATGGAATTCTGCATCATCGGCGAGGACGGCACGATCCCGGAACGCCTGAATCCGGATTATTGCGACGGCGCAATCATCTGCAGCGAACCGGAGGATCCCGTTGTGCGGGCGCGTCTGCACCAGCGCCTGCAGGACATCTCCACGGTCAACACGTTCCTCAACGCCGACGGCGACAACGATTTCGACACCGTAAAATTCGACAGCGCCGAAATCTCCCGCATCACGGCGCGCTTCTTCTCCGAACACGGCGTGAAGGAGATCGCGATCTTCCCGGAACGCAGGATCCGTTTCTCGCACAAGGAACTCGTCGAATCCCTCAAGTCCGAATGCGACCGGGTCGGGCTCAAGCACAACGACCTCGCCGGCAGCGTGCAGGAAAGCATCCCGATGAGCGAGTATTACAGGAAACTCACAGATGAGTTTCTCCAGCTCAAAACAGCCGCCGGAATGGCATTCGTCACCAGCGCGGACATGCTGGGCGTCATGAACGAGCTTCGCGCCCGCGGCATCGACATTTCCGCCTACGAGTACGTTGCCGCGTTCACCTGCGAGCATACGCTCCGCTATTTCGAGAAAGTCCCGCCCTTCATCGACATCAAGCACCAGCAGCTCGGCATCATGACTGCGGCGCGCCTGCTCGACAGGATGCACTCGTTCAACAGGCTCCCGCGCACCGACATCGTCATCGCGCCCGAACTTATTACGCTCAAATAAGGGGGCAAACGCCTCCCGCCGCGGCCGAGTCCGGCCCGGCTCCGGTCAGACACGTAACCTCAGGATTTCGGGACGAGCGGGACCGGGGAGTCTTTCTTGTGGAAGAGATCCTGTTGGAAGGCGTACTTTTCGCCGCGGAAACAGCTCATGCGCTGGGTCCAGCGGTAGCGGATTCCTTTGAAGAGATAGCCGAGCTCGCGATGGCGGCAGAGATAGAGGAAGTCGCGGACGGATTCGACGGCAAACGCGAGCAGGGCGCGGCAGAAACACGGTTTCGCGCCGTAGAGCATGCCGTTTGCGATGCCTTCGTTGTAGAACCGTTTCCGCAGGATCTCCGGCGTATAATTGTGCGAATGGACCACGGCGGCGTCTTTCTCGTAGACGACCTTCAGGCCCGACTCGCGGATGCGGAGCGCCCAGTCGATGTCCTCCGAATACTGGAACGCCGGATTGAACCGGATCCGCCGCGCGACGTCCGTGCGGACCGCGGAGAAGACCAGAGAAAACATGAATCCCCAGCCTGCCGCGACCGTGCCGTCGCCGAACGCGCGTTCGTAGTCCTTCCGCACCAGAGGAAGGGCGTCCGCGCGCGGGAGCTGGTTGCCGTAGACCGCGCCGACGGCGGGATCCTGAAGGCGGGCGACGATGCGCTCCACCGCGTCGCGGCTGCACGGGACGGCGTCGGAATTGTTGAAGACGATATATTTGCCGTGCGCGGCGTCGACCGCGCGGTTCAGCACGCGGGGCGGATTGTACGGCAGACCGTCCCACGGGACGACGGTGACGGACGGAAACGACATGGCGGCCTCCAGCGTGCCGTCGGTGGAATTGTCGTCGAAGAGCAGGATCTCCATGCGGTCCGCGACGGTCTGTTCGCAAAGCATGGACAGCGTGTCGCGGATGAGGTCGCGGTCGTTGTGGGAACGCACCACGACGGTGATCTCGTGCGGCAAACAGGGCTGTGATTCCGCGGGCATGGGAGATCACGCTCCGGCGGTCTTCAGCTCGAACGCGCCCTGTTTCATCAGGCGGAAGAAATCGGCGATCTCGCGCGGGTGCTCCGCGAGCTCGTTCACGGAGAGGATGCAGGCGGTGGAATCGCGGTCGTCGGGCGAGAATCCGTGCATGCCGGGGATGGGCTTCGCGCCCATGTCGCTCGGGACCAGCTGAATGCCCGGATTGAGCAGGAAGATCTCGTCGCCGTAGCTGGCGTCGGCGAAATCGACGTGGAGCGCGGCCTTTTCGTCCGGGGTAAGCCAGTGGCCGGGCGCGCCGTTCACGGCGTCCATGACCGGCTTGCGCGCGTCCTGGTTCAGGAACCACACGCGGAGCATGGTGGAATCGTACGCGGCGATGTAGTCCTTTCCGAACTTGAGCGGGAGCGCCTCAAGCATGGACTTGATGTCGGTCTCGCCTTTGAGCGGGGTCATGCCGTGGTCGGAGAAGATGCAGAAATCGACGTGCCTGAAATGCGCCCGTGCGGTCTCAAGCAGGCCGCGCACCTTGGCGGAAAACTCCTCCAGGTGCTTCGCGACGACCTCGGGTTCGTGCACGTGGAAATGCAGCATGCTGTCCAGTCCGGCGGTGTAGACGAAGAAGAACTCCGTCCGCTCCTCCTCCAGCAGTTTCTTCGCGGCGGCGATGTTCTGGTCGTCGTTCAGGCGCCAGTTCGAAATATGGAACGGCACGCCGGATTCCATCAGGACGTCCCGCAGGTTTTTCACCGGCGCCAGGCCGTGCGGCGCGTACATATCCTGTTTCTCGCAGTAGTCGAAGAACGGCAGCCGGGCGTACGGCACGCGGTAGAGGTTGAAGTAGCCCGTAAAATGCAGGCGGCGCGCCAGCCAGAGGCTCACGCGGTGGCGGATGCGATGGTTGTCGAAGATGACCGAGGGATGCAGGAAAGGATGCAGGAAACGGAAAATGCCGAACGGCGACTTTGCGTCTTTCGGACGGTAGAAGAAGCTGAAATGGCCGTGTTTCGTGGGCGGTTCGCCGGTCAGGATCGTCGGAACGCACGTCGAGGAATAGCCGAACTGCGTGCGGACGGGCAGACGGACGGGAAACTCGTCCGTCATGAACTTGTAGCGCTGGACAATTTCGTACCCGAGCGCATCGCTGAACATGTATATTTTGACACGGTCCTTCAAAGCATCTTCTCCTGAAAAGACAAAAACGGATTTTTATTATAATTTAGCACGGAAAGATAAAATTTCAAGGACAATATGCGACTAATTGTAGCGTTTCCACAGGCGGATGAACGTATCGGTCTCATGTTTGGGATCCTCCAGGCAGGCCGCCAGAAGGCGCAGGAGCTTCACGCGCGGATGGACGGCAAGCGGAGAAAGCAGCGACGGCAGGACAGGAGCGCTGAGGACCGAGAGGATCGCGGACTTCAGCGAGCGCGGCCCGGCGTCGGCGATGCGGCAGGCGGAGAAATGGGCGTCGGCGGAGGCGATATGCCGGGTGATCTCCGTTGCGGCGAGCGCCATGGTGCGTTCCCAGCAGTCCAGTTGGTACGCGTAGTCCGGTTCCCTGCCCGTGCCGGGGGCGTATTTGAACGCCAGTGCATCCTCGTATGCTGGGATCAGCCAGGACGCCTCATAATACTTGCGGAGCGCTTCGAGGCGTTCCGTCCCGGTCGTGCGGTAGTCGTGGTGGACGATCAGGATGGCGTCGCCGCAGCCCAGCGCCGCCTTGTGGAGGTTGCGCCGGACGAAATCCACCTCGTTCGGGTCGGACGCGCGCATCCGGGCGAAGAGGAGCCCTGCGCCGCGGTTGAGGAGAAGGCGGGCGGCCTCGGTCCAGTGGAGTTCGGAGAACGGACGGACGGGCGCGCCGTCGAAGATGTGTTCGTCGCCGAAGATGATGCGCTTTCCGGCGAACAGCTCCTGGATCATCAGCGTATGCGCGTCCTTGTAAAGCGCCTTCAGGGATTTGACGCAGCAGAAGTCGATGTCGATGGCAAGCTTGCCGCGCCATTCCGAAGAGATGGAGTCCAGCAGGCTCCGGAGTCCCGGAGACGGGTTCTGCCCGTTCAGGATCAAGAAGAAATCCATGTCATTGTACGGCATGCCGTCGGGCGTCGCGCCGCCCTCGCCCCGTCCGTAGCCGCCGCCGAGCGCGACGGCGCGGACCGCGGAGGATTCCGGCGAGGCGGCAAAAGCGGCGCGGATGCCGTCGAGGGCATCCTGGATATGGCGTTCAACACGGGGATCGGCGGATTTGGAGTAGGACATGGTCGGGGGGGGATGCTTTTTTGAGATCAGTTGTTGGAACACTCGGCGGGGAGATCGGGATCGCGGCCGAATTCCTTGCGGTAAAGCCGGACCGCGGTCCGGAGGACGTCCGGCCAGATCTTCGCGTCCAAAGCGCCCGCGCGGGGCGTGTACGCGGCGATGAACCGGAGGGCGTCGCGCCGCGAGAGACCGAGGTCCATGGAGGAGAAGAATATCCCCGCCAGGTCCTTGACGCGGTAACGGCGGCGGATGCGAGGGCGGAGCTGCGCCCGGTGGAGGTCGATCACGTGCAGTTTGATACGTTTCTCCTGAAGCGAGGCGGGGTCCAGCAGGAAATGGCAGAGATAGCAGTCGCGGTGGTTCAGACCGCTGCCGTGCATCCGGGCGACGGTCACAGCCAGGGCGCGGATGATGCGGTTCTTGAGCGCGGCAGGCGGCGGATTCGTCTTCCAGTCGCGGCAGAAATCCTCCAGCGAGACCATGCCGACGAGGTCCTCGGTCACCAGGAACGACTCCATGGCGGCGGGGTTGACGCCGCGGATGCCGAACGCGCAGGCGGTCATGGTGGGCACGCCGAGCTTGTTCAGCAGGGAGATGGCGAGGTATTCGTTGGCGGACCCGGTCACGGGGAGCTTGAACTGGAGCAGGTTTTTCCAGATCTCGCGCCAGCCGACCGGGCCGTGGAGCTTGATGAAGTAGGACTTGCCGTCCATGCGGAAGCGCATGGTCTTGCGGTTCTTGACGTCGCGGAAGACTTCCCCGGTCACGGCAAACGCGCTGGCGAACGGGTCCCTGCCCCAGGCTTTTTGAAACGTGTCGTTGAAGTAGAGTTTTTCCACGGGAGCCTCGCGCAGTTACAGATGGCCGGGCCGGACGGTCACGTTGCCCTTGGAGTCCGTCATGTAGACGGGCTCGTCCTCCGGCATTTCGGCGGGGTCGGACGCGGCTTCCTCCGGCGTTCCGGTCGCCCGGATCATGACCTCGAACACCTTTTCCGGGGCTTTCTTTTCCCAGCCGTTCTTGTATTCCATCGCGATCCCGCAGACGCCCGGTCCGATGACCCGGTAGGCGAAATAGTGCGTGCCCTCGCGCCCCTCGACGGGCCGGAACCGCCGCGTGCCGTCCGGATCGGGATCGGATTCGTAGCGCTCGCCCTTCTCGGCGAGGATGCGCACGCTGCCCGCTCCGTGCCGGGAATACCAGTCGTAGCCGGGCGTGCCGTTGGATGACAGCGCCACCACGACCGTGTCGCCGACGCGCAGGTCGAGCGTCCTGCCGGAATCCGAGTTCGTCAGCAGGATGCGCTGCGGGGAACGGCAGGCGGACATGAGGCAGGCGGCGAGGAGCGCCAGGAAAAGACTGAATATGAACCGGAAAAACGTCATGGACTGCAAAGGAAAGGCTCAGGCTCAGTTGCCCGCCATCATGTCGGCGGCGTCGGCTTCGGCGGTGGTGATCGGCTTCACGCCGTAGTCGTTCGTCAGGACGTCGATGATGCCGGGCGAGAAGAACGCGGGGAACGTGGGGCCGAGGCGGACGTTCTTGAATCCGAGCGTAAGCAGCGCGAGGAAGACCGCGATCGTCTTCTGTTCGTACCAGGAGAGGACGAAGGAGACGGGGAGCTTGTCAAGCGTGCGGATGCCGAGGGCGTTCTGGAGCTCGAGCGCGATGCGGACGATGGAGTAGGCGTCGTTGATCTGCCCGATGTCCATGATGCGCGGGATGCCGGTGATCTTGCCGAGGTCGAGGTTCAGGAAACGGTACTTGACGCCGCCCGCGGTCAGGATCACGGTGTCGGGCGGGAGCGCTTTGGCAAGCTCGGTGTAATATTCGCGGCGTTCGTCGCGTCCGTCCTCGCCGGCGATCACGATGAAGCGGCGGATGGTGCCGTTTTCGATGTAGTGAGCGATCTGGGAGATCACGGAGCAGACCTGATGGTGTCCGAAGCCGCCGGTGAGCACGACGGAGTCGGTGTCGAGCGGCGTGGGGGCGGGAAGCGTCTTGGCGAGTTTGATGACCTCGGAGAAGTCCTTCTGCATGCCGATGTGGCGGTGCGTGATGTGGGGCGTGCCCTTGCAGCCGACCATGCCGGTCGTGAAGATGCGTCCGCGGTAGGCGTCCTGCACCGGCGTGATGCAGTTCGAGTTGACGACGATCGGGCCGTTGAACGAGGCGAAATCCTGCGTCTGGGTCCACCAGGATCCGCCGTAGTTGCCTTTCAGGTGCGGGAACCTGCGGAAAGCGGGATAGGTGTTGGCGGGGAGCATGTCGCCATGCGTGTAGACGTCGATGTCGGCGTGTTCGGTCTGGATCAGGAGCTCTTCGAGGTCCTTCAGGTCCTGCCCGGACATCAGGATGCCGGGGTTCTGGCCGGCTTTCCAGGAGACGTGGCAGATGGTCGGGGAGCCGTAGGTCTCGGTGTTGGCTTCGTCCAGCAGCGCCATGGCGACGCCGGCGATGCGGCCGCACTCGACGATCAGCAGGGCGAGGCGTTCATGCGTGGTGTCGGGCTTGGCGGTGGCGGACAGCACCTTGATGATGAAATTGTAGATGGCGTTGTCCTCGTAGCCGAGGGCAAGCGCGTGGAAGGCGAAAGCGCAGACGCCTTTCAGGCCGCACAGGAGCAGGTCGCGGTAGGCGCGTTCCTCCGGATCTTCGACGGAGAGGACGGAAGGATCCACCTGAATGTCGGAATCGAGCGTGCGGAGGGCGCGTTTCGCCTCGTCGATGAGGGAGTAGATGCGGTCCGGGTTGAAGTTGGTATCGGTGAGGGTGGCGGACATGGCGCGCACGATGAAACGGCTGAACTCGCGCGTGACGTTGGTGCGGCCTTCCAGGGTCAGGGCGACGGCTTTCAGCTCGGCAACGAGGCGGTCCTGAAGATTGGCCGTCTCGGACGTCTCGCCGCAGCGGCCGCCCGTCGTGCAGCCTTTGTTGCCGAAAGCCTCCTGGCACTGGTAGCAGAACATGGATCCTTCCATCTGGATTTTCTCCTTTATAAAAATGATGATGTGTTTCGGAAAATAGGAAATCCCGGATGTATTTTACACGCTGGAACCCGTTTTGTCAAATCGTTTCCGCGGAAAACATCCAGGATTTGCGAAAATTCATTCTGCATGAGGGGACGGAACGGTCAGAAACAGGCAGGCGGCTCCGGCGCCAGAAGCACGGAACCGCCATGCGAACCGTTTTCGGGAGGAAGCGCGGTCAGGCTTTCCTGACGATCTTGGACCAGGAATCCTTCAGGGCGACCGTGCGGTTGAACACCGGATGCTCCTTGGAATGGTCCTTCGGATCGGAGTAGAAATAGCCGATGCGCTCGAACTGGACATGCGTGCCGGGCGGAAGCTCGGCGAGGCCGGGTTCGATGCGGCATTTCGCGACCTTCAGGGATTCCGGGTTCAGGTAGCTCTTCCAGTCGGCGTCCTCCGGGATGGCGGAAAGGTCGGGGACGGTGAAGAGCTTGTCGTACAGCCGGACCTCGGCTTCGAGGGACTGGTCGGCGGAGACCCAGTGGATGGTGCCCTTGACCTTGCGCCCGTCGGGAGCGTTGCCGCCTTTCGTGGCGGGGTCGTACGTGGCGTGCAGCTCCACGATCTCGCCGTTTTCGTCCTTCACGAACGAGGTGCAGGTCACGAAATAGGCGCTGCGGAGGCGGACTTCCTTGCCGACCGCGAGGCGGTGGAACTGCTTCACGGGGTTCTCCATGAAGTCGTCACGCTCGATGTAGAGCGTTTTGGAGAACGGGACCTTGCGTGTGCCGGCGGCGGGGTCTTCCGGATTGTTCACGGTCTCGACCTCCTCGACCTCGCCTTCGGGATAGTTGTCGATCACGAGCTTGAGCGGATTCATGACCGCCATCGCGCGGCGCGCGGACTTGTTCAGGTCGTCGCGGACGCAGTGGTCGAGGAGTTCGATCTCGGTGAGGCTGTTGAACTTGGTGACGCCGATGGTCTCGCAGAAATCGCGGATGGCGGAGGCGGGGATGCCGCGGCGGCGCATGCCGCAGATGGTGGGCATGCGGGGGTCGTCCCAGCCGCTGACATAGTGTTCTGTCACCAGCTGCAGCAGCTTGCGCTTGCTCATGACCGTGTAGGTCAGGTTGAGGCGCGCGAACTCGATCTGCTGGGGCTTGCACGGGGTGTCGAGCGTGTTCAGGATCCAGTCGTACAGAGGGCGGTGGATTTCGAACTCGAGCGTGCAGATGGAGTGCGTGATGCCCTCGATGGCGTCCTCCAGGCAGTGCGCGAAGTCGTAGAGCGGATAGATGCACCACTTCGAGCCGGTGTTGTGGTGGTCGGCGTGGCGGATGCGGTAGATCGCCGGGTCGCGCATGTGGATGTTCGGCGACGCCATGTCGATGCGTGCGCGGAGCACCTTGCTGCCGTCCGGGAACTCGCCTGCCCTCATGCGCTCGAAGAGGTCGAGGTTCTCCTCGATCGTGCGCTTGCGTCCGGGCGGCTCCTTGCCGGGCTCGGTCAGCGTGCCGCGGTATTCCTTGAATTCCTCCTCGGAAAGCTCGCAGACGTACGCCTTGCCCATCTTGATGAGCTGGACGGCGTACTCGTACATCTGGTCGAAATAGTCGGACGCATGGAAGAAACGGTCCTCCCAGTCGGCGCCGAGCCATTTCACGTCCTCGAGGATGGATTCGACGTACTCGGTGTCCTCCTTCACGGGGTTCGTGTCGTCGAGGCGGAGATTGAACTTGCCGCCGAACTTCTGCGCGGTGCCGAAGTTCAGGCAGATGCTCTTCGCATGGCCGATGTGGAGGTAGCCGTTCGGCTCCGGCGGGAAACGCGTCTTGACCGCGCCGCCGTTCTTTCCGGCTTCGAGGTCCTTGCGGATGATCTCGTGGATGAAGTTGTCGGGGAGATTGATCTCGGTTTCGCTCATTTTAGTCGCTCCGTATGGGATTCAGTCGAAAACAGAATAATCTATTAGTATAGCATGGTTTAATCCGGCTTTCAAGCCGGAATCCGAAAGTTCAGCAAAAGTTGACGAAGAGGACCTCCGGCGGACAGCAGATGCGTGCATGGAACCAGGTCGCGCCGATGCCGGCGGTCACGTACATCGTCGCTCCGGTCGAACTGTGCCGGTACGCGCCGTATTCCAGACGCTTGCCGAAACGCGAGGATGTCATGACCGCGCCGAATCCGGGGATCCTGAACTGGCCGCCGTGCGTGTGGCCGCAGAGGATCAGCGGCGCGCCCTTCAGCCTGTCCGTAAGAAGCATGGCGGACGCCGTATCGGGATTGTGCGAGAGAACGCAGACGTTTTCGGAACGCGGGATCGCCGCCTCGCCGGAAAGCCCGTCGCCTTCCTTGGCGTCGTCCAGGCCGTGGAACAGGATCCCGTGCGCTTCGGAGGTCTCGTTCATCAGGAGGCGGAAACCGGCTTCGGCGAAAAGCTCGCGCCAGCGTTCCGCGGGAAGCCACCGGCGGCGAAGCTCCCAGTTGCCGCAGACTGCGAACTTCTCCGGACCGGACGGGATGGTGCGCAGGAAATCAAGCGACTTGCCGATCCAGGCGGCATCCCCGGCGAGGTCGCCGCCGAACGCGATGCAGTCCGGCATCGGGATCGCCTCGAAAAGCTCGCGAAACGATTTCGCAAGCCATTCCGTGCCGCCGCCCTGCCGCACGCCCGGGAAAAAGCCGCGCACGCCGGCGGTCCGGATATGCGTGTCGGAGAAAAAAAGGATCGTACGCCCCGCCAGCTGCGACTTGGAAACGCGCAGGAAGCGGACACGCATGCCGGACGGCAGCACGCGCGTCTCCCTCACGAGCGAGGGATCTGGCTGCCAAAGCAGAACGCCCGCGCGCTGTTCGGTGCTCAGCGCCGTTTTCTGTTTCCGGACATAGATCCGGGATTTGAACGGAGAAGCGTCCGGCATGGCAGGCACGCGGGCGGAGGCGGAATCAGTCGCCGGAGAGTTCTTTGATCATCTCGGCGGGGAGCGGTTCGACTTTCGCGACCACGCATTCGCCGAGTTCGGGCAGCTTGACCTTTTCGCCGACCTTGTGTTCCACAAGCGCCTGCCCGAGCGGAGCCTTGTAGGCGATGCGCCCGCGGTCGACGTCGCCGTCCCATGCGCCCAGGATGTAGTAGGAGATCTCCTTGCCCATGCCGTCCTTCAGGAAGACGCGGCAGCCGGGCACGACGGTGTCGGTGATCTCGACGTCGCTGAAATTCGTGACATCCATGAAGCCGAGGGATCTTTCGAGTTCGGAGCGGCGTCTCTGGAGGAATCTGCGCTGTTCCTTGGCGGCGTCGTACTCCGCGTTTTCACGGAGGTCGCCGAAGCTTCTCGCGTATGCCACGGCCTCGGCGTTCTGCGGGATGAGGACCTCGATGAGGTTCTTGAGTTCCGCCTGCATGCGCTTCTGGGAGGCGAAGGATGCGACCGGGGGCTGTTCCGTATTGCCGGCGGCATGGATGCCGAGCAGCTTGCTGCCCTCGCCGCTTTCGATGTACTCCATGAACTCGGGCGAAACGCGGCCCATCTTGACCATAACGCTCTGGAGCTCGCTTGCCTGCGTGCGGAATTTCTGAAGGCTGCCGACGATGGACGGGATGTCGCCGTCGGCGTTTTCGATGAGGTATTTGCGGAAATCCGGCTTTTCGCCGAGCAGGATGCGCTTGAGTTCACGCTGGGCAGCACCCCATTCCTTCGGGAGGTCCGAGCGGTTCAGGGCGGCTACGACGGTCTCCATGTCGACCAGAGAGGTGATGATGCGGGATTTGATGCGAGCCTTGTTCTTCCAGATCCAGAGGCAGACGTCGGCGGAAAGCGTTTCCATCGCGGCGATCTTGCCGATGATGTTCTGGATGAGGGCGGCATCTTCGGCTTCACGCGCGGCGGCTTCCTCCTTCGTCTCGGACGCGGCTTTCTTCCGCGGCTCGAAGAAGACGGTCATGCAGCGGAGCGGAAGCATCAGCCCGAGGGAGACGAATTCGTCCTGCGTATAGATGGCGCGGGTGGCTTCCAGAAGGCCGTCGAGGTCCTTCACCGAGATCTTCGCCCAGATCGCGAGGTTCGCGAGCTTGACTCCGCCGGGGATCGCGGCGGGCCAGAACGGGACCTGTCCGCGGAGCGGAGTGAACATCGCGGCGAGATCCTCGCGGGATGCGTTGAGGGAAAGCCAGGAAATGGACTCGGCGAGCATCTGAACGTCTTTCGGGAGCAGCCTGGAGCTGACGCGGACGAACAGCTTTCCGAGTTTTTCGGCGGACGCGGCATCGACAGACACGGATGCGCCGCCGTCCACCAAGCCCTTCAGAAGCGTGTAAAGCTCCAGGACGCTGCGGGAATCGCTGAAATGGCGTTTCCCGCCGGCCGCGGCGGCCGCCGGAGCGGCATTCCACCAGGCGGCGAACCCGGAAGCGGGGATGTACTGCGGCACGAGAAGATGCTGCACAAGCTCCTGAAGCTTCTGTTCCGGCACTTCGGACAGCGCCAGACGGTTCAGGATGCGGCGGTATTCGGACGAGGGGCGGATCGAGGAGCCGAGCGGAGAGATCAGGTCCGTAAGCTCGGGAGTCGTCTCGAAGAAGTAAGCGGAAACGATCGCCGACGCGATCGGGATGGACGAGGAGCTGGAACCGTCAATCGGGGTGACGGCGATCGTGCCGGTCACGCGGTCGATGCCGGTGATGCGTCCGCACTGCCCGGTCTCGGACTGGTACATGATCGCGGTGGAACGCAGGCGCTGGAGCTTTTTGAGGCGGAGCGCGACTTCACGGACGCCGACGCCCGCATCCTTCGCGCCGAGCGCCTTCACGACGGCGCCGCTGACCATGTAGGGGGGAAGGAGCTTGCGGACCGCATAGTTCAGCGAACTGCGGAACGCCGCGGAATCCAGGATGGAAAGCTCGGCGATCCGCACACAGAATTTCGCCTTTTCGACGGAGGAGGAGATCGCATCGTCCCATGCCTCGAACAGCGCTTCAAACTGGGGCGCCGCGGCGCGGAGTTCCTGAATGCCTTCCGCCGTCCCGAGGCGGTTGACGCGGTCCATCAGAACACCGACAGCGTCCTCGTGCTGTTCCAGTTGAGCGTACAGGATCAGGTCCGGCAGAGAAAAGTCATTGATACCCATAGAGTGTCGTCTCCTTCGACGTCAGTTAGTCAAGTAGCATTTTTGTTTTATTAACTAATTAATGTACACCCGATTCCGGCTTTTTTCAAGTATTTTTTTGCAATTGTCCCTTTTTTTCCGCTGTTTTGATTTGATTTTTTTTCAGAATAAACTATTTTTATATTTTGTCTTTCGTTTCAGCAATACAACGATTCAGCTCAATCCGGACTCCCGAACCATGGAATCTTTCGACGTCATCATCTGCGGAAGCGGTCCCGCCGGACTCGCCGCCGGACTCGCCGCCGCCTCGCACGGCGCATCGACGGTCATCCTGGACCCGAACTACGTCATCGGGCGCAAACTTTGCGCCACGGGAAACGGGCGCTGCAATTTCTCCAATACGCTGCCGCCGCTCAAGTTCATGGCGGAATTCGGACGGCACGGACGGTTCATGACGGACGCCCTGCGCGCCGCGCCGCGCGAATTCTTTCTGGAACTGCTCCAGAAGGAGGGCATCCGCCCGGCGGTCGAAAACGAGATCCACTATTTCCCGATGAACGGCAGGGCGTCCGACGTCCGCGACGCGTTTCTGCGTGCGGCGAAGCGCGCCGGAGCGGAAACGCGCCTGTCCGTGTCCGCACGGCGCATCCTCGTGGAGGACGGAGCCGCTGTCGGGGTTGAAACGGACGGGGGCGGGCAAATCCGCGCATCGCACGTGATCCTGGCCTGCGGCGGCACGGCGGCGCCCTCTCTCGGCGGCACAGCGTCCGGGCTGAAGCTCGCGAAAGAGCTCGGTCACGGCGTCCGCGAGCCCGTCGCGGCCCTCGCGCCGGTCCACGTCGACGACCCGTGGACTTCCGAACTTGCCGGGCTGACCGTGCCCGACGCCGAGCTCGGCGTCATGGTCGGGACCCGTCACGTTTCCATGCGCGGCAGCCTGCTCTTCACGCACACCGGCTTTTCCGGTCCGGCGGCGCTGAATCTCTCCGGCACGGTGAACCGGGTTCTTTTAGAGGGAGAACCCGCTCAGGTATTCCTGCGCATCCTGCCGGACAAAAAGGAACAGAGCCTGTACGATTACCTGATCGACGAACGGGAAAAAGTGCCGGACCACCTGCTGAAAAACTCCCTCGCGCGCATCATGCCGCGTTCGCTGGCGTCGCTCGTCTGCGAACGTCTCTTCGGCGAGGATTTCCACTCGAAGCGACTCACGAACGCCGGAGCGCACGAGCTCGCGCACCTGCTCGACCGGATGCCGTTCACGGTGTCGAAACCCGCCGCCATGGACGAGGCGATGGCGATGGACGGCGGCGTCCTGCTGAAGGAGGTCGACCCGCGCACAATGGAAAGCCGCCTCGTCAGGGGCGTGCATTTCGCCGGGGAGATTCTCGACCTGACCGGGCCGACAGGCGGTTTCAACATTCAGTTCGCGCTGTCCAGCGGACGCCTCGCGGGCCTCGCCGCGGCGGGCGCGCTGTGATCAATTTCGCCTCGAATTCAGTTCAGCGGGGAAATAAAAATTCAGGCGGCGGCGGATTCGGCTGTTTCAGCCTGACGAGCGTATCTTCCAGCCACACCCGGAAGGAAACGCCGCGCAGACGGCATTCGTCCGCGCAAATCGCGAGCATGGCAAACGGATCGGCGACGGGCGTTTCCGGGTTCGCGCGGGAGAGCTCCATCCTCGGATCGTACAGAAATTCCGAAAGCGTCTTTTCGTGTTCGACGGCATGACGGAGCGCCTCGCCGAGCGGCGACTGCGGATTCTGAGCGGAAAGCATCTCCCGGCAGCGTTCAAAGAACCTCGCCGTGATGCGTGCCGATTCGAGCCGGACGGCGCGGCGTTCGCGGTACAGGTCCTCCGGCGCGCCGCCGAGACGTTCCGCGCGGATCCTGGCATGGTCTTCCAGTTCGCCCAGCGCGTGGATCCCCTTCAGGAATTCATCGGCAAGCCAGTCGCCGCCTGCTTTCGCATGTTCAAACATGCGGCGGAGGTTCGACCAGTCGGGAAACGTCCGCACGACCAGCGCGGTGCAGACCGGAGCGACCGTTTCCGCCGCGCTCAGGACCAGCTCGCGCAAGGCGGTTTCGGAGATCGCGATGCCGGATTCCAGCTTCAGACGTTCGGAGATCGTGCGGAAGCTCATGCCCGCCAGGCGGAAATCGGTCACGTAGGCGACGAACGAAGCATCGAACATCTGTCCTCCGCCGGACGGATCGGGAAAGAGCGCGGGAACGGGCGCCGCGGAAGCCATGCCGGAACCGTCGCCGGAAGCGTACATGGCGCGGCGGATCGTCCGCCGGACGACCGGAGAACGCACCGCGACCGCTTCCGCCGTTTCGTATGCGATCACCGACATCCCGGCGGATCTGGAGGGCGGGAGCTCAAGTTTCACCTCGTCCGAGGGGAGATCGGACGGAACGGACACCGGTTCGGAGATGCGGTAGGATGCAGCAGGTTCGCGAAGCGCACCGGTTTTCTTTTCCGAAACACGGTCAGTCCGTTCGGCACCGGCATCCGGCGGGACATCCTCTTTCTCAGCCGGAATCGCATACAGTCCGGGCATGACGCGTCCGTAGACCTGACGCGAAAGAAGGTCTATCGTCTTCTTCAGGTCGGCGTTCTCGTGCCGACTGGCGTCAAGCTCGCGTTCGAGCTGTGATTTCCGGTCGGACGGCATGAGGATCGGGGGGATGAAAGTCTGCCGGGAACGGGAATCACAGGCCGAAGAACGCCAGCGGACCGTCGTAGCACATGGTCTTCGCGAGCTTCACGGCGACGGGTTCCGGCATCTGTCCAGCCTCGACCATGCCGCCAAGCGTGGAGGAAAGGATCCGGCGGAACATCTCGAAGCGGGACCCGTAGCTCAGGAGCTTGCGGGAGTCCGAGACCATGCCGGCAAACGCGCTCAGCAGGTCGACGCTGCCGATGTATTCCAGCTGGCGCTTCATGCCGATGGGCGTGTCGCAGAGCCACCAGGCGGACCCGAGGCGGACCGTGCTGCCGAAGGCGCGGGAGAGCGCGGCGAGCGTCGCCTGATGCGCCTGGTCCAGGCAGTAGAGAACGACCTTCAGACGGCCGTCGAACCGGTTCAGGAACCGGATGAGCTTTGCCTCGTGCGACTGGAAAAGATCGCTCACGTCGCCGCCGGAGTCCGGCCCAATCGTGCGGAACAGGAAATCGCGCACGTCGCGGACCGCGCCCATGTGGAGCTGCATCACCCAGCCGCTCCGGCTGTTCATCTCGCCGCATTCGCCGAGCAGATAGTCCGCGTAGTTCGCGGCTTCTTCGGGAGAAACGGGTTCGCCCGCGAGAGCTTTTCCGAACGTCTCCGCGGCGGCCGCAGCGTCGCCGGTCCCGCTGGACGCGAGCTCAAGCCCGTGGTCGCTGGCGCGGCAGCCGTTTTCGGCGAAGAAATCGTGGGACTTCCGAAGGACGTCCAGCAGTTCGTCAAGCGTGGTGATCGTGACGCCCCAGCGTTTGCCGAGGCGTTCGATGTACGCGGGGAATCCCGGCTTTCCGGCCTTCATCGCCGCGTCCGGACGCCAGGTCGGACGCACGATCGTCCGTCCCATGCTCTCGTTTACGATCTTATGGTATTCGAGCGTGTCGGCGGGATCGTCGGTCGAGCACATCACCCCGACGTTCATGCGTTTCAGGAGCGCCTGCGGCCTGCTTTCCTCCTTCGCGAGGATCTCGTTGACCTTCTTCCAGATCAGCTCGCCCGTCTCCGCGCTCAGCAGCTCCGTGACGCCGAGGAACCGGAGGTCGAGGTGAATCCATTCGTAAACCGGGTTCCCGGCGATCCGGTCGAAGACTTCCGCCATGGCGATGAACTTGTCATGCGGCGACGCGTTGCCGGTGATCTTCTCCTCCGGCACGCCCGTTTTCCGCAGGACTTCCCACACATAATGGTCCGTGGCGGCGAAGAGCTCCCACGCGTTTCTGAAATTCTCGTTGCGTGCGATGGCGGCGACGTCGGCGTGGTTGTGCGGATCGAGGATGGGAAGGTCTTTGACCGAGGCGAAAATGCGTTTTCCGGTTTCGTTTCCGATAAGATAGTCCTGACCGAGGAACATGGCGAATCCTTTCCTTTATGAAAAACTGAATGTAGAACAAACGGAGATCAGAAGACCTGCACCGCCTCGCGGATTGGGACGATCCAGCAGCAGACGTTGTGGAAATCCGCCCGCGGGATACGAAGCTCCGCGGCGTTGTCCTGAAGCGGCGTCAGGCTGACATCCTCGTCCTTGCGGGTGTAAACGGCAAAAAGGTAATCCGTCTTATCCCGGAGCTTCACAAGCACCGTGTCCCCGTCACAGGGCGCATCCAGCCCCCGGAGCAGAAGACGTGTTCCCTCCGGGAAAAACCCGCTGCGCTTTTTGTCGACTTCGACCGCGAAGAACCCCGTCTGGACCGGCGACGTGAACATGACGACACGCTTGGATTTTTTTCGGATGATCTCCTCGATCGAGTCGATCTGAGGGTCGAAGTCCTTCAGGGCGTCCAGCTGAAGCAGCGGAGCGGGCGCGTTCTGCATCGTCCCGTAGCGCCCGGCATGCTTTTCGTGCAGGACATACGCCGGACTACCGGCCGCCACAGGTTCGGACGGATAGACGGATTCGCCTTTTCCGCCCGGTTCCAGATACTCCTGGATCAGAGGATGCAGATTGTCCCACACGGTGGAATTGATCTTGCGCGTACGACCGTTGAGCCAGTAGGCGACAGTCGTGTGCGAGACCCCGACCGAACGGGAAAAACTGAGCAGGCTTCCGCATTTGTCAATGGCGGACTGAATGGCTTTTTGAATGGATTCGGTAATGACCACGGTTAGCTCCCCTTGAATGTTTTGTCATGAAAAAGAACAGTTGAAAGAGAACGAAAATGATTCATATCACTATACACCGTTTGAAAAAAGTTTCAAGTATCTTTCAAAAAAGAAATCAAAAACTTTCAACATGCGCTCGACTCGAATCAAATTCGGGAAGATGTTTTTTGCGAAGACGGGAAAATAGGGGGAACTTTTTCGGAAACGCGGTGTCTATATGCGATGTCGGAGGTCCGCGCCGCATCAGGACATGAACCGGACAGACGGGTCCTTCACACATCTTTTACCCGGATTTTTCAATACCGACCCATTTTTGAGGAGATAACTTGGCATGAGACAGGAAGAACTTCAGGAACTGCAAGGCAAAATCTCGGACGCGTCCGCGTTCATCCGCCCGCTCCGCACCGAAATCGGCCGCATCGTGGCGGGCCAGGAACAGCTGGTCGACCGCGTGCTGCTGTCGCTGATCGCAAACGGGCACCTGCTGCTGGAAGGCGTCCCCGGCCTGGCGAAGACGCTGCTGGTGAAGACGGTGGCGCAGGCGATGGACGGCGCGTTCTCGCGCATCCAGTTCACGCCGGACCTGCTGCCCTCGGACGTGGTCGGCACCACGATCTACAACCAGAACGACCACACGTTCTCGGTCAAGAAGGGCCCGGTCTTCGCGAACCTGGTGCTCGCCGACGAGATCAACCGCGCGCCGTCGAAAGTGCAGAGCGCGCTGCTGGAGTGCATGCAGGAACGTCAGGCGACCATCTCCGGGGAGACGATCCCCATGCCGTCGCCGTTCCTGGTCCTCGCCACGCAGAACCCGATCGAGCAGGAAGGCACCTATCCGTTGCCGGAAGCCCAGGTCGACCGCTTCATGTTCAAGCTGAAAGTGGACTATCCGACCCGCGAGGCGGAACGCTCCGTGATCGACCGCATGGCGCATCCGGAGACGAGCCTGCGCGCGATGGCGGTGGCGAAGCTCTCCGACATCGAAAACGCCCGCGAATGGGTCGACAAGGTCTACATGGACGAGAAGATCCTCGAATACATCCTCGACATCGTGATCGCGACGCGTCCGAAGCACCATGCCGAGCTTTCCAGCCGCCAGAACGGCGTGAAGCTGGGCGACCTCGCCGAGCTGGTGCAGTTCGGCGCGTCCCCGCGTGCCGGCATCGCGCTCGCCCTCGCGGCGAAGGGGGCGGCGTTCCTGGAGGGACGCGCCTACGTGATCCCGCAGGACGTGAAGGCGCTCGCGCCGGACGTGCTGCGCCACCGTCTGATCCTCAGTTACGAGGCGGAGGCGGAAGGGCTCGACGCCGACAGCATCATCGAACGCATCCTGAACGAGCTCCGCACGCCGTAGTCTTCGCCTGTCCGCAGACCGTTTTCCCGTCGCAGATTCACAGCAATTCAGCGAGGTTCACCCCATGTTGACCAGAGACCTGCTCGCCAGGATCCGGAAAATCGAGATCAAAACGCGCAAAGTCGTCGAGGAGATGACTGGCGGCGCGTACCGGAGCGTGTACCGCGGACGCGGCATCGAGTTCAGCGAGGTCCGCACGTACACCGAGGGCGACGACGTCCGCGACATCGACTGGAACGTCACCGCCCGCACGGGCGTCGCGCACATCAAGAAATATGTCGAGGAACGCGAGCTGACCGTGATCATCGCGGTCGACATCTCGTCCTCCACGCTCTTCGGGTCCGCCGAGGACGACAAGCGCGACAAGATGGCGGAGACCGCCGCGCTCCTCGCGTTCAGCGCCATCCGCAACAACGACAAGGTCGGGCTGCTGCTCTTCTCCGACCGCGTGGAATCCTATATCCCGCCACGTTCGGGGCGCGCCCACGTGATGCGCGTGATCCGCGACCTGGTGGCGACGCATCCGCGCGGACGCGGCACGAACATCGCCGCCGCGCTGGAATCGCTCAGCCGCACGCTGAAAAAGAAGACCGTGATCTTCCTCATCAGCGACTTCATGGACGAGGGGGATTTCTGGAAGCCGCTGCGGATCCTGAACCGCAGGCACGACCTGGCGGCGATCCGCGTGGTGGACTCGCTGGAGACCGCCCTGCCGACGGCCGCCGCGCTCGAACTCGAGGACGCCGAAACCGGCGCGACCTTCGCGTTTCCCGGCAGCAGAATGGCCGCCGCGCGCTACGCCGCCGCGCAGGAGCTCTTCGATCGCCAGCTGGAGGAGAACTGCCGCCAGGCGAAAGTCGACCTGATCGAACTGCCGTGCACGGGCGACATCGTAAAGCCGCTGATGGGATTCTTCCAGAAGCGCGGCAAACGCAAATCCAGAGGCTGATACCCGATTATGAAGTCAAAATTGATTGAAAAGACGTGGTTCCGGATGCTCCCCGCCATCCTCGGCGGCGTCCTGCTGATCCTGATCGCCGCCGGCGCGGCGGTCGCGGTCCGCTGGCACATGTCCGCGAAGGAGGCCGCCGATCCGGTCCTGCTCGGCGAACCGGTTTACGAGTTCGAGGGCAGGGAACCCGCCATCGGGATGCGCTTCAACGCGGTCCTGAAATACCGCCTGCCGTGGTCCGACTCGTTCAAGCTCGCCGCCGCCGAACCCGGCAAAAACCTCCAGCTCACCTCGGATCCGGCGTTTCACCGTTCGCGCATCCGCTGGGGATACTCTGACTGGACGCTCGTGATCCCGCTTCAGGCGTACCGAGGCGGAGAATCCGGCGGCGGCTCGGTTTTGGCGGAGTTTTTCGCCGGAAAGAGCATCGAAACGCCCCTGCCCGAATTGAAGGTCGCCGACCTGGCGCTGCCGCTGGACGACAACGGCACGGAGCTTTCGCTCGCGCCGCGCATCGACGTGCGCGACAGAAGGATGTCGTGGCTGGCCGCGGGCATCGTCGCGGCTGCCGTCATCCTCGTTTCGCTGGCGGTCTGGGCGCTTCTGGCACACAAGAAACGCGAGGCCGCGAAACACATCAAGACCGTCTGGGAGCTCGCGCTGGACGCCATTCAGGCGCTCCGCGAACAGGTCCGGGGCGGCGCTTCCTCGCCCGAATCCGCCATCGCCGGACTCACCGACGTCGTCCGGCATTACCTTGAGGCGCGGTTCCGTCTGCGCGCCGAACGCCAGACCACGGCGGAATTTCTGGCGGACCTGGAGCATAACGACCGCCTGCTGGAGGACAAGGACCGCAAGTTCCTGCGTTCGTTCCTCGCATCCGCCGACATGGTGAAGTTCGCGCGCATGCCCGCCGATCCGCACCTCTTCGAACAGGCGTCCGAAAAGGCGGAGGAGCTCGTCTCCGGCACGATCCCGCGCGAGGACGACCTGACGAACGATCCGAAGGGAGGACGCAAATGAAACTTGAATATCCCTGGCTGCTTCTGCTGTTCATCCCGTACGCCGCGGTGCTGTGGTTCGCCTGGACGCTTCACGCGCCGTCGATCCGCGTCCCCGGCCTGGCGCCGTTCCGCCGCGCCGCGGGCAAAAAAAGCCGCCGCGTGAACTGGCGCAAGCTGATCCCGTTCGTGCTCTTCGCGCTCGGCGGCGCCGCCATGATCGTGGCGCTGGCGCAGCCCCGCGAGGGGATCGAGGAAATCCGCTCGAAGGCGGACGGCATCGACATCATGATCGCGTTCGACCTGTCGCCCAGCATGGAGGCATACGACCCGCCCGCGGACCATCTTACCGACACCCAGGTCATCAACCTGATCCAGCGCGGCACGCTCAAAAACCGCGTCGAGACCGCCAAGGAAGAGATCGCCCGGTTCATCGAGGAACGCCCGAACGACCGCATCGGCCTCATCGTGTTCGCCAGCATGCCCTACGTGGTGTGCCCGCCCACGCTCGACCATGCGTTCCTGCTCGCCAACCTGGAACGCCTTTCCTCGCGCCAGATCGGCGACGGGACCGGGATCGCGGGACCGATCGCCAGCGCCGTGAAACGCCTGAAGAACTCCGACGCGAAAAGCCGCATCCTGGTGCTCTTCACCGACGGCTCGAACACGGTCAACGGGCAAATCTCGCCGCGCGACGCCGGCAAGCTCGCCGACACGTTCGACATCACCATCTACACGGTCGGCATCGGGTCCCGCCGCGCACGCATCCCCATGCAGAGCCTGCTCGGCGGCGTCATCCTCCAGAACTACCCGGACGAATTCGACGAGCCGCTGCTGCGCGAGCTCGCGGACATGACCGGGGGCCGTTACTACCGCGCCGCCGACGCGAAGGGCATGGCACAGGCGATGGACGAGATCAACAAGCTCGAAAAAACGAGCGTGGAGCAGCCCGTCGTGGTAAACTGGCGCGAACTCTACCCGTATTTCTGCTGGTTCGGGCTCGGCGCGCTCCTGCTCGGTTTCTGCCTTCGCCAGACCGTCTGCCTGCGCCTGCCTTAAAACATATTTGCTTTGTATCTTTTCGTGCGCGAGCGACAGCCGCGCACTATTCGACACACACCGTGTGTGCCGGAGCGTCAGCCCGGCACTGCTGCAGTGGAGGACTTGTCCTCCCGGAGCTTATAGCTCCGCGCTTTTTCCTATTATAAAAACAAAACTTCTTTTATTCTTTGCGCTTGACATTCGCGGGGTTTGTCGCTATATTAATAGAATAAGCGAAAACAACCCTGCCGGGACCGGAGCGGAAAGTGGAAAAACCGCGCGGATCCCCGGCGTTTCCCGGAGTATACAGCATGAGCAAACAACTGGTTATCGTGGAATCCCCCGCGAAAGCGCGCACGATCGGGCGCATCCTGCCGTCCGAATACATCATCAAGGCATCAATGGGCCATATCCGCGACCTGCCCGAAAACTCGTTCGGCGTGGACATCGAACACAACTTCGCGCCGCAGTACGAGGAGAGCAAGGCGCGCGGCCACAACCTCGGCGAACTCAAGACCGCCGCGAAAAACGCGGTCGACATCTATTTGGCGTCGGACCCTGACCGCGAAGGGGAAGCCATCGCGTGGCACCTGCAGGAAGTCCTGCGGAAGATCAACAAGAAGGCGCATTTCCACCGCGTCTCCTTCCACGAGATCACGCGCAGCGCCATCAACCGCGCATTCCAGTCGCCCGGCGAGATCGACATGAACCGCGTGGACGCCCAGCAGGCGCGCCGCGTACTCGACCGCATCGTCGGCTACCAGATCAGCCCGTTGCTGTGGTCGCGCATCGAACGCGGCATCAGCGCCGGACGCGTGCAGTCCGTGGCGCTCCGCCTGGTGTGCGAACGCGAACGCGAGATCCTGGCGTTCATCCCGAAGGAATACTGGATCTTCGAGGCGCTGTTCCATCCGGAAAGCGCCCCCGGCCGTTCCTTCCGCGCGAAACTCGCGAAGGTCGACGGCAGGAACGCCGACGTGCCGAACAAGGAACAGGCGGAAGCCCTGCGCAAGCTCATCGACGACGCGTCCGCGTGGCATATCGCCGACCTGGAGACCTCGCCCCGCCGCAAGTTCGCTCCGCCGCCGTTCATCACCAGCACGCTCCAGCAGGCCGCCAGCTCCGCCATGGGGTTCACCGCGAACCAGACCATGCAGACCGCCCAGCAGCTTTATGAAGGCATCACGCTCGACAACGGCCCCGTCGGCCTCATCACCTACATGAGAACCGACGCCGTGAACATCGCGATCGAGGCGCAGAACGCTTGCCGCGCCTACATTGAAGCGACATTCGGACCGGACTACGTCCCGCCGAAGCCCAACATCTACAAATCCAAGGCGAACGCGCAGGCGGCGCACGAGGCGATCCGTCCGACCGACGTCAACCTGACCCCGGACAAGCTCCGCCCGTTCCTGAACCCCGCCCAGCTCAAACTCTACACGCTGATCTGGCGGCGCTTCGTGGCGTGCCAGATGAACCCGGCGCTGCTCGAAACGACCACCGTCACGGTCGAAAACGCCGCGTCCGCGCCGCACGTCTTCTCGTTCCGCTCATCCGCGACCGTGACCAAGTTCCCCGGATTCCTCGCCGTCTACAACGTCAAGGACGAAACGCACACGACGGAAGACGACCAGGACGAGTCCGCGCCCGATCCGGAACTCCTCGGCATGCTCCGCACCGGCACGAAATGCGATCTCGCGGGATGCAAGCCCGAACAGAAATTCACCGAGCCGGCTCCGCGCTACTCCGAAGCCACGCTCATCAAGGAACTCGAATCCAACGGCATCGGCCGTCCATCCACGTACGCCACGATCGTGAACACGATCCAGGTCCGCAAGTACGTGAACCGCGAAAAAGGCAAGCTCATCCCGACCGAACTCGGATTCCGCGTGAACGACTACCTCGTGAAGTCGCTGCCCGAGCTCTTCCAGGTCGGATTCACCGCCGACATGGAAAAGAAGCTCGACAACGTCGAGGACGGCGAGGTCGAATGGACCGCCATGCTCCGCGACTTCTACGGCGTGTTCTCCGAATGGCTCAAGGACGCGAAGTTCGCCGATGCCCCGGACGACGGCAAGGCCGCCGCGCTCATCGGCATCCTCGCCGGTTTCCAGGGCTGGGAAAAGCCCGTCGCGCAGCCCGGCGCGAAACGCCCGTTCAACGAAAAGACCTTCTTCAACTCGGTCGTCACCAAGAAACAGTCCGGCGTCCCGGTCACGGTCAAGCAGTGGAACGCCCTCCTCTCCATCGCGGCGAAATACCGCGACAGGCTTCCCGGCCTGGAGGAAGCCGCCGAGAAGTACGGATTCACCGGCGAACTCAATGAAGCGCAGGCGAAACTGAACGCCCATCTGCAGACGATCCGGGAACGCCAGGCGGTCCAGGTCGAAACGCCGAAGTTCGAAGCCGATCCGCGTCTGGAAGCCGTTTTCCAGGCGGCGGAAAAGGTCAAATGGAACAAGGCGGAGCGCATCCGCGGCCGCGTGTACGACGATGCCGCGTTCGTGGAATCCCTCCGCAAGCAGTACAAGGCAGGCAAGACGCTCAGCGCCAAGCAGATCGCCGCGCTCACGCGTGTCATCCGCAAATACCCGGGGCAGTTCCCCGAAGGCGATCTCGCCGTCGCGGCGCCCGCCCCGGAACAGAATCCCGCCGCGAAGGCACAGATCGACGCCCTCCTGAACGCGTTCAAGTCGTTTGAGAGCTGGAACGAGCCCACGGTCCGCCGCGGACGCACGTTCAGCGACCGCGACTTCATCGCCTCGCTCGCCAAGCAGCACGCTTCCGGCAAGGTCCTCAGCGAGAAACAGGTCGCCGCGCTGGAACGCATGGCCGCCAAGTACAACCTGAAACCGGTATGAACCGTGTCCGCCGCATCAGCCGCATCAGGAGAGTCATTCTCTTCTGGGCGGCGGCGGCCCTGATCGCCGCGCTGGAGGCAGTCCTGACCGCGAACTGGCTGGTCGGGAAAACTTCGGCGCGCATCTATTCATCCGTGAACGATATCCCGCCCTGCGAGGTCGGGATGGTTCTCGGCACCTCGGAATACTCCAACGGGCGCCCCAGCCCCGTACTCGCGGGACGGCTTCAGGCCGCGGCTGATCTTTATCACGCAGGCAAGGTAAAGATGCTGGTCGTGTCCGGCGCGAACCGTCCGGAAGAGTTCTACGATGAAATCGCCGCCATGACGCAGGCGCTGATCGCCCTGGGCGTTCCGGAAGACGCCATCATCGGCGACAGCAAGGGGCTTCGCACGCTTGATTCCATCCTTCGTATGCGCGATGTCTTCGGCTGCGACGGGTTCATCACGATCTCCCAGCGCGGCCACCTCGAACGCGCATTGTATCTGGCGGACCATCACGGCGTTTCGACCATCGGATTCGAGGCGGGAATACCGTCGGGACTGTATCCGGACGAATGGCTCGGATCCGCGATCCGTGTGCCTCTGTCCAATGTGAAAGCGATCCTGGACATCGCGATCGGCCGTCGCGCGAAATACCCGGCCGAACGATAAACCGGCAAACGGCCAAGGAGCGAAGAATTATGAATCCTGTTTCAGACACCGTGTTTGTGATGGCGGCGGGCGGAGCTTCCACCCGGTTCGGCGGCGGCTCCAAGCTCTTCGCGGAACTCGACGGCATCCCGGTCTTCCTGCACGCCGTCCGTACCGCCGCGTCCGTGCTCGCGCCCGGCTCGATCATCCTGTCCGTCCCGGCGAACGCCGAGGCGGATTTCCGTGCTGCGGCGGAAACATATTTCCCTGACATTCCGCTTCATTTCACGCACGGCGGCGCGACCCGTACGCTGTCCGTCCTGAACGCCCTCGAAGCCGCCGCGAAGCTCAGCGAAGCGCGGTTCCGGCTCGCAGCTGTCCACGACGCCGGACGCCCCATGCTCACGCCGGAACTCCTGCTGGCGTGCCTGGACGCCGCCCGGAAACACGGCGGCGCGATGGCGTGCCGCAAAGTCGCCGAAACCGTGAAACGCATCACCCCGGACGGATTCCTCGGCGAAACCGTCCCGCGCGACGAGCTCCGCACCGCCGAAACGCCGCAGGTCTTCCGGTTCGATGCACTCCTGGACGCCTACCGCCGCGCCGCCGCATCCGGCGAACTTTTCACCGACGACGCGCAGGTCATGGAACGCTTCGCCCCGGTCCGCGTGTTCCCGGTCGAACACGAATTCCCGAATCCGAAGATCACGTACCGTCCCGACCTGGAACTCTGCCGCACGCTGCTGAAACTCCGCCGCGAGGGATCCGGCGCATGAAGCCGAAGGCAAAAGCCGCCTCCGCTTTGAACTCCGGCACGGCAGCCATGCGCCGCCGGAACCCCCTGTATTTCCCGGTCATACTGGCGCTGCTCGCATTGACCTCCGTCGTGCTCCGCATCGTCATGTCGGTCGAGGTCGTCCATACCGATCCCTTCGCATACAATCCGCCGGACGTCACGGACATGGCGACATACCACGCGCTGTCCCGCGGCATCCTGAACGGCGTTTTCCCGGCGGAGTTCGTCTACCAGCCGTTTTATTATTCGGTCTTCCTCCCTGCGGTGAAATTCCTGCTCCGGTCCGAATACCTGAGCGTCGGCATCGCGCAGTCGGTCTGCGTCGGCATCATCGTGTGGTTCGCCGGGCTCACCGGTGCGATGCTCCGTTCGCGCATGACCGGACTTCTGGCAGCGGCTCTGTGCGCGTTCTCCACGATGCTGTTTTTCTACGTGCCGTATGCGCTGATCGAGGTCCAGCAGGCGATGTGGTTCATGTTGCTGCTGTATTTCACGCTGCGCGCGATGAAAACCGGACGCGCCGGATTCTTCGCGGCGGCGGGCCTGGTCCTGTCGTTCGCGATCCTGTCGCGCGGCAACGCCTGGTGTTTCCTGCCCGTGCTGGGATTCGCGTACTGGACGGCTCTGCGCAGAAAACGCTTTTCCACGCGCCGCAAGGCCGTTCTGGCGGCGGTTCTCTGCCTTGCCGCAATCCTGTTGCCCCAGGCACCTTTCGCCGTCAAAAACACCCTTGCGACGCATTCGCTGTCCGGCCCCTCGACCGCCGGGCCCGCGGTCCTCACGCTCGGCAACAACCCGGAATCCCCTCCCGGCGGCCTCCCGGTCCCGTATCCGCCGACCTACGACGAATGGATGGCGCACGAATCCGAATATTCCATTCCGCGCCGCATCTTCGACTGGTTCCGCGCCGAGCCGACGGCGTTCCTTCAGCTCCAGGCGGAGAAATTCTTCCTGTTCTTCGATTCGGGCGAGATCCCGAACAACATCCAGCTCGGCGTGAACGCAAAGGAAAGCGGCGTATTCCGCCTGTTCGGCTTCGTTCATACCGGGTTTGTCATCGCCCTCGCGCTCGCCGGGTTCTTCCTGTATTTCCTCCGCCTGAAAAATCATCCCGGACGCCTTCTGCTTTATCTGTTCCTCTTCCTGTACGCGCTCGCCACCGTGGCATTTTACGTGCTGGCGCGGTTCCGGGTGCCCGCCATCCCGTTCTTCGCAGTCGGCGCGGCGCTGTTCGTCATGGACTACATCCGGGCAATATTCGGCGGACGCGGGAACAGACGCCGGATTCTGCTGCGGTTCTGTCCGGCTCTGCTCGCGGGCATTTGTTTCACGGTGTTTTTCTATCCGGTTTACAGGTATTCGTATGAAGCCGGCCTGACGAAACTGACGCGGCCGGACGGCGTGCGGCTTGAAACGGCGTCAATGCTGCTGGCGCACGACAACGGCCCGAACTACCTCGACGGCTGGGCGGCGGCGAAGCTCGACGGCGGTGTGACGTTCTCCAAGACGTTCTCCGCACACGGCATAGACCTGCGCAAATACGCGAACGCATACGTGACGGTGTCATTTTTCACGGAACAGCCTCGAAAAATCGAGGTCGTCTGCAACGGCAAACGCGAAACCGTTTCCCTCGCGCCGCACGATCTGTACTGTCTGCCGCTCATCCCGGTCCGCCTCGGCCCCTTCCCCGTGCCGGAGGACCTGACGTTCACGTTCTCGTTCCCGGGGCTCGCGCCGGACCATGCCGGACTGGCGGTCGATTTCCACCGTGACTACGGACGCACGGCATATCAGGGGGAAGTCTTTCCCGCGGAAGCGGTCGTGCGCCTCGAACTTGTTGAAAAGGACGCGCCGCCGGAAACAGACTCCGACGGCGCATCCAGATAATTACCCGTTCAGTTTTTCTCCTTCACGCACATCACGTGGTACACGCCGCCGACGCTTTCGGCGCCCTCGGTGACGTGTTCGAATCCGGGGAACTCGGCGTCCCACGTTTCGAGCTGGCGCAGGTACTGGATCTGCGGGCAGTTTCCGTCGCCGAAGACCTCGCCGGACATGAGCATCGGGATCCCCGGCGGATACGGGATCACGGCGTTCGCGGCGACGCGGCCCGCGAGGCTGTTCGACGGGACCATCTCCACGTTTCCGGTCACGATATGCCGGTAGGCTTCGCGCGGCGTGAGCTTCTGGCGCGGAAGCTCGTTGAACGCGCGGTCGAGCATGGCCTCGGGCGTCTTCTCGCGGATGTAGCGGAACATGCGTTCGGAGAGGGTGCGTACGCCGTCCTTTCCGTAGTGCGCGGGATGAGCGGCGGCAAGCTCGGGGAAGACCTCGGCGACGGGCGCGTTCGCCTCATACAGCCGTTTGAAGTTCAGGAGCGTGTTCAGGAGCGTGCCCCATTTGCCCTTCGTGATGCCCATGGAGAAGAGGAACATGATCTGGAAGTCTGTGGTACGCGTGGGTACGATGCCCTCGCGGTACAGGTAGTATGACACAAGCGCCGCCGGGACGCCGTTCGGCTGGACCGTGCCGTCGTCGCCCATGCCCGGCGTGAGGATGCTGACTTTGATGGGGTCGAGCATGACCCAGTTTTCCTCCAGGCCGGAGAACCCGTGCCACGCCGTGCCCTCCTCGATGCGCCAGCAGCGCTGGTCGGTCGTGAGGAGCGAACGCGGCGCGTCGGCGAACGCGTACGCGCGCCCGGTCTTCGGCTCCGAGACCGTGTCGGCGTTCCAGGGCTTGAAGAACCAGCTCCCGTCCTTTTCCGCCTGGCGGCAGATGCGCGCGAGCGCCTGCCGGAAGTCGACCGCCTCCTCAATGACCTCCTGCGTGAGCGAGCGTCCGCAGCGCGCCATCATGGCGGCGGAGATGTCGTTCGAGGCGCAGATGGCGTAGAGCGGCGAGGTGGTGGCGTGGAGCATGTACGCCTGGTTGAAGCGTTCGAACGGGACGGGGCGGCGTCCCTCGCGGACGTGGATGTAAGACGCCTGCGAGAGGGCGTTCAGGAGCTTGTGCGTGGAGTGCGTGGCGAACACGGTCGCGCCCTTGTGCCCGGCGGGATCGCCGCGCATGGCGAAGTGGTCCGCGTACATCGGGTTGAAGCGCGCGTAGCCGTACCACGCCTCGTCCATGTGGATCACGTCGACCGACTTGTCGAGCTCCGCCTCGACCTTCGCGCTGTTGTAGCACAGGCCGTCGTAGGTGCAGTTCGTGACGACCGCGTAGGCGGGGCGCGCGCCCTTCGGCGCGATGGGGCTGGCGGCGATCTTCGCGCGGATCGCCTCGGGCGTCATCTCCGGACGGCGGATCGGGCCGATGATGCCGTAGCGGTTGCGGGTCGGGACCATGTAGACCGGGGCGGCTCCGGTGATGATGAGGCCCTGTTCGATGGACTTGTGGCAGTTGCGGTCGCAGACCGCCACGTCGGCGTCGGTCAGCACGCCCTGGATCACGGTGCGGTTGCTGCCGGAGGTGCCGACGACCACGGAGTACGACCGGTGCGCGCCGAACGTCTTCGCGGCGAGCGCCTCGCTCTTCTTGAACGCGCCCTCGTGGTCAAGCAGGGACCCGATGCTGCCGCGTTCGATGCCGGTGTCCGTGCGGAAGAGGTTTTCGCCGTAGAAATCGAAGAACTTCTTGCCCTCGGGCGACTTGGTGAAGCCGACGCCGCCCTGGTGGCCGGGCGCCGCCCAGGAGTATTCGTGGCTGGACTCGTTGTAATCCCAGATCGCCTGCATGAGCGGCGGGAGCAGGTTGCCGCGCCAGCGGCGTATGGCGGCTTCGATGCGCCCGGCGATGAACCGCGGGCTGTCCTCGAAGATCCAGACGAACTCGTTGGCGAGCGCCATCAGGGATTCGCTGAGGTTGCGGCTGGTCGCGGCGCGGTCGGCGAGCAGGAAGACCGGGACGCCCGCCTGGCGTTCGCGGACGTGCTTCAGAAAATCGAGCGTGCGGCGTTCGGCGTTCTTCCCGAACTCCATGTCGGTGGCGACGAGAAACGCGTCGAGGTCCATGTTCGTGGCGGCGATCGGGAACGCCTCGCACACGCTCTGCGCGAACTGGACGGCGATGCTCCGGTCGGCGAGCGATTCGGCGAGGCGTTCGACGGCGTTGTGCATGGCGAGGTTGTTTTCGGACTGGATGTCCTCGACGACGAGGACTTGCCTGAGCTGCAGTTCGGACGTATTCATAATATGTACCCTCCTTTTTCCGTTTGGAAACGCAAGTGTCAGAGTTTGATCTTTCCGGTCGCGGCGAGCACGACGGCGATGATCGCGACGACGACCATCGCGATCGCGCACATGGCCTCCGTCGGCGTGAACGACGGTTTTTCCTTCAGCGCGCGGTCGGAGGCGTCCTCGCGTGCCTGGGCGCAGGCGCGGATGTACACCGGGATGCCGATCACGAGGAAACAGAACGCCATCAGCAGGTAGGTGAGCCCGGCGGCGTAGATCATCCAGAGCGCGTACAGCGTGCCGGCGACGCCGCAGAGCATCGCGAAGGGGCGTTTCACGGGCAGGCTGTCCGGGTATTCCCCGGTCGCGCAGAGTTTCCACAGGTACGCCGTGCAGGCGAGGTAGGGAGGCAGGATCATCACGGACGTGACCGAGAGCATCGTGTTCCACGCGTTGTTCTCGAAGTAGACGAAGATCATGGTGAGCTGCATGAGGCCGCTGGTGACCCAGAGCGAGGCGGACGGGCTTTCGTGTGCGTTTGCGTGTTTGAAGAACCGCGGGAACGTGCCGTCGAGCGCGGCGGCGTACGGGATCTGCGCGATCATGATCGTGAACGCCAGCCAGCTCGTCAGGAGCGCGACGATCACGCCGAGGTTCATCACCCAGCCGCCCCACGGGCCGACGATCTTCGCCAGGATCGGCGCGGTCGACGGATTCTCCAGCACGGCGAGGTGGCCCTGCGACATGTATCCGAACGGCAGCATGGAGAGCAGGAAATAGATCGTGAGGCAGGCGAAGAAGCCGAGCACGGTCGCCCGCCCGACGTCGCGCTGGCTTTTCGCGCGCCCGGAGATCACCACGGCGCCCTCGATGCCGATGAACGCCCACAGCGTGACCAGCATGGTCGACTTGATCTGCGGCATGATCCCGCCCAGCGGCTTGTCCGCAAGCGCCTTCGAGAACGCGCGCCCCCAGAAGTCGGTTTTGAACGTGTCGAAGCGGAAGACGAACAGCATCACGAGGATGAACAGCACGATCGGGACGAGCTTGCAGATCGTGCCGACCACGTTCAGGAACGCCGCCTGCTTCACGCCGCGCAGCACGAGGAAGTTCATGAGCCAGATCACGCAGGATCCGCCGATGATCGACGGGATGTTGTTGCCGTGCGTGAACCAGCCCGGAAAGAAGTAGTCCAGCGCGTCCATCAGCAGAACCGCGTACGCCACGTTCCCGAAGACGTTGCAGAGCCAGTAGCACCACGCCATCTGGAATCCGGCGAACCTGCCGAACCCGAGGCGGGCGTAGGCGTAGATGCCGGTCGTGGCGTCCGGACGCGCGTCGGCGAGGATCCGGAACGTGTTCGCGAGGAAAAAGATGCCGACGCCGGTGATGATCCACGCGATCAGCACGGCTCCCGCCCCCGCCCCCTGCGACATGTTCTGCGGCAGGCTGAATATGCCGCCGCCCACCATGGCGCTGACGACCAGAGCCGCCAGCATCATCACGCCAAGTTTCTTCGATTGTTCTCCCATGAGATACCCCTCCCGGTTATGTTTGTTTCTATGTGTGGAAAGGGTCCCGTGGATACGGTCGAATACGGACATCCCCTCCCTGTGGGATTAACATAGCACCGCTTGGCGGAAAAGCAAATGGCGGAAAGGCACGGCGGAACCCGAAAAAAAGGGCGGAATGACGGGAAAATGCGCTTGCTTTTTGGCGAAGATGATGTATAATAATCCGCAGAAAATCAAGCACCCTGTTTTTTTCAAAAAAAACAATCCCACCACCCCCATCCGCGCCGCCATGCTCTATTATCTCGTCTCCCTCGTACCCGACTTCGAAAAGACCCCCCTCCGCCTGTTCAACTACTTCACCTTCCGCGCCGCCGCCGCGCTCGTCACCGCCACGCTGCTGGGCATCCTGCTCGGCCCGCTGACGGTCCGCCTGCTGAAGAAAGCCGTCGCGCCGCCGCGCCTGGAGGGGATCGTGGACGAAAAGTTCGTGGACCACTCGAAGGACAGGACGCCGAGCATGGGCGGGCTGCTGGTGGTGGCGAGCATCATTCTGGCGACTCTGCTGTGGGGCGACCTCACGAACCGCCTGCTCCTGCTCTTCCTGTGCACGCTCGCGGCGTTCAGCGCCATCGGGTTCATCGACGACTTCACGAAGATCAGGAGCAAGAAGGACGGCGTGTCCGCCAAGTACAAGCTCGTGTGCCAGTTCGCCGTCTCCCTCATGGCGATCCTCATCTATTCCCACCTCACGCCCGAGATCGCGAAGACGTTCTGCCAGCTCTACGTGCCGTTCGTCAAGGAGCCGGTCTGGACCATGCCCTACCCCGTGGCGGTCGCGTTCGCCGTGTTCGTGCTGGTCGGCACGTCCAACGCCGTGAACCTGACGGACGGGAAGGACGGCCTCGCGACGGGCTGCACGATCTGGTGCATGATGACGTACGCGCTGATCGCGTATCTGTGCACGAACTCGATCTTCGCCTCGCACCTGGACCTGCCGTTCATCCGCAACGGCGCCGAGATCGTCGTGTTCGCCGCCGCGATCATCGGGGCGTGCGTCGGGTTCCTGTGGCACAACTGCAAGCCCGCGTCCATGTTCATGGGCGACACCGGCAGCCTCGCGCTCGGCGGCATCATCGGGTTCATCTCCATCCTCGTGAACCAGGAACTCCTGCTCATCCTCGTGGGCGGCGTCTTCGTGATGGAGATCGCATCCGTCATGATCCAGGTCCCAGTGTTCAGGCTGACCGGGAAGCGCGTCTTCAAATGCACCCCGATCCATCACCATTTCGAACAGCTCGGCTGGACGGAAACGCAGATCGTGACGCGGTTCTGGATCCTCGCCGGGCTCTTCGCGCTCGCCGGCGCCGCGACGATGAAACTGCGCTGAGGGAGGCGTTGCCTCGGCAGTGCCGTGCTTCGCGACGGCACAGGAGAAACAAAGCATTCAGACCGTTTACGAACGGTCAAAAGTACAACGTCCGACGACTTTTATTTTCCGAAATCCAAAATGGATTTCGAGGAGGGAGGGGGCTGGTCCGGGCGTTTTTCGTAGTCCGGGCAGTCGTCCATCGGCTGCACCTCACAATGCTTGCGCGTGCAGATCACGGCGAAGGCGTTCACGAGCGAATGGGCGCAGTCCCGGCAGAAACGGTGTTCCGACGGGGTATCCATATCCAGAATCGAGGTCTTTTTTTCGGCGGATTCATCGTTGCCGAACAGCGCGTCCAGCGCCTTGCGTCCGGCGGAGACCGAAGCAGCGTCTTCGGACTTCGGAGCGTCGGGTGCGCCCGCGTCCGCGCCGCAGACGGAGCAGACGAAGTGTTCGCCCTTCACGTCCCAGCCGTCAAGGATCTTCTCAAGCTTCGCGAACGCCGTGAAGCCGCAGGCGGGGCAGGTGAACTGTTCGCCGGGTTTCACGCGCCGGAGTCCGCGCTGTCCTGCGCCTGCGCCGCCTTGCGGCGTCTGCGCGCGTTCAGCGTCTGGTAGAAGAGCGGGACGAGGAGCTTCAGGAGCGCGGCGGCGGGCACGGCGAGGATCATGCCGGAGATGCCCGCGACGACCGCGCCGAGCAGGACCACGATGATCGTTTCCACGAGCGTCAGTCCGATCGCCTCGCCGACCAGCACGGGATACAGCAGGAGCTGCTCCAGGATCACGTGGATCAGCAGATACGCGATGCCGATGCCGATGACGGGCATCACGATGCCGCCCTGCGCGAAGATGACGGTCACGACGACGGACAGGATGGCGGCGAGCACGGGTCCGAGGAACGGCAGCAGGATCGTGGAGCCGGCGATGAGCGCGAGGACGGGCCAGAACGGGACGTTGAACGGGATGAAGATCAGCGCGTACAGGATCGTTTCCAGCACGATGATCCAGAAATAGCCGACCAGCCACGCCCGGAACATCTTGTAGATGTGGTCGATGATGTGCGCGGCGCCGCGGCGTTCGTGCTCGGAGGCGTCCGGGAGCCAGCCGCTTTCGTAGATGCTGCTCACGGTCCATTCGCCGAGGTTCTGCCCGAAGTCCGCGCGCCCGGCGGCGAAGACCGCCATTTTGAGCAGGAAATAGTAGTAGAAGAACAGGAACATCACGAGGTCGAACGCGAACGTGCCCGCCCACGCGGTGATGTGGAACGCGTTTTTGACCAGCTCGTTGCCCGCCCGGAGCGTGAACTTCGCCACGTCGATGTTGTGCGCCGCCATCGCCTCGTCGATCCGGTTCCGCAGGCGTTCGCGGACGTTCAGGCCCTCCTCCTCTTTCGAGGGCGGGTCGAGGCGGTCCAGCAGTTCGCCGAGCTTCTGCTCCAGCTTCTCGACCGCGTGGTTGTTCTGCGCCCACCGGGACAGGGAATCGCCGGACATGGCGGCGAACGGGCTGATGAAGTGAACGAGCGTCCAGGAAAGCACCACGGTCACGATCACGACGAAGATGACCGTCAGGGCGGACGCCTGCGTCGCGATGCGGCGGCGTTCCGGCTCGGGGAGCCTGCCGGGCTGTTCCGGGGCGGGTCCCGCCTCAGCCTCGGGCTCGAACGCCTGTCCCGGTTCGTCGCTGAAACGGCGCGTGATGCGCCTGCGGAAGGCGGTGAACGGGGCGTTGAGCTTCACGAGGAAGGCATGCAGCCCGAGCATGAACTTGGTCCCGAAGAAACGGCGTTCGAGGAACTGTTCGAAGTGGAACGACAGGACGGCGGCGAGGATGCCGAAGAAAAGCGGCTTGACGAAGATCGCGGCAAGCAGGAACAGGACCAGGATCACGAAGACGGGGATGAACCCGTGCGCGGGCGCGATGAACGTGTCCGCCTTCGGACGGCGGAGGATCTTGCGCGCCCCGAAGGCGGAAGACGCGGCCTGTTCCTCGGAACGCGCCCCGGTCTTGTCCTGTTCGGTGTCCATGCGCGCTTACCCGGCGACGACGGATTTGCCGGTGCCTTCGGTGACCTCGCCGCAGACGAACGCGTGGATGCCGGCGGATTCGGCGGCGTCGATGGCGGTCTTCACGGCGTCCGGACGGACGAACCAGACCATGCCGACGCCCATGTTGAACACGCGGTAGGCTTCCTGCACGGGGAGGTTGCCGAGCTGGACCAGAAGCTGGAAGATCGGGATGTAGTTGTCGATCTTTTCGGGATGGAAGACGGCGTCGACGGTCTTCGGCAGGATGCGCGGGACGTTGTCGATGAGGCCGCCACCGGTGATGTGGGCGATGCCGTTGATTGTGACGCCCGCGGCCTTGGCGGCCTTGATGGCGGGGAGATAGCAGGTGTGGGGCTTCAGGAGGGCTTCGCCGACGGATTCGCCGTCGAGCATGTCGGGCCTGGAATCGACGCGGTAGCCGTTTGCCTCGAAGAGCAGCTTGCGGGCGAGGCTGAATCCGTTGGTGTGGAGTCCGTTGGACGCGAGGCCGATCGCGACGTCGCCGGGGGCGATGTTCTCGCCGGTAATGATCTCGCTCTTCTCGACGATGCCGGTGATGATGCCGACGAGGTCGAAGTCGTTGCCGTACATGCCGGGCATCTCCGCGGTCTCGCCGCCGAGCACGGCGCAGTTCGCGGCGCGGCAGGCGTCGGCGATGCCGCCGAGGACGTCTTCGTAGAGCGGGCTGCGGAGCTTGCCGATGCCGATGTAGTCGAGGAAATAGATGGGCTCCGCGCCCTGC